>JBBFLY010000037.1:0-29233 GCA_037478855.1 Acidimicrobiales bacterium | reverse complement strand
GGAACAGGGCGAGCGAGCGGCTCCACCTCGAGAGCTCCCTGCGTCGCGCGGTCGAGCTGGAAGAGCTCGAGGTGCACTTCCAGCCCGAGGTCTCCATCGCCACCGGTGAGGTCGTCGGGTGTGAGGCGCTCGTGCGTTGGCAGCACCCGGTCGAAGGGCTCCTCGAAGCCGGGGCGTTCATCTCCGTTGCGGAGGAGTCGGGCCTGATCGTCGACGTCGGCTCCTGGGTGCTCTCCGAGGCCTGCCGGCTCGCCGGCCACTGGCTCCTCACCGGTGGGCACGCCCTCGAGACCATCCGGGTGAACCTGTCAGCTCGCCAGATCGCCCATCCCGATCTGGTGCCCCTGGTCATCGGAGCTCTCGACCGAAGCGGACTCGAGCCGTCCACGCTCTGCCTTGAGATCACCGAGACCGCGGTGATGGCCGATCCTGCCGTCAGCCTCGAGGTGCTCGGCCGGCTTCGCGACCTCGGTGTGCAGCTCGCAATCGACGACTTCGGGACGGGCTACTCGTCGCTCGAGAAGCTGAAGCAGCTGCCGGTCGACATCCTGAAGATCGACCGCTCCTTCGTCGACGGTCTCGGGACGGATCCCGACGACACCTCGATCGTCGACGCGATCGTCAGTCTCGGCCACGCCCTCGGCTTGGGCGTCGTGGCCGAGGGGGTTGAGACTGAGAGACAGCTCGACGAGCTGAAGCGTCTCGGCTGCGATCGCGCCCAGGGCTACCTGTTCGCGCCAGCCGTTCCGGCGCAGCGGTTCTGGGACCTCGGTCCGCTCGTGAGCCGACGCTGACCGCTACGGAGGGCGGCGTACCGCTCGGCTCGTGGTACTCGCTGCGGCACTCCGGCCCCCGAAGCGGGAACGGCGGCGGTAGCGTGGCCGACATGCCGTCCGCCAGCACTCGACCAGCCACTATCGGCGAACTGCGACGCTCTGGCTGGGTGTCCCGCCCGGTCAAGGAGGAGGTCCGCCAGAACGCCGTGGCACGCATCCGAGCCGGCGAACCGCTCTTCCCCGGGGTGCTCGGCTACGACGACACAGTGCTGCCCCAGCTCGAGAACGCTCTCCTCGCTGGGCACGACGTGATCTTCCTCGGTGAGCGGGGCCAGGCAAAGACGCGCATGATCCGGGCTCTCACGGGCCTGCTCGACGAGTGGATGCCCATCGTCGCCGGCTCGGAGATCAACGACGATCCGTTCCACCCGGTCTCCCGCCACGCCCGGGACCTCGTCGCCGCGGAAGGCGACGACACCCCGATCGAGTGGGTGCACCGCGACGAGCGCTTCGGGGAGAAGCTGGCCACCCCCGACACCTCCATCGCCGATCTGATCGGTGAGGTCGACCCCATCAAGGTCGCTGAGGGCAGGTACCTCTCCGACGAGCTCACGTTGCACTACGGACTGGTACCACGGACCAACCGGGGCATCTTCGCCATCAACGAGCTCCCCGATCTCGCCGAGCGGATCCAGGTCGGTCTGCTCAACGTGCTCGAGGAGCGCGATGTGCAGATCCGTGGCTACAAGATCCGCCTGCCGCTCGACGTGCTGCTCGTCGCGTCGGCGAACCCCGAGGACTACACGAACCGCGGACGCATCATCACCCCGCTGAAGGATCGCTTCGGCAGCCAGATCCGCACCCACTACCCGCTTGACGTCGAGACCGAGGTGGCCATCGCCCGCCAGGAGGCCCGGCCGCTCGAGGCCGAGGGTCTGCGGATCGTGGTGCCCGACTACATGGCCGAGGTGGTAGCCGAGCTGAGCCAGCTGGCACGGCGGAGCCCGCACATCAACCAGCGATCCGGCGTGTCGGTGCGGCTCACGGTGTCGAACCTCGAGACCCTCGTGGCGAACGCGGCCCGGCGGGCGCTGATCCTCGGGGAGACCGACGTGGTTCCGCGCGTCAGCGACCTCCAGGCCCTCGCCTCGTCCACCGCGGGCAAGGTCGAGATCGAGTCAATCGAGGAGGGTCGCGACGACCAGATCATCGACCACCTCCTCAAGTCGGCGGTGCTGTCGGTGTTCCGTGACCGCCTCGCCATCGAGGACCTCCGGCCGGTCATCGACGCCTTCGACGCGAGTCGGGTGGTGCACGCCGGTGAAGACGTGCGCTCGGTCGACTACGTCGGCCTGGTGACGGAGATCCCCGAGCTGCGGGAGCCGGTGGTGCAGCTGACAGGCGGTGACGAGTCACCTGCCGCGGTGGCCGCCGGCGTCGAGTTCGTGCTCGAGGGGCTGCACCTGTCGAAGCGGCTCAACAAGGAGTCGGTGGGAGCCAGGGCCCAGTACCGCGGCCGCGGTTGACGAGCCGGCTTGGGTCAGTCGACGTCGACGACGCCGGCGTGCGACACCGTGTCTCATGCACACGTCCGTGAACCCGGCGCGATCGACAGGGCCCGCTGTGCTGCTCGCCGTCGCGGGCGACGGGTGGGGCCTGGCGCAGCTGTGGCTGTTCTGGTTCGCGCCGATCGTCGGCGCGGTCGTGGGTGCGCTGCTCGTGTTGCTCGCCGCCCCCGAGGTCCCCGAACCGATCGCCTCGGCGGCATCCTCGACCGATGGCACGATGAGATCGTCGCCTCGTCCCGTCTCGAGATCGGCGCGACCCCCGTGGGGTCCTGGACACTTGGGTATGGGCATCCCCCCTCTGCGTGGAGGCATCACCTATGAGGAGATGTCATGCCCGAGACGAGAAGGAAGTTCGATCCCGAGTTCCGCGCGGGCGCGGTCAGGATCGTCCGGGAGACTGGCAGGCCTATCGCTGAGATCGCCAGGGAGCTGGGGATCAACGCCGGGACGCTGGGCAACTGGGTGAAGCGTGACCGTGTCCAGCGGGGCGAGGCCGAAGGTCTGACCGCCGATGATGGCGAGGAGCTGATCCGGTTGCGGCGCCGCTGCGCCGAGCTGGAGATGGAGCGTGATGTCCTCAAGCGATCCGTGGTCCTCTGGGTCAAGGAGGCGACGCGTTGAGCCTGGCTGCGTTCATCGCCTCCCAGAGGACCTGCCACCGTGTCCCGCACGCGGTCGCCTGCCGGGCACTCGGTGTCAGCGAGAGCTGGTTCTACAAGTGGCGTGACCGCAAGCCGACGCCAGCCCACCGTGACCGCCCGAGCTGCATAACCGGACCCTCCACGATCAGGGGGGGAAGCCCAGCCTCCCGAATCTTGGACCTTCGAACAGTCACGAGATTCGTGGAGGCCTCCGCCTCAGCGGTGGACCCTCACCCTGACACCACCCCCCGCCTCATCGCGAAGCGCCTTCAAAGCAGCGCGGACCTGCGGACCGCAGCAGGCCCTCGACCGTCACCGAACTGTCACGTTCCCGGCCGCCGCTCAGCGCTCGTTGACCAGCTCGCGGATGCCGCCGCCGCCCGCCACCACCACCCGTTCGACCAGCTCGCGCAGGAAGATGCCGTGCTCCACCACGCCCGGGACGGCGCTCAGCTCGGCCGCCAGTGACCGTGGATCGTCGATCAGCCCGAACCGCGCGTCCACGAGGAGGTTCCCGTTGTCACTCGACCCCGGTCGCACCGAGACGGAGGTTGCTCCCAGTGCTTCGAGCCAGGAGGCCACGACCCGGGGAGCGAACGGGAGGATCTCGAGCGGTGTGCCGAAGTCGCCGAGCTTGGGGACCAACTTGTGCTCGTCGGCCACCACGATCCACCGATCGCACATCCGAGCGACGATCTTCTCGCGAGTGAGCGCCCCACCACCCCCCTTCGTGAGGTTGAGCTCGGGGTCGATCTCGTCGGCGCCGTCGACGCCGACATCGAGTCGCCCGAGCTCATCAGGGGGAACGACCCGCAGGCCGACTGACCTGGCCAGCTCTTCGGTCCGCTTCGACGTCGCCGTGCAGACCACGTCGAGTTCCCGCTCGCCGAGCGCCACGATGGTCCAGTGGACCGTGGAGCCGGTGCCGAGGCCGACCCGCATCCCGTCCTGCACGTAGCTCGCGGCGTGCCGGCCGGCCGCTTCCTTCTGGGCGCGTTGTGGATCGGGCTGATCGGCGGTGCTCATGCCGACATCGTCGCGTAGCGGCGGGCGAGGGCTGCGCTGTCCTTCGGGTTGCGGTCTCGGTCGAAGAGGCCGAACTCGACGTCGAAGCCGTGCAGCCACTCGTAGTTGTCGACTGCGGTCCAGTGGAAGAAGCCTCGGATGTCGATGCCGTCGTCGATCGCGTCGGACACGATGCCGATGCAGTCGTCGAGGTAGTTGACCCGCGCCTGGTCCGCTCTGCCCGCGCCTGACGTTCCGAGTCCGCACTCGGCGACGAGGAGCGGCTTGCCGGGGAACTCATCGGCGAGCCGTCGTAGCACCACGCCGAGCCCTTCGGGCCAGGGGGCGTAGCCCATTGCGGTGACGGGCGCGTCCGCCGGATAGGGGCCGGTTGTGGCGTCGGCGTAGACGCTGAGGGCGGAGTAGTAGGAGAAGCCGATCAGGTCGAACGAGCCGGCCATCTCGGGTCGTTCCTCCTCGATCGTGCCGGGTACCGCGAGCACACCGTCGCGCAGAGCTCGGATCCACGAGCTCCAGTACACGTCGTCGAACACCGCAGCGGTGGCTGCCGCCCGCTCGCGCTCCTCGGGGTCGCGTGACCTGGTGGCGGGGAAGACCGGCGAGAGGTTCATGATCGTGGCCACCGGCTTGCCCCCGCTGCGCAGCAGACGCCAGGCCTCATGGTTGGCGAGGTGGGTCGCTCGCAGGGCCCGGCCGAACTCCTGCAGGCTCCTGTGCCCCGGCGGATGGATGCCAAGCAGCCAACCGGCACCGGCGAAGGCCACCGGTTCGTTGATCGGCTTCCACCCGGCCACCAGGTGGCCGAAGGTCTCACCCACCCAGTCGACATGTCGGGCCCAGTGCAGCGAACGGGCCCGGTCGTCGAGGAAGCCGCCGAGGTCGTCGCTGAACCAGCCCGGCAGGGTGAAGTGGTGAAGGCAGACCCAGATCTCGATGCCCGCGTCGCGCGCCGCGTGCAGCATGGCCGTGTAGTGCTCGACGGCGGCCGGGTCGTGGCGGCCGGGACTCGGCTCGAGTCGAGCCCACTCGAGCGAGAGGCGGTGGTGAGTGAGCCCGTGCTCGGCGAGGAGGCGGAAGTCCTCGGCATAGCGGGTGGCGAACCCGTTCCCGTCGCCGGAGCGAGGTGCACGGCCGAGGTCCTCCCAGCGCTTCCAGTCGGCCCGTGGTGCGGCACCTTCGGTCTGTGTCGACGACGCGGCCGTTCCCCACCAGAAGCCCTCCGGGAAGCCCATGCCCCGCATTCTGCCCGACGGATGCGGGTACCCTCGGCCCATGGCGACGTCGCGTCGAGTGCGCTACTCACGTTGGGACGGCACACAGGCGGGCTTCGAGCTCGACGCCTTCGACGTGTTCGAGGAGATGACCGACGATCTCCTCTACCACGGTGACCTCAACGCTGCGCTGCGCCGGATGATGCAGACGGGCTTCCGGGACCGCAACGGTGAGCAGATCCAGGGGATCCGCGAGATGCTCGAGCGGTTGCGCCGGGCGCGGCGCGAGCGGCTCGAGCGCCACGACCTCGGCGGGGTGTACGACGACATCGCCCGGGAGCTTCGCGACATCGTCGACGCCGAGCGACGGGCGCTCGACGATCTGGCCCGTGAGGCCCGCGACTCGGGGGATGCCCGACGCCAGGAGATCACCGACCAGGTGGTGCAGGAACGCCAGCTGCAGCTCGACCTGCTGCCGCCGGACCTCGCGGGCATGGTCCGCGAGCTGCAGAGCTACGAGTTCACGTCCTCACAAGCTCGGGAGCGCTTCGACGAGCTGCTCGACCGGCTCCGCCAGCAGCTCGTGCAGAGCTACTTCAACCAGATGGCGGGCGCGATGAGCAACGTCAGCCCCGAGCAGATGCAGCGGTTGAAGGACATGCTGTCCGAGCTGAACCGGATGCTCGAGCAGCGTCAGCGGGGCGAGGAGCCCGACTTCGACCAGTTCATGGAGCGCTACGGCGACTTCTTCCCCGAGAACCCCCGCGATCTCGACGAGCTGCTCGAGGTCATGGCACGGCGGATGGCGGCGATGGAGGCTCTGCTCAACTCCATGACCCCGGAGCAGCGTGCCCAGCTGCAGGGCCTCGCCGAGCAGCTGCTCGAGGACATGGACCTGCGTTGGCAGGTCGATCAGCTCGGCGAGAACCTCCGCTCGATGTTCCCCGATCTCGGTTGGAACCGTCGCTACGACTTCAGCGGTCAGGATCCGCTCTCGTTCGCGGAGGCCGCCACGATGCTGCGGGAGCTCGGCGATATCGATCAGCTGGAGAACCTCCTGCGGGGGGCGACGAACCCGGGTGCTCTGGCAGAGGTCGACCTCGATCGGGCTCGTGACCTGCTCGGGGATGACGCGGCGCGCAGTCTCGAGCGCATGGCGGAGTTGGCGAGGCAGCTCGAGGAGGCCGGTCTGATCGAGAACCGCGAGGGCCGCTTCGAGCTCACCCCGCGAGGGATTCGCCGGGTGGGGCAGAACGCGCTGCGAGATCTGTTCCGCAGGATGCGGGATGACCAGTTCGGCCGCCACGAGCTCCAACGCAGCGGCATGGGCCACGAGCGGGACTTCGACACCAAGCCCTACGAGTTCGGCGACCCGTTCAACCTGCACATCGGGCGGACCATCCGGAACGCCATCCAGCGCAGCGGTGGCGGCACCCCGGTCTCGCTCTCACCCGAGGACTTCGAGGTGGAGCGCACCGAGCAGCTCGTGCGATCGAGCACCGTGCTGATGCTCGATCTCTCGCTGTCCATGCCGATGCGCGACAACTTCCTTCCGGCCAAGAAGGTCGCCATGGCGCTGCACGCGCTGATCTCCTCGCAGTTCCCCCGTGACTACCTCGGGATCGTCGGGTTCAGCGAGGTGGCGCGCGAACTGAAGCCTGAGCAGCTCCCCGAGGTCTCGTGGGACTTCGTGTACGGCACGAACATGCAGCACGCGTTCCAGATCAGCCGCAGGCTGCTGGCCCGCCAGCGGGGCACGAAGCAGATCATCATGATCACCGACGGTGAGCCGACAGCCCACATCACCGACTCGGGCGACGTGTTCTTCAACTATCCGCCGGTGCGGGAGACCGTCGACGCCACTCTGCGGGAGGTGGCGCGCTGTACGCGAGAGGGCATCCGCATCAACACCTTCATGCTCGATCCCACGCCCCATCTGCGCATGTTCGTCGAGAAGCTGAGCGAGCTGAATCGTGGTCGCGCGTTCTTCACCACCCCCGAGACGCTCGGGGACTACGTCCTGGTCGACTTCCTCGAGCAACGTCGCCAGTTGCTCAAGGGTCGTCGGGCGAGCTGAGCAGGCGCTCGTAGCGCGCCGCGGTCTCGGCGTCGAAGGCGACCAGCAGCACCCGTTCGACCCGGGTGGGGGTGCTGCACACGGTCCTGACCGCGATCGCCGCCGCCTCCTCGGGTGGGTAGCCGAAGATCCCGGTTGAGATCGCCGGGAAGGCGACGGAGTGGGCTCCGAGCTCGTCGGCCACCTCGAGCGAGCGTCGGTAGCAGGATGCGAGCAGCTCAGCCTCTCCGTGCTGCCCGCCGCGCCACACCGGTCCGACGGTGTGGATGATCCAGCGGGCAGGGAGCGCGAAGCCGTCGGTGGCTACGGCATCGCCGGTGGCGCAGTGGCCGATCGCCGCGCACGCCTCCTCGAGACCCGGTCCGGCTGCGGCGAAGATGGCGCCGCACACCCCTCCGCCGCGGCGCAGGGCCTCGTTGGCCGCGTTGACGACCGCGTCGACCTGCAGCGTGGTGATGTCCGCGCGCACCACTTCGCATCGCATCGCTGGCTCTCCTCCGGGACCTCCCAGCTGGCGCCCGGCAGCGCACCGGGCGTCGTCCGGGTCACGACGTCACGACCGCAGACACGTCAAGCGAGCAACTTCTCCTTGCGTTTCCGGGCTTCTGCCGTCATGATCACACCAATGTAATTACACATGTGGTAATGCGCCGTCGCCTCGGGTGGAGCCGGAACTGCCGGGCAGGGCAGGAGGAGACGCATACCGCAGACCCGAACACATCGAGCTCCCTACCCGCGAGGGGCCTGGCAGCTGCGCCAGGGCGGGAGGAGGAGGCCGGAGATGCTGTACGCAACCGCCGATTCGAGCGCTTTCGACAAGTCGTGGCAGGACTACGCGAACTGCCTCGGCGTTGATCCCGATCTGTTCTTCCCGGAGCGTGGCGCATCGACCCGGGAAGCCAAGGAAGTCTGCCGGGGCTGCGTGGTGCGTGAGGAGTGCCTGGAGTACGCGCTGGCCAACGGCGAGAAGTTCGGAATCTGGGGCGGTATGAGTGAGCGGGAGCGGAGGCGCATTCGCCGCGATCGGGCCCGCTCCCACGCCCGCGCCAGCGCGAACGCCGGTTGAGCTAGACGTCGCCGGTTCCTTCCCGTCGGTTGAGATCAAAGCCGCGCGCGGCGGCCCGTGCTTCGATCGTGCGGTCCGGGCTGAGGTTGAGCTCGGTCCATCGTTCTGGGTCGACGGCGGCGAGGACGGCCTCAGGGACGAGGCCCACCAGCTCCGCTCGCTCGATCGCCGTCAGAGCGGCGACTGCGTCGAACACCTCGGCCGGGCCGACCGTGCCCGGATCGACCAGGTTCATCGAGACCTGCACCCGCTCACCGACCTGTAGCCCGAGGGCCCGTACCTCGGGGCTCCGCAACGATGCCGCGATCTGCTCGGCAAGCGCCAGGTCGTCCGACGCGAGCCACAGGTTGTAGGCGACGAGCACCTCTCGAGCACCCACCGCACAGGCCCCGGCGGTCGGGTGCGGCGTCGCCGGCCCCACGTCCGGCCTGAGCGATCGGAAGGCCAGCCGGCGCACCTCAGGGAGGGTGCGCTCGGGGCCGTACAGGAAGCACGGGACCCCAAGCTCGGACGCGAACCAGTGTGCGAACCGGTCCCGGGCGTCGACGGCATCGTCGATGGTCGACCCCCCAAGTGGCACGAACGGCACCACGTCCACCACACCGAACCGGGGGTGCACCCCTTCGTGGGCCCGGAGATCAAGGGCGAGGACCGCAGCTGCGCTCACCGCCCGCGCCGCTTCCTCACCGAGCAGGGTGAGCACCGCCCGGTTGTGGTGGGGATCGGTGTGCACGTCGAGCAGGGCGGCTCCCGCGTTGCGGGCGATGAGCTCGACCGTGGCCAACCTGCGGCCTTCACTGACGTTGATGACGCACTCGAGCACGACGCGTCCCGTGGGTGACCCGACGAGGTCGGTGGATCCTGGCGGGGTAGGCTAGCGATCATGAACCTCGGTGGTGGTGAACTCCTCGTGATCGCGCTGGTCGTGCTGCTGCTCTTCGGTGGCAGTCAGCTGCCGAAGCTCGCCCGTTCGCTCGGACAGGCGCAGAAGGAGTTCAAGCAAGGCCTCAAGGAAGGCGCCAGCGGCACGTCCAGCTCGGACGACGACTCGACTGCCTGACGATCCGCACTCGGAGGCTCGGGGGTGTACGCAGTCCCCGGTGACTGGCGGGTCCTGCCAGCCCACCGTCCCCCGAAAGCCCCGCACGATCACACGACCCTGCGGGCTCAGAGAACGCGGACTCAGAGCACGCTGACGACCAGAGGGGCGGTCGACGCCTTGCGCTGCTTCAGGATCCGACGACGCTGTCGCTCGGAGGTCCCACCCCACACGCCGTGATCGATGCGGTGCTCCAGCGCGTACTCGAGGCACGGCCCCTTCACCGGACATGACGCGCAGATCTGCTTCGCACGCTCGACACCGACGCCGTCGCTGGGGAAGAACGTCGCTGGCGGCTCAAACCGGCACAGGCCCTGAGCCATCCACGATGTGTCCATATCGCCTCCGTTGGTCTCCCGAGGTGGTACGGGGCAGGGGTCCGAGAGGCACCCGGCTGCGGATTCCAGGCTCAGCGGTGCTGATCCGAGGGTACCGTCGCCGAGCCGGGAACCCCGTATCTCGCCGGTAGAGTGCAGGAGGCGACGTAATCTCGTCATAAAGCGACGTAATCTCGTCATAAAGCGGCACATCGAACGGCACCGCGCACCGGCGCGCCGAATGTGTCATGCCGACCTGCAAGGAGCGAGGGTGGAGCAGGACCCCTCCCTGGAGCGACCGACGGCTCAGCCGGTCATCCCATTCGCCCCGTCGGGGACCGCGCCTCCTCCTCCGGCTGCTCCCGTCACGCCGCTGGCCTCCAACATCTCCCCACCGGGGACGCTCCGGCCACCGCCCGGCGCCCCCGGTGCCGCAGCAGATCGGTTCGGGGGAGCGACGCGGAGCTGGGCGGCCGGGGAACCGACGTTCCCGAGCGCCCCGCCTCTTCACGGCCAGCCCACTCTCCCACCGCCGAGCGACCTGCCGTCGCTGCCGGGGCGAACGGACCTCGAGCAACCGACGCCCCGGACGTCGCTCATGCCGGTCGTGGTCGTCACGGCTCTTCTCAGCGCGCTGCTGGCTTCCCTGCTCACCGCCGGGGCGCTGCAGCTGCTCGGCGGTGGCCCCGCCAGCCAGTCCGCCGCCAGCGGGAGCCGGTCGGTGGGGCCGGCGCTCGACATCCAGGCGCTGCTGCGGAAGGCGCAACCGTCGGTCGTCACGGTCCACACCGGCAGCGCGTCCTCGTCGGGGCTCTACGGCGGTGCGGGCACCGGGGTCGTCGTCAGCGAGGACGGCGACATTCTGACCAACTGGCACGTCATCGGAGGCGGCACCTCGGTGCGCGTCACCCTCTACGACGGGACCGAGCACACCGCGCAGCTCGTGGGGGGGTTCCCGAGCGACGACATCGCGCTCATCCGGCTCGTCGACCGGCCTTCCGTGGTCCCGGCGGAGCTCGGCAGCTCCAGCTCGATCAGGGTCGGCGACGAGGTCGTGGCGATCGGCAACGCGCTCAACCTGGGCGGGATGCCGAGCGTGACGAGGGGGATCGTGTCGGCGTTGGATCGCACGATCCAGACACCCGAGATCACCCTGCGTGGCCTCATCCAGACCGACGCAGCCATCAACCCAGGGAACTCGGGTGGGCCGTTGCTCAACACCCAAGGTCAGGTCATCGGCATCAACACCGCCATCATCAGCGACGCCCAGAACATCGGCTTCGCCATTCCGATCGACTCGGTCAAGCCGCTGATCGAAGAGCTCAGACAGGGTCGTGGCGCGGTGAGCCCCACCTCGGGCTTCCTCGGGGTGGCCACCGAGACCCTCGGCTCGGTCCCGCAGGAGGTGCTCGACAGCTACGAGGTGAGCGCGTCCACCGGTGCGCTGATCACCGAGGTGCAGCCCGGGACCGCCGCCGACCACGCCGGGCTGCAGGTCGGCGATGTGATCACCCGGATCGACGGCGAGCGGGTGAGGTCACAGGACGACGTGCTTCGGATCATCCGCTCCCACGACGCCGGCGACGAGATCACCATCGAGATCGAGCGTCGGGGTCGCAAGACGGAGATCGCCGCCGAGCTCGGGAGCCGCCTCGACGGCGGTGATTGAGCCTCGAGGGGCGGGTAGTCCCGAGCGGGTAGGCTGAGCGCTCACGATCAGAGCCAGAGAGGTCAGCCACCACCATGACGAGCGTCGAATCAGAGGAACCGCCGCGCGGATCGGTGAAGATCATCTATCTCGGGCCCGTCGCCCCCCACTGGGAGGTGCGCGCCGAGTTCGGTGATCGAGCGGTCATCGACGCGTTCCGAGATCGAGCGCTGGCCCGTCTGCTGCTCCTCCCTCCCCATGACCCGCAGTTCCGGCGCAACCGTGAACGCGTGGCACGTGACGCGGAGCGCGAGCACCTGATCCTCGAGTGGGACCTCGGCGTCCCCGAGGACGAGGAGTACGCCCAGGCCCGCTGAACGGGTCTTGATGCAGCGGGCTACCGATACTGTGGCGCCGTGTCCGGTTCGCACCCCGTGATCTCCGAGAGGGCGATCGGGGTGCCGCTGGAGGTGCTGCCGGCCGATGAGCTCGTCTCAAGCCCGGCCCGGTTCCTCAACCGGGAGCTGTCCTGGCTCGATTTCAACGCACGGGTACTGCACCTGGCGGAGGACCCGAAGGTGCCGCTCCTGGAGCGGGCGAAGTTTCTGGCGATCTTCAGCCAGAACCTCGACGAGTTCTTCCAGGTGCGTGTCGCCGGGCTGAAGGACCAGGTTGCGGCAGGCGTCTCCACGCCGACCCCTGACGGCCGCACCGCAGCCGAGCAGCTCCTCGACATCCGGGATCGGGTCGACGCGCTCTGCCGGCACCAGCAGAGCGTCTTCCTCGAGCAGGTCGTCCCGGCCCTGGCCGAGAAGGGGATCGTCTTCTCCAGCTTCGACGAGCTCGACGCCGACGATCGCAAGTACCTCGACACGGTCTTCGAGGATCGGATCTTCCCGGTGCTCACCCCCCTTGCGGTCGACCCGGGCCATCCGTTCCCCTACATCTCGGATCTCTCCCTCAACTTGGCGGTCATCGTCCACGATCCGCGGACGGGGTCACGCCGGTTCGCCCGAGTGAAGGTGCCGAACCTGCTGCCACGCTTCGTCGTGATGCCTGACGGGGAGCGCTTTGTGCCGCTCGAGCAGGTGATCGCCGCCCACCTGGGCTCGCTGTTCCCCGGGATGGAGATCGGCGCACACCACTCGTTCCGTGTCACCCGCAACGCGGATCTCACCCTCGAGGAGGAGGAGGCCGACGATCTGCTCGCGGCGGTCGAGATGGAGCTGCGCCGCCGCCGCTTCGGGCGTGCCGTGCGCCTGGAGGTCGACCACGAGATCTCCGATGAGATCCTCGACCTGCTCCGGCGGGAGCTCGACGTGGAGGAGGAAGACGTCTACCGACAGGCCGGTCCGCTCGATCTCGGGGGTCTGTGGGCGGTCCACTCCCTCGACCGCCCGGACCTGAAGGATCCCGTGTGGGTGCCGATCACGGAGGGGCGGCTCGCGAGCCGGGAGGAGCGCGGGGTGAGCTTCTTCAACGTCATCCGCTCGGGTGACGTGCTCGTCCACCACCCCTACACGAGCTTCAGCACGTCCGTCGAGGAGTTCATCCGCCAGGCGGCGACCGATCCCGCGGTCCTGGCCATCAAGATCACCCTCTACCGCACCTCCGGTGACAGCTCGATCATCCAGTCGTTGATCCGGGCGGCGGAGCGCGGCAAGCAGGTGGCCGCGCTGGTCGAGCTCAAAGCCCGCTTCGACGAGGAGAAGAACATCGTCTGGGCACGTGAGCTCGAGAAGGCTGGGGTGCACGTCGTCTACGGCTTGGTCGGCTTGAAGATCCACACCAAGACGACCCTGGTGGTGCGCGAGGAGAGTGACGGCATCCGCCGCTACTGCCACATCGGGACGGGCAACTACAACCCGCGCACGGCTCGCCTCTACGAGGACCTCGGGTTGCTGACCTGCGACCCCGACATCGGCTCAGACCTCACCCAGCTGTTCAACCTCCTCACCGGCTACGCGCGAGAGCCCGAGTTCAAGAAGCTGCTGGTCGCGCCGAGCGATCTGCGCAGGGCCATCCGCTCGCTCATCGAGCGTGAGGCCAGCTACGGGCCTCAGGGGCGCATCACCATGAAGATGAACAGCCTGGTCGACCCTGAGATGATCGACGCGCTGTACGCCGCGTCACGGGCAGGTGTGCGGATCGACCTCCTGGTGCGGGGCATCTGCTGTCTGCGTCCGGGCGTGCCGGGCCTGTCGGATTCGATCCGTGTCCGCTCGATCGTCGGTCGCTATCTCGAGCACTCGCGCATCTTCCGGTTCGAGCACGGCGGACGATCTGAGGAGGGGGACGATCCTGTGCCCGCCTACTACATCGGCTCCGCGGATCTGATGCCGCGCAACCTCGATCGGCGGGTCGAGGCGCTCGCACCGGTCGAGGGCCCCGCGCTCCGGGGGCAGCTCGACGAGATCTTGGAGGTGGCCTTCTCCGACGACACGCTCGCCTGGGAGCTCGGCCCGGACGCGGTGTGGCGTCACGTCGAGGGTGAGGGGCACATCGACACCCACCGGCGGCTTCAGGAGCTGGCGCTCCTGCGGCGAACCTCGTGAACGATGTGGGAACCCACCGCTGACAGCTTCGAGGTCGAAGCGGCTGGGGGGGTGATCTGGAGGCCCGGGGACGACGGGGTCGAGGTGCTCGTCGTCCACCGACCCCGCTACGACGACTGGACCTTCCCGAAGGGGAAGCTCGATCCCGGTGAGAGCCACGAGCAGGCCGCGCTGCGGGAGGTGGAGGAGGAGACCGGCCTGCGGTGCCGGCTCGGCGAGGAGGTCGCGGCGGTGAGCTACCGCGACCAACGGGGTCGCTCGAAGCGGGTGCGCTACTGGGCGATGACCGTCGATGGCGGCGAGTTCGAGCCGAACGCCGAGGTCGACCGGATTCGGTGGCTACCGATCCCGCAGGCTCGCGCCGTTCTGACCTACGACCACGACGGCTGCGTCCTAGACGCGTTCGTTGGAGGGTCGTTCACCGATCGTTAACGAATGCCTCGCCTGCCGTTCATCCTCGGTGAGCCCGCTGGTCACCTGACCTCTCTACCGTTCGCGACGCCAAGGCAGCAGCAGGGCGCAGAGGTGCGCCCGGGAAGGGAGAGATCTTGTACGCGAGACCAAGGGCATCCGCCAGGGTCGCAGGACTGGTGCTGTGCGGCGCGCTGCTCACCGCCGCCTGCGGAAAGGACAACTCGAGCTCGAGCGGTGCCACCACGCCGGGGGACCGCGCCAGCGGGAAGGTTGTCGTCTCGGGCTCGTCGACTGTCCAACCCATCTCGCAGCTCGTCGCAGAGCTCTTCGAGGACGCCGGGTCCAAGGCGCAGATCACCGTGGACGGGCCGGGAACCGGCGACGGGTTCAAGCTCTTCTGCAAGGGGGAGACCGACATCTCCGACGCGTCCCGACCGATCAAGAAGGAGGAGGCAGAGGCCTGCTCCGCCAGCGGTGTGGAGTTCATCGAGCTCAAGGTCGCCTTCGACGGGTTGACGGTGATGACCAACCCGGCGAACAAGGACGTCGAGTGCCTCGCCAAGGAGGACCTCTACGCCCTGGTCGGCCCGGAGTCACGTGGCTTCGACAACTGGAACAGCGCTCAGGCCCTGGCCCGGGAGCTCGGCTCGACGACCACGTTCCCCGATGCCCGGCTGGAGATCACTGCGCCGGGTACCGAGTCGGGCACCTACGACGCCTTCATCGAGCTGGCCACCGAGAAGATCGCGGCGAAGCGGGCCGAGGAGGGCAAGATCTCCAAGGATGCCGTCAAGACGCTGCGTCCCGATTACACCTCCCAGGCCAACGACAACGCCATCCTCCAAGCGATCGAGGGGAGCAAGACCCCCTTCGGCTGGGTGGGTTTCGCCTTCGCTGAGGAGGCTGGCGACAAGGTCAAGGAGCTGGCCATCAAGGACAAGAGCGGGACGTGCATCAGCCCGTCGCCCGATACCATCGCGGACGGCTCCTACCCGCTCTCCCGCTCGCTCTACATCTACGTGAACAAGAAGAAGGCAGAGAGCAACCAGGCCGTTCGGGAGTACGTCGACTTCTACCTCAGTGACGACGGCATCAAAGCGGTGGAGGAGGCCGGGTACATCATGCTGCCGGCTGACCAGATCGACAGCACGCGAAAGATCTGGGCGGCGATGACCACTGGGACGCGAGACGGCGGGAAGTGACCGCAGGCCCGTCGACGCTGACCGTCAGCCTCGCTGACCTGCAGGGGAGTCCGGCGCGCCGTCGGCGCGATGCGCGGGTGCGTCGGACGCTCCTCGCGATGGCCATGGTGTCGGTCGTGGTGAGCGTTCTCATCGTGCTGTCGCTGTTCGGTGAGGCGTGGTCGTTCGTGAAGGAGGTGGATCCCGCCACGCTCTGGACCGATGGCTGGTTCCCCCGGCGAGACCAGTTCGACCTCCGCACGCTCATCGTCGGCTCGACGATGGTCGCCAGCATCGCGATGGTGATCGCGGCGCCCGTGGGGCTTGGCGCCGCGATCTACCTCAGCGAGTACGCGAGCGTCAGATGGCGCCGGGTGCTCAAGCCCGCGCTCGAGGTCCTGGCGGGCATCCCGAGCGTCGTGCTCGGCTTCTTCGCGCTGGTGGTGATCTCCCCGGATCTGATCCGGCGGATCTTCCCGGACGCTCCCCAGTCGAACCTGCTCTCCGCTGGCATCGGAGTGGGCATCCTCACGATCCCGCTCGTGGCGTCAGTTGCGGAGGACGCGCTGCAGGCGGTGCCACAGGCGCTGCGGGAGGGCTCCTACGGGATGGGAGCCCGAAAGATGACCACGGTGCTGCAGGTCGTGGTGCCGGCCGCGGTCTCGGGACTGGTCGCCGCCTTCATCCTGGCGATCTCGCGGGCGGTGGGCGAGACGATGGTGGTGCTCATCGCCGCTGGCGGAGGTGGAGGCGCGCTGTTCACCGTCAACCCGCTCGATCAGGGGCTCACGATGACCGCGGCGATGGCCACCCAGGCGCGAGGCACCGACCAGGTGGCCGGCTCCGGGCTGGCGTTCCAGAGCCTCTTCTTCGTGGGGCTGCTGTTGTTCTTCGCCACGCTGCTGCTCAACCTCGTCGCCGATCGGTTCGTCCGTCGGGTCCGGGACCGGTACTGAGGGGACCGAGGGCGTTGCTCACCACCATCGGCACCGGCGCTGACGTGGCCACCGCGAAGGTTCGTGCGGAGCTCACCGGACGGCGGACCGACGTGGCAGGCGCGCTCTTTCGAGCTGCGCTAGCCCTGTCGTTGCTGCTGGCGGTCGCGGTGCTCATGGTGCTGCTCGCGACCCAGGTCATCGAGGGGTGGCCGGTCCTGTCGAGCCGTCTGGGCGACTTCCTCACCCAGACCAACAACTCGAACCCCGACCGTGCGGGCATCTCCCAGGCGCTCAAGGGCTCCTTCTGGATCGGTGTGATCGTGATCGTCATCGCCTTCCCGATCGGCATCGGCTCCGCCATCTATCTCGAGGAGTACGCCCACCACAGCACCCTCACCCGCGTGATCGACACCACGATCCGCAACCTCGCCGGGGTACCCTCCATCGTCTACGGCATCCTGGGATTCGCGGTGTTCGTGGAGGCCCTCGGCGAGCTCACCGGGGGAAAGTCCGTGCTCTCGGCGGGGCTGACCGTCGCGGTCCTCGTCATGCCGATCGTCATCATCACCGCAGCCGAAGCTCTCCGGGCTGTACCGGCCGGCATCCGCGAAGCCGGCTACGGCGTCGGGGCCACCAAGTGGGAGGTCGTCCGGCATCACGTGCTGCCCTACGCCGCCCCCGGGATCCTCACCGGGACGGTGCTGAGCCTCGCCCGGGCCCTGGGGGAGGCGGCGCCCCTTCTGCTCGTCGGTGCCGTCCTCGGGCGGATCGGGTCGAACCCGGGGTGGTTCGACCCGAGTGCGCTCACCGATCAGTTCACCGCCATGCCTGCGCTGATCGCAGACTGGGCGGGCGAGGCCAAGGCCGGCTTCAGGGCCAACACCGCTGCCGCCATCGTGGTGATGCTGGTCGTCGTGCTCCTCGCCAACACGGCTGCCATCGTGTTGCGCAACCGGTACGAGAGGAAGAGGCAGACGTGATGACCGATCCCACCACCTTCGAGGCGACCGAGCTCGACATCGCTGCACCGTCGCCGGTGGGCGAGCCGGCTTCTGACGCGCTCGATCAGCCGACCGTCTTCGACCTGCGCGACCTGAGCGTCTACTACGGGGACTTCCGGGCGGTTCGCGACGTCTCGCTCCAGATCCGCCAGCACGAGATCACCGCCTTCATCGGGCCGTCCGGGTGTGGGAAGACGACGGTTCTGCGCTGTCTGAACCGGATGAACGACCTGATCGAATCCGCCAGGGTCGAGGGACAGGTGCTGTATCACGGCGTCGACCTCTACGACCCGAAGGTCGACCCGTACGAGGTCCGGCGCCGGATCGGCATGGTGTTCCAGAAGCCGAACCCGTTCCCGAAGTCGATCTACGACAACGTCGCCTTCGGGCCGCGCATCGCCGGCAGGAAGCGGGATCTCGATGACATCGTCGAGAAGGCCCTGCGGGGAGCGGCGCTGTGGGACGAGGTCAAGGACCGGCTGAAGTCTTCGGCGATGAGCTTGTCGGGCGGTCAGCAGCAGCGGCTGTGCATCGCCCGGGCGATCGCCGTCGAGCCGGAGGTGGTGCTGATGGACGAGCCCTGCTCTGCCCTCGACCCGATCGCCACCGCTCGGATCGAGGATCTGATGCAGGAGATCAAGACCCAGTACACGATCGTGATCGTCACCCACAACATGCAGCAGGCGGCACGGGTCAGCGACCGCACGGCGTTCTTCACCACCGAGGTCAGCCCCGACCGCGACACCCGCACCGGCCTGCTGGTTGAGTTCGATCTGACCGAGACCATCTTCTCCAACCCCTCCGACGAGCGGACGGAGAACTACGTCACCGGCCGCTTCGGCTGAGATCATTCGGCCGGGACCACCGGACCAGCCGGTTGTCTGGCGACGAGCGGGCCGCGGCCCGAGAACGGAGGAGGCCGACGTGCAGGAGCAGCGCAAGACCTTCCACCAGGAGCTCGATGCCATCCGCGACGACATCGTGAGGCTGGCCGCGCTCGTCACCGAGTTCATCCCCCGAGGAGCCGAGGTGCTGCTCGGCAACGACCTGCGAGGTGCGCAGCAGCTCATCGAGGACGACGACGTCCTCGATGAGCTCGCGGTGGCGATCGAGGACCACTGCTACCACATCCTCGCCCTCCAGCAACCGATGGCGAGCGACCTGCGCTCGATCGTCACCGCGATTCGTCTCGCCTCGGAGCTTGAGCGGTCGGGGGATCTGATGGTCAACGTCGCCAAGGGGGCGCGCCGCATCTACGGGGCGCAGTTCGACCCCAGGCTCCGAGGGCTCATCGAGCGGATGAGCGAGGAGGCCCAACGGCTGTTCAGGTTGGCCATCGACGCCTATGTCGAGCACGACGCGAGCCTCGCCGCGGCGCTCGACGACATGGACGATCAGCTCGATGACCTGCACAAGGAGTACATCCAGGCGATCTTCGAGGCTCATCACGCCGGCAAGATCGACCTGGAAGCGGCGGTGCAGCTCGCGTTGATCGGCCGGTACTACGAGCGGATCGGGGACCACGCCGTGAACATCGGCACCCGGGTGCAGTACATGGTCACCGGGTGGCTGCCGGAGCACGGTGGTGCGGCGCGGGCCAGGGCGCGCGCCGCCGCCCGCCAGGCTGTCGCAGCTGAGGAGGCTGACGCGGCCGACAGCGAGCTGTGATGAGCACCTTCCTGCTGGGATCGCTCTCTGGCATCGTGATCGGTGCCATCTCGCTGTGGATCCTCGTCATCGCGCGACGCGATCGACGTGCCGTCGCCGCCCTCGATGAGGCCATCCAACGCCTCACCGGTGGATCTCCCACCGGTGAGGAGGAGCGGGGACTCGCAGCTCGGATCGCCTGGCTCGACCGAGCGGTCGACGAGGCGCTCGCGGTGCTCGATGAAGCCACCGACCTGCAGAGCACCCTCGAACGAGCTCTCGACGCCATCCCCCAGGGCGTCGTCGTCGTCGACGAGACGGCAAGCCTCGTCTTCCAGAACGAGGTGGCGGCGGGCTACGCGGGCGCCCGGCACGCCGACGCACTGGTGCAGGCCGCGGTCGATGAGCTGATCGCCGAGGCGGTCCGGGGCGAGGCCGGGCACCGGGTGCTGGAGCTGTTCGGCCCGCCGCGCCGCACGCTGGTCATCGATGCCATCCCGCTCCCGTCGCATCGTGGCATCGGCGCCCTCGCCGTCATCGAGGACGTCTCGGAGCGCCGGCGCCTCGAATCCGTGCGGCGCGACTTCGTCGCCAACATCAGCCATGAGCTCAAGACCCCGGTCGGCGCTTTGGGCCTGCTCGCCGAGACCATGCTCGCCGAGGACGATCCGGAGATCCGGCAGCGGCTCGCCGAGCGCATCCACGCCGAGGCGTTCCGTGTCGGTCGCACGATCGAGGACCTGCTCGAGCTGAGCCGGATCGAGAGCGGTGAGCTGCCGCACCGCGCGCCGGTCGCGGTGCACCTCGTGCTCGCCGAAGCCGTCGAGCGCATCCGCCCTGCCGCCGAGCAGGCGGGGATCCGCATCGAGGTCGAGGAGCCGACGGGTCGGCTGGCGGTGCTCGGTGATCGTCGCCAGCTGGTGTCGGCGATCTACAACCTGCTCGACAACGCGGTGAAGTACTCCGACAGGGGCTCGGCCGTCGAGGTCTGGGCCAGCACCGACGGTGTCCACGTCGAGATCGCGGTCCGCGACCGGGGCATCGGTATCCCGGCCGCGGATCTGGAACGGGTGTTCGAGCGCTTCTACCGGGTGGACCATGCCCGCAGTCGTCAGACCGGGGGGACAGGGCTGGGCTTGGCGATCGTCCGACACGTGGTCAACAACCACGACGGATCGGTGCACGTCGAGTCCCGGCTTGGGGAGGGGTCGACGTTCACGCTCCGTCTGCCGAGCGCGAGCGGCCCGGTGGTGCTCGCCCCCCCGGACGTGGACGGCCGGGTCACAGCCGGATGACCAACCGAGGAGAGCTGGAGGCGAGGAGATGGCCCAGTCGACATCGGTCCTGCTGGTCGAGGACGAAGACTCCTTCGTCGATGCACTGACGATCGGGCTCAGCCGCGAAGGCTTCGAGGTCAGCGTCGCGCGGGACGGTGCCGAGGCGCTCGACGTGTTCGACGACGTGAAGCCGGATCTCGTGTTGCTCGACGTGATGCTGCCGAAGGTGTCCGGGATCGACGTCTGCCGCGAGCTGCGATCACGGTCGGACGTCCCGATCATCATGGTCACCGCCAAGGGCTCGGAGATCGATACGGTGGTCGGGCTGGAGGTCGGCGCGGACGACTACGTCGCCAAGCCCTACCGCTTGCGGGAGCTGGTCGCCCGGATGCGAGCCGTGCTGCGGCGGCGCAGCAGCGGGGAGGACGCCCGCTCACCGGCCGATGATCTCGAGGACGCGATCACGGTGGGGGACGTGACCGTCGACCACGTCCGGCATGAGGTCACCGTCCGCGGGCAGGAGGTTCGCCTGCCTCTGAAGGAGTTCGAGCTGCTGTCCCTGCTCATCGAGAACGCCGGCCGGGTCCTGACCCGCGATGTCCTCATCGACCGGATCTGGGGCTCCGACTACGTGGGCGACACGAAGACGCTCGACGTGCACATCAAGCGTCTGCGGTCGAAGATCGAAGACGACCCGGCCAATCCGACCAGGATCGTGACCATCCGTGGTCTGGGGTACAAGTACGAGACCCCAAGGGGATGAGCCCGCTCGTACCATGGGCCGGGTGACGGCCCACCCCGGCGCGGCGATCCCAGGTTCGCGGGACCCTCGCCGACCCTTCGCGACGTCGCCGTTCGCCCGGTTGGCACGCACCCACGCCTTCGGGGTCGCGGGAGACGCGCTTTTCGCCATCGCGTTGGCCGGCTCGGTCTTCTTCAACCTGGACTTCAACTCCGCACGCTGGCGGGTCGCCCTCTACCTGCTGCTCACCATCGCCCCGTTCGCGGTCGCGGCGCCGCTGATCGGGCCGGCGCTCGACCGCATGAGCGGGGGCCGGCGTTGGGTGATCGTCGGCTCGATGGCCGCTCGGGCGCTGCTGTGCGTGCTGGTGATCCGGCACCTCGACAGCATCCTCTTCTATCCCGAGGCTTTCCTGATGCTCGTGCTGGGGAAGGCGTACACGATCTCCAAGAGCGCCGTGGTGCCCACCACCGTGCGCTCGGACACCGAGCTGGTCGAGGCCAACTCGAAGCTGACGGTGCTCTCGGCGATCGCGGTCGTCGTCGCGGTGCTGCCCGGGGGGGTGCTGCTGAAGCTCGGTGGCCCTGGCTGGACGTTGGGGCTCGCGGTCGTCGCCTTCGGCGCGGCGACCGCGATGGCGCTCCAGCTGCCAGCGGCGAAGGTCGCGGTGGAACCGCCGGGAGAGATGGAGCGGATGGAGCTCCGTAGCGCCGCGATCTTCCTGGCCTCGATCGGCATGGGGACGGTTCGGGGCATCGTGGGCTTCCTGGTGTTCATGCTGGCGTTCGACTTCAAGAACGCAGGAGCGCCGGCGTGGCACCTGGGTGTGTCGGCTGCCGCCGCGCAGCTGGGCTTCTTCATCGGTGCCGCCACCGCTCCGCACCTCCGGAAGCTCGCGGATGAGGAGCGGATCCTCGCGGGCAACCTTCTGCTCACCTGCCTCGCAGGTGTGCTGTGCGCGCTCATCGGGGGGCTCGCGGCGGCGGCGCTGCTGCCCATGATCGTCGGTGCCACGTCGAGCGCGGCCAAGCAGGCCTTCGACGCGATCATCCAGCGGGACGCACCCGACGCCAACCGGGGTCGATCCTTCGCCCGGTTCGAGACCCGCTTCCAGCTCTACTGGGTGATCGGTGCGCTCATCCCGATCGTGGTGCCGATCCCGGCGGAGCTCGGCTTCGCGGCGGTGGCTCTTGCAGCCGGAGCCGCGGCGGGTTGGTACCTGCTCGGACTCTGGCGGATTCGTCACGGGCACGTGCCAGCCCGCCGGCGGGGGGTGTCGGTCGGCGCCAGGGAGCGGGCGGTGGGACGACGATCGCCGCAACGCCCTGACACGTTCGACCAGAAGAGCGGGTCGTGGGAACCGCCGCCCGGCTTCGTGTCCCAGCGGCTCGACGACGATCTCTCCGGTCGTACCAGCGGGGCGACCGCGGTCGACCGGCGCGTCGGCGTCGACGATGCACCCCTCGAGACCTCGAGGCCGTCACCCGCGCCTGAGCGCGCAACCGGGACAGGCTCGACCGTGGTGCAACCGACCTTGCCGCTCGATGACACCTACGATTACCCCGAGCCTCGCTGGCGGGAGCCAGCGGCTCCGCCGGCGCCCTCGACGGGTGGTCCGGGCGGGGGGGATGGCGGGGATGGAGCAGCCCCCGCGTCGCCCTAGGACCCGCCGCGGGGTTCAGGTGTCGTCGGGCAGCTCGATGCGGGCGAGCCACAGACCCGGCGCGTCGACCTCTGCCGGGGTGGGCAGCGTGCGCTCGGACTCCCACAGTCGGGCCAGCCCGCCCGGCCCTGCCCGCTCCAGCACACCCTCGACGAAGTGCGACCCCCGCTCGTACTGAGCCTGGGTGAGCTCGAGCCCGAAGAGGCGTTCCACGAACCGATCAGAGGGGCCGGCCTCCACCCGGTGCCGGCGGAGCGCCTCGGTGAGCCGTCCGTAGCTCGTGATGAGGGTCGTGCCGATCTGGTCCATGACGTGATCGACGTAGCCCACGATGGCGGCCACGAGTGCCTCGAGCTGCGGCAGCATCGCCTGCTGCTCCGGTGACCGGATCGCACCCAGGAGCACCTCGGGATCACCGAGGAGCGCCTGGAGCTCACCGAGCTGCGATAGGTCGTTCAGCTCGAGGCCGCTCAGGCGCTGCTCGAGATCGCCTCCGTCGCCTTCGAAGGCAGCGAGGTACCGGTGGAGGAGCTTCTCGAGGCGCGCCCGCACGTGCGGGACGCCGAGCACCACGTGGTGGGTCACCTCCGAGAGGCAGACCCAGAGTCGCAGATCGTCGCGCTGGAGGCTCCAGGCGTCGCCGAACAGGTCGATGTTGGCGGGGATGACCATCAGCTCGTCGCTCGTCGGTCGGGGGATCGGGAGCTCGTACTGGCCGAACGCCCGCCGGGCCAGGTGACCCACCATGCTGCCCGCGGTCATGCCGAGCATCATCGGGCCGATCATCTGCAGCAGCGGCGCCATCCAGGCCAGGGGATCGGAGGCCTCGATCGGCCCGATCGTCTGCTCTCGACGCCCATGGTCGAGCGAGCTGGCGAGCTCCTCGAACAGGGGGCGGTACGCGTCGAGGGTGCGGACGGCCCACTGCGACCGGGTGACGGGGACGATGGTGAGACCCGCTCCGGTGACCGAGGTGGGCAGGCCGGTCGCGCTCGCGACGTGGAGCTCTGCGACGCGGGCGAGCTGCTCGATGCTGATCCGGTCGATCGGATCGACGTTGGGCTCCGGTTCGCCATTGGTGGCGATGGAGATCGCGAGCTGCCGTGCCGCATCCCAGGCGATCGGCCCCTGCTGCTGGAACAGGCGCGCCAGATCACCAAAGATCGGCAGACCCCGGAACGGATCGTTGCTGCCGAAGGGGCTGTCGTCGGACGCTCCGCTCACAAGGGCATGGTAGGCGGCTGCGGTGCATGATTGACGCGTGACCGCGCTCGTTTCCTCAGCTGAACCGGCCATTGCGCCGGCCGGATCGGTCGTGCTCCTCGGCGCCGGAGGTGCGCTCGGACAGCGGCTCGTGCAGCGTCTGTCGGCGCTGCACGTCGAGGTCCGCGCGATCGGCGACGACGTGGTCGACCGCGGGGTCGACGGGGCGCAACTGGACGGCGCGGGTTCGCTGATCGTGCTCGGACCGTGGCACGGGCCGGACCTAGATGGCCGTGGCGGATCCGGGATCGATCTCCGCACGGTACGAGCCACGTTGCGAGCGGCGGCCGAGGCGGGCGTCCGGCACCTCGTCGTGGTCTCCTCGGCGATGGTCTACGGGGCGTGGCCGGACAACCCCGTCCCGCTCACCGAGGACGCGCCGCTGCGACCGGACCCGCATCTGCCCGCGGTGTCGTCGATGGCGGAGCTGGAACGGCTGGCCGCCGTCTGGCGCGACGACCACCCTGGCGCGTCGGTCGCCATCCTGCGGCCGGTGGTGATGGTGGCATCCGAGACCGCCCCGTGGTTCCGCCGGTCACCGTGGCGCAGCAGCGGTCTGCAGGTGGACGACGCTGACCCTCCCCGCCAGTTCGTGCATCTCGACGACGTGGCGGCGGCCGTCGAGCTCGCCTGGCGCGAACGTCTCGACGGCTCGTTCAACGTGGCGCCCGATGGTTGGCTGCCCACAGAGGTCTGGCACGACCTGGGTGGCCCGGCACCCCGTCTGCGTCTGCCCGTCCGGCTGGTGGCGCGGCTGCGTCGAGTGTGGTTCCGAGCCGGTCTGAGCGACGTGCCGCCCGAGCTGCTCCCCTACACCCGCTACCCCTGGGTGGTCGCGAACGACCGTCTGCGGGGAGCGGGCTGGACGCCGACGTACACGAACGAGGAGGCCTACGTCTCTGCGGATCACGCGGGGCCGCTGCGCTCGATGAGCCCCCGGACCCGCCAAGAGCTCTCACTGGCCGCTGCCGGTCTGGTGCTCGCCGCGGTGGTGGCGGGGGTAGCGGTGCTCCTGCGCCGGAGCTACCGGCGCACCCGCTGAGCTCAGGGACTCCTCGTCGTCAGCGTCACCAGCGCGACGTCCTGCTCGCCACCGCGCAGGTAGCCGATGCGCACGATGTCGCCGGCCGTGTGCGACCGGACCGACACGACCAGCTCCGACATGGTGGTGACGGGGCGGTCGTCGATCCGGGTGACGATGTCACCGGGAGCCAGCCCGGCCTGCCATGCCGGCGACCCCTCGCTCACCCGGGTCACCTTGGCTCCACCGCGGCCCAGCGCATCGAGCTCCGTGCTGTTGAGGTCGGTTCCCTCGATGCCGAGCCAGACGGGCGAGACCCGCCCCGTGAGCAGGATCTCGTCGCTGAGCCGCTTCGCCCAGTCGATCGGGATCGCGAACCGCACCTCGAGTCGCTGGGTGGTGGTCCGGGTCGTGATCCGCGAGGTGTCGTTGCCCCGGTCGTCGAGCTGCGAGCCGCCGCGCCTCGTCACAATGCCGACGACCGCTCCCGAGCTGTCGATCAGCGGCGCGCCGGTCGTGCCCTCGGGGAGCCGCACACTGGCCCGGATCATCCCGTGCATCGAGTCGCCGGTGGGCAGGTCGACCCGCTCACCGATGCCGGTCACCAGCCCCACACCGACGAGCGGCGAGCCGGGCTCGTCGGGGACGGTCGAGATCGCGATCGTGCGCTCGCCGAGCTCGAGCGACTCGGGCTGCCCGATGGTCGCCGTGGGCAGGTCGACCCGGTCGACCTTCACCACGGCGACGTCGTTGTCGTGGTCGATGCCGACCAGGGTGCCGTCGAGCACCTGCTGGTCAGCGAGGGTCACCCGGATCACCTCTGCGCCGTCGACCGCGTCTGCCGAGGTGAGCAGCACGCCGTCGGTGCGGATCACCACCCCCGTGCCGCCCCGGGTCCCTGCCGGGCCGTGAGCGTCGATCCGGGCCACCGCGGGGAGCACCGTCTCGGCGAGCGCGAGATCGTCCGCGCCGGGGTTCTTCGGGACGGGGATGGCGATCGTCTCCACCGCCGGGGATCGCGCCGGCTCGTCGAAGGCGCCGGTCAGCTCGAGGGTGCCCAGCATGGTGGCGGCCCCGAGCAAGAACGCCACCGCGCCGACGAGCCACGGACGCGCGCTCGTGTGGGGCTGCTCGACGAGGGTGATCGGCTGTCGCTCGCCGGCGGGACCCAGCTCGGAGGGGTGACGCCACAGACGATCCTCCGGCGGGAGGGGAGGCTGGAACCCGAACGGCTCCTCGGCCTCGTCGTCGTGCGCCATGGCGGCGAGGATACTGACGCGCTCAGCGGCGCAGGCCGCGCCCGAGCGGTGCATGACGGGCTTGGAAGTGCTCCCGGGACGTCGCCGCCTCGCCGTGGCGAGTCGAGTCCCGAGCTGCGTGCTCACTACCATGAGGAGCGTGGATGTGCCCCTCAGCCCCACCGGCGCGGTCGTGCCACCCACCCTGGGAGATGACTGGATCGGCCTCTCCGAGCACCCGCTGCCGATCGGCGTGGCGGCTGACTGGGCGGTGCTCCCGGGCTGCGGGGCGGTGGTGCTGTTCAGTGGGACGGTCCGCGATCACGCAGACGGCCGTGATGACGTGACGGGCATCGACTATGAGGCCTACGAGGAGCAGGTGGTCCCGAAGCTCACGGCGATCGCCCGTCACGCCCGCGAGCGCTGGCCGGAGATCGGGCGGATGGTCCTGCTGCACCGGATCGGCCACGTGCCGGTGGGCGAGTCGTCGGTGGTGGTGGTCGTCTCGGCGCCACACCGGCGGGAGGCGTTCGAGGCCGCCCGGTTCGGCATCGATGCGCTCAAGGCGTCGGTGCCGATCTGGAAGCGGGAGCTGTGGGAGGGTGGATCGCGCTGGGGGATCGACGCGCGGATCATCGAGCCGGTCGGAACCTCGCCGACCAGCGCGCCGGACGGTGCGAGCTAGATGGGCAACGCAGCGTTCCTGCTCGTGGCGGTCGTGGTCAGCGTCGTCGGGTCGCTCATCATCTGGTACCGGCAGCGCCGGCCGAAGACGTTCATGTCGAGCATCGAGGAGTTCCAACGTGAGATGAAGGCGCTCGGGCGCGAACGTGGCGGCGACCCGTCACGGTGGCGCACCCCGCGACCTCGCCGACTTGCGCCCGGGCGGCCTCACGACAGCGAAAGGCACTGACGCTGGCTCGCGACCTCGCCATCGATCTCGGGACCGCGAACACACTCGTCTACGCGAGGGGTGAAGGCATCGTCCTGAACGAGCCTTCCGTCATCGCGCTCAACAGCCGCACGCAAGACGTGCTGGCGATGGGGCACGAGGCCTGGCAGATGATCGGCCGCACGCCGAGCTACATCGTCGCCGTCCGTCCCCTGCGCAAGGGTGCCATCACCGACTTCGACATCACCCAGCGCATGATCCGGCTCCTGCTCCAACGTGTCGGCGTGAACCGCTGGAACCGTCCGAGGGTGGTGATCTGCGTGCCGTCCGCGATCACCGCGGTCGAGCGTCGAGCGGTCGTCGAGGCGGCCAAGCGCGCCGGGGCGTCGGAAGCCCACCTCATCGAGCAGCCGATGGCCGCGGCGATCGGCGCCGGCCTGCCGATCAACGAGCCGCTCGGCAGCATGGTGGTCGACATCGGCGGTGGCACCTCGGAGGTCGCGTTGATCTCGCTCGGAGGGATCGTGGCGCTGGAGGCGATCAGGGTGGGCTCGTTCGACATCGACGCCGCCCTGCAGGTCTACATCCGACGCGAGTACGGGATCGCCATCGGTGAGCGCACGGCGGAGGAGATCAAGGTCACCATCGGCTCGGCGTGGCCCACGGAGAACGAGTTCGCCGCCGAGGTGCGCGGCCGTGAGCTCATGAGCGGCCTACCCAAGACGGTGGTCCTCACCGCGCAGGAGGTCCGGGAGGCGATCGACGAGCCGGTCTCCGCCATGGTCGACACCGTCATCTCCTGCCTCGGGCAGGCGCCCCCGGAGCTGGCCCAGGACCTCATCGAGCAGGGCATCCACCTCGTGGGTGGGGGCGGGATGCTGCGGGGACTCGACCTTCGCCTCGAGCAGGAGACCGAGATCCCGGTGCACTTGGTCGACGCGCCTCTAGAGTGCGTCGTGCTCGGTGCGGGGCACTGCATCGAAGCGTTCGACGACCTGAAGGTCATGTTCATGGATTCGAGGATCTGATGTCGGCGGCGGATCGGGCCCCCCGGGCGATGCTCGCGGTCGAGGACGTCAGCGTCCGCTTCGGTGGTCTGGTGGCCCTCGACGGACTGAGCTTCACCATCGAGGCGGGGCAGATCTGTGCGCTCATCGGGCCCAACGGCGCCGGCAAGACCACCTTCTTCAACGTGGTGAGTCGGATCTACCTCCCGACGGAGGGGTCCATCTCCTTCGACGGGCACGATCTGCTGGCGGTCCCCGCCCATGACATCGCGCGGTTGGGGGTCACCCGGACCTTCCAGAACCTGGCGCTGTTCCCCGGTCTCTCGGTGCTCGACAACGTCCGGGTTGGCGCCCACGCCCGCAGCAGGGGCGGGATCGCGTCGAGCGCGCTGTACTTCCTCCGGCGGGGGGAGGAGCGGCGTCTCCGCGAGGAGGCGATGGAGATCCTCGATCGTCTCGGGTTGGCATCGATCGCGGATCGCCCACCGGTGGGCCTGCCGTACGGCACCCTGAAGCGCATCGAGCTCGCTCGCGCGCTCGCCTCGCGACCCAGGCTGCTCATGCTCGATGAGCCGGCGAGCGGGTTGACCCACCAGGAGGTCGCCGTGCTCGGCGAGCTCATCCGTGAGCTGCGCGACGACTTCGCGCTCACGATCCTGCTGGTCGAGCACCACATGACCATGGTGATGAGCATCTCCGAGAAGGTCGTGGTCATGGAGTTCGGCCGCAAGATCGCCGAGGGATCGCCAGCGCAGGTCGCGCAGGACCAGCGGGTGATCGAGGCCTACCTCGGAACACCGGTATGACCGTCCTGCTGCGCGTCCGGGATCTGGTGGCCGGCTACGGCCCGGTCCGGGTCCTCCACGGCCTCGAGTTCGAGCTCGCCGAGGGCGAGGTGGTGGTCATCCTCGGTGCCAACGGGGCGGGCAAGACCACCACCCTGCGGGCGGTCTGCGGGATGATCC
>JBBFLY010000036.1:0-29798 GCA_037478855.1 Acidimicrobiales bacterium | reverse complement strand
CTTTCGAAGCCAGCCAGACAGCGTCATACAGCACCGTGCCGCGGCCGCCGCCGGGCAGCGGGATCGGCCTGCGGCGCGTCGGGCTCGGCGAGCACCCGGTCGAGACGGGCGGTGGCCACCACACAGCGGGGCAGCTCCTGCAGGAAGAAGCCGACCACGCGCATCGGGAAGGCCAGCAGCCCGAACAGCGCCATGGCCTGGACCAGCTCACCCTCGTTGAGGATCCCCTGGCTGATCTCCCAGCTGCCGACCAGCAGCAGCACGACGATGCCGATGTTGGGGATGGCGTCGATCGCTGGTTCGAACAGGGCCCGGATCCGTGCCACCCGCACCCGGGCCTCGCGGAGCCGGTCCGCCGCCGCCTCGAGTCGGGCCACCTCCTCGTCGGAGCGACCGAGCGTCTTGACCACCAACGCCCCGTCGAAGCTCTCGTGCGCGATCCGTGACACCTCGCCGACCCGCTGCTGCACGACTCCGACCGGTTGCTCCACCATCGTCGTGTACACCCGGTTGAGCAGCGCGAGGGCGGGGAAAAGGACGACCGCGACGGCCGTGATCATCGGGTCGACCAGCAGGAGGCTGGCCACGGCGAAGACGATGAGGACCACCACGCCGAGGCTGAACGGCAGCGCGTTGAGCACCTCAGTGGCCGCCAGCACGTCACTGTCGGCGTGGGCGAGCAGCTGTCCGGTCGGGGTGGCCCGGTGGTAGGCGAGCGGCACCTCCAGGTAGCGATCGGTCACCTCACGGCGGAGGCGGGCCTGGGTGCGGAACGTGGTGAGCGCCGCGAAGTAGCGGCGGAGCACGATCGAGCCGGCACGAAGGAGCGCGACGAGCAGCAGCACCAGGGCCGCAGCGACGACCGTCCCACCGCTCACACCCTCGTTGAAGGCGGGGACGATGACCTCGTTGGTGATCCGACCGAGGACCACCGTCGTTCCCACCGCGGCGGCGGCGTACACGGTGGCGCCGATCAGGCTGATGACGAACGAGCGGCGCTGGAGTCGGGCGTGGCGGAGCACCACCCGCATCCCGCGCCGGAACACCCGCCCCGTGTCCTCGGCGGGCACCTCCGTCGTGCCGGTCACGTACGGATCAGCCCGGGAGCTGGAGGGCCTTCAGCTCGAGGAACTCCTCGAGCCCGTACCGACCGAGCTCACGGCCGTTCCCGGACTGCTTGTAGCCACCGAACGGTGCGAGCAGGTTGAAGCCACCCTCGTTGATGTTCACCTGCCCGGTCCTCATCCGACGGGCGAAGGCCTTCGCGCGCTCGATGTCCGCGGACTGCACCGCGCCTGCCAGGCCGTAGATCGTCGAGTTGGCGATCTCCAGCGCGTGCTGCTCGTCGTCGTAGGGCATGATCGCCAGCACCGGCCCGAAGATCTCCTCCTGCGCGATCGTCATCTCGGGCGTGACATCCGCGAAGACCGTCGGTCGGACGAAGTACCCCGTCTCGAGGCCCTCGGGAGGTTCGACCCCGCCGGTGACGAGCGTGGCTCCCTCATCGATGCCCTTCTGGATGTAGCTGCGAACCCGATCCCGCTGCGTGGCCGAGACCAGTGGGCCGAGCTGGGCGTCGCTGTCGGCCGGGCCGAGCGTGACGCTCTCCGCGGCGGCCTTGGCCAGCGCGACCACCTCGTCCTGCATCGCTCGGGGCACGAGCATGCGGGTCAGCGCGCTGCAGGTCTGGCCGGAGTTGAGGAAGCAGCCGAAGATCACCCCGGGTGGTACGCACGCCTCGAGGTCGGCGTCGTCGAGGATGACGTTGGCGGACTTCCCGCCGAGCTCCAGGTGGACCCGCTTCACCGTCTGGGCGGCGAGCTCGCTCACCCGCTTGCCGGCACGCGTCGATCCCGTGAACGAGACCATGTCGACACCGGGATGGGACGCGATCGCCTCGCCGACCACCGGCCCCGTGCCCGTCACCAGGTTGAACACCCCGGCAGGCAGACCGGATGCGTCGACGATCTCGGCGAGGAGGAACGCGTTCAGCGGTGTGACCTCGCTGGGCTTCAGCACGACGGTGCAGCCTGCGGCGAGCGCCGGAGCAACCTTGGCCACGATCTGGTGGAGCGGGTAGTTCCACGGGGTGATCGCACCGACCACCCCCACCGGCTCGCGCAGCACCAGCGAGCTGCCGATCTGCTCCTCGAACGGGAGCTCCTCGAGGAGCTGGACGTGGATCGCCATGTTCGCTGCCGGCAGCCCGGCCTGGATCATCGACGCGTACCGGATCGGCATGCCCAGCTCTTCGGCGATGCACGCGGCGATCTCCTCGCTTCGCGCCTGCAACCCCTCCGCGAGGCCTTGGAGGTACTTGCGCCGCTCCTCCGGCGACGTCCACCCCCACTCCTCGAAGGCGGCGCGGGCCGCCTCGACCGCACGATCGACATCAGCGGGCGTTCCCTCCGGAACACGCCCGCAGACCTGCTCGGTCGACGGGTTGATCACCTCGATCGTGCCGTCACCGTCGGGCGGGACCCAGGCACCACCGATGTAGAGCCGATCGAACTCCCTCACGACAGAACCCCCCAGAGTCGGCGACCGCGACGGCGGTCGGTCGGTACGAGACGCTACCGGCGCCGACCGCGGATCAGCGACCCTCGGCTCTGGGTACCGTGCCGGTGGCACCGGAGGTTGGGGCCAGCACCAGCAGGGTCCAGCCGTCGCGGCTGCGCCGCTCGAGCGCTCGAAGCGCCACTCGGGCGTAGGCCGCAGCCACCTGGTCGGCCTGCTCGTCGAGCAGCCCGCTCAGCACGAGACGGCCACCCGGTGCGACCTTCGACGCCAACGACGGGGCGATCCCCACGAGCACCCCAGCACCGATGTTGGCGAGCACCAGGTCGTACACGCCGGCGACCCGATCGACCGGCTCGGCGTCGCAGACCACCTGCGCTGCCACGCCGTTGCGTCGCGCGTTCGTGATCGTCACCTGCACCGCGTGCAGGTCGATGTCCACGGCCCGCACCTCGGCGGCTCCCGCGATCGCAGCCGCCACCGAGAGCACGCCCGACCCGCACCCCACGTCGAGCACGCGACACCCCGGGGCGACGAAGCGCCCGACCGCCTCCAGCATGAGCTGTGTGGTGACGTGGCTGCCGCTGCCGAAGCTGCGACCCGGGTCGAGGACGATCCGGTACGGCCCGCCGACCTCGCGACCCGAAGCGACCGAGCCAGCAGGACCGGTCGCCACACACGGCGCCCACGCCGGCTCCACCAGGAAGCCGCCCGCCTCGACCGGACAGGCGTAGCGCTTCCAGGTGTCGAGACCCACCTCGGGGTCGACCTCCTCGACGACCAGCTCACGCCCGGCGAGCGCCTCCACGACGGACGCGAGCCGATCCACGGGCACCGAGACGAGCAGCGTGCAGCGCGCACCGCTCGGCGACGGACGCTCCTCGACCCCGGCGGCCCCCGCGGACCACACCGCCCCGCAGACGAGGTCGACCTCACCGGCGTCGACCTCGACGCGCACCTGGCGCCAGCTCCCCACGACGGTCAGGCTAGGGAGACCACCCGATGGTGCCGGCCATAGCCGACCGACACCATCAGGTGGTGGCACACCGCTTCGGGCGGGCCGACCCGGCTCGAGCGGTCGGCCCGGCACGACGGAGCGCTCAGCGCGTGTCTGCTCAGCGCGTGTCTGCTCAGCGCGTGTCTGCTCAGCGTGCCTCGCTCGCCGTGCGGCGGCGAGCAGCGAAGGCGAGCAAGCCGCCCACGGCGACGAGCGCGACACCAACACGAGCCAGGGTGCCCGTGGCGTCCGAGCCGGTTCGGGGCAGCACGCTCGGGGCGGTCGTGGGAGTGGTCGCCCCACCCACGGTGATCGAGGTGCTGAGCACCTGGGTCGTGCAGTTCACCGCGGTGATCTGATAGGTACCCGCGGGCGTGCCGGCCGGGACGGTGATGCTCGCCGAGAAGCTGCCGTCCTGCCCGGCTGTGGCGGTCGCGACGGTCTGACCGTTGAACTGGATGCTCACCGAGGCGCCCGAGCTGCATCCCTGGCCACTCACGGTGACCGTGCCGCCGGGGCTCACGTTGGGCTTGTCGACCGTGATGCCGGGCTGGGGTGGATAGTCCTGGGCGTGCGCGGGTGCGGCGAGCCCGACGAGACCGAACACCAACGCGAGCAACGCCATCGAGCGACGGACCATGAGACGAGCCTCCTCCCGAGCGATCTCCGCCTCCCGACAGGCTAGCCCAGCTCCCGTGGTGAGTCGCTCCCAACCGCCCGCGGTGGGGCCGCGCCGGCCGGCCGGACCCCGGTCAGCCCTGGAGCATCCACGGACCGGTGCGGAAGGGACCGGGCGCGCCCAGCAGGAACGGTTGCGGTCACGAAGCGCGCTGGGCGAAACGGTGGTGGGGAGGAACCTGGGGTCCGTTGCACCCTATGGACCGCCGGCGGTGGGCGCCGGCGCCGCCAACGGACCCACCACCCGGACGACGGCCTCACCACGGAGATCGAACTCGGCCGATCCCGGGTCGGGACGCGCGTACCCGGAGACGCCGGGACCGGCGATGGTGAGAGCCGGCACCTCGCCGTCGCCGCGGCGCACGGTCACCCGGACCCGGTCGGGGTGGGCGAGCGCAGGGCTGCGCACGATGAGGGTGTACCGGTCGGGATCAACCAACCCGCGCACCGTGAAGGTCACGGTCAGCGTCCCCTGGGGAGGCACGACCACATGCACCCCGGCGCGGTGCCAGCCGTACTCCTCGTGCAGCTCGACCGGTAGCGCAGCACCGTCGACGGAGGCGGCGACCAGCGGGAACCGGCTGTACAGCGACAAGTAGGTCCGGTTCGAGCCCGTGGGGTAGCCGTAGTCGTTCCCGGCCACATAGTGCGAACCGCCCGCCGGCGCGTCGTTGTGCAGCTCGATGGTGACCGTCGCCTCCAGCTCGCCGGTGGCCGGATCGAGGTCGACGTCGTAGCGCACCTCGCGCCGCAGGTAGGCGTCCAGCTTGTTCGGGTTGGCGTTCGCGACGGTGACCAGAAGCCGATCATCACCCGGTGCCTCCCCCGACGGGGGCACGCTGACCGCACCATCGAGATTCAGCCGCTGCAAGAGCGCCTGCTCGGCCGGGTGGAACGTCCAGAACCGGATCTGCCCGGCATCCACGGCCGGCCCGAGCGCGGAGCCCACGGTCCGGGGACCAGGGAGGTCGCCGGTCGTCAACCGTTCGAACGTCTCCCGGGACACCCGATCGAGGAAGTCGACCCGAGCGTCGGTCTCGGGGAACCGCACGTACTGGTCCCGCAGCAGGAACTCCGCCACGTTGTCGGCCGTGAGCGGCTGGTCGTAGCCCTCCACGACGAGGTCACCGGTGAGTCGGAGCAGCGCCGCCAGCCCGTGGGGGTCGAGGTAGATCACCCCGTCGATCGCGCCACCACCGCTGGCGAGGGGATACAGCTCCCTGGCCATCTCCGCCGCGGTCGGGAAGTCCGGCGTGCCGGTGATGTTCTGCCAGTGGGTCCACGGCCGGTACTGGAGGTAGCGCTCCGGATAGCGGGCGGGGTCAGCGAGCGGTGGGAGGCGACCGGGAGGCAGCTGACTCCCCGCGTTCAGCTCTGCCGCACGCCCGCTGCGGGTGAGCTCGAGCCTGCCACCGTCAGCGGTCAGCTCACCCCAGTTGCCCATGAACCCACCGAGCTCGCGTGTCTCGGCCGGGCTGGTGAACAGCACCAGGTACCGCCGCGGTCCACTCTGTCCCAGCATGTCGGGGACGACGTCGAGCGCCGCTGCGGCGAGATCGGCGTCTTCGCCCGCGTCGACCACCTGCGCCCGGAACTGGTCGACTCGCGACCGCACGAACGGCAGCAGCCAGGTCTCATCAAGGGCGTCGAGCTTCTCGAGGCTGGCTGACATGACCGTTGCTGCGTCGTGCATCGGCTGGCGGAGGGAGCTGAGCAGCTCGACGTCGATGCGGCCGCCCTCGACCCGCAGCTGCTCGATGTCGGCGACGCGAGCGGCCCGTGTGGCCGCGTCGACGATCTCGATCCCCACCCCAGCGACCGCCGAGATCGCCTCGAGCTGACGTCCCACGATCGGCAGGGCACGCCCGGGCTGGACGTACCAGGCCGTGGTGACCTCCGCGGTCCCCGCGAAGGCCTCACGCGCGGCGGCGAGGTGGGCGAGCACCGCTGCCTGATCGCCGGCGGCGGCCGAGTCCAGCCATGCCCGGCTCGCCTCCGCCGCCCGACTGCCGTTGCGCAGCGTGATCGCCGCGGCGACGACCACCGGAACGAGGATCGCTCCGACGAGCGTGCCCGCGGCGAGCGCGACCCGTCTGGCGCGACGCCGCGCTGCGGGTCCCGCCCGTCGGTAGGCCGGGACCGCCACGGCGCCGGCGGCCAGCAGCGCGACGCCCGTGGTCAGCCCGGAGGGGCCCGTCTCGGGCAAGCGGGCCAGCACCTGAACCCCGACGCCGACGACGACCGCACCTGCGACCGCGATGCGTGGTCCGAGAAGTGCGAGCGCGATCGCCGCACCCAACACCATCAGGGACAGCGCAACCAGCATCGGGGAGCCACCCACCGCGAACGACGCGGCGATGCCCGTGAGCACGATCCAGCTCCATCGTGGCGCGGATGCCCCGAGCCGGGTCACGACCAGGGCCGCCAGGAAGCGCCAGCAGGCGTCGATGAGAGCCAGGCCGGTCGGAGCGCCGGGTGCACCGAGCGCGACGACCCCCGCGGACGTGGCGATGAGCCAGACCACCGCCGGCTCCCACCGGCGGGGCACCGGCGACGGAGGGGGTCCAGACATCGGCGCCGATGCTACGAGGCGACTGTTGTGGGGAGCCCGGTCGGCGCTCAGCTGGCGTCGAGCTGGCTCACCCCTCCCGTCATCCACCAGCTCGCGGTCAGGGTGAGGCCGGGCACCTCGTCCCGGGACTGCACCTCCTCGTAGGTGCGCTTGTACCCGGTGCGCGAGATCCTCCAGCGTCCGTCGACCTTGCGGTACTCGTCGGTGTAGAAGGCCGCGCCCCGGACCGTGATGTTCCAGTCGGTCATCACCACGACGTCGTCCATCGCCCAGGTGCCGACCGCGGTGTCGGGCCCTGTCAGGTCGATCTCGGGGTGATGGACGCGGTGGCTCGAGTGGAAGGTGGGCGCACCCATGTTCCGCTCCAGGAAGCTGACGATCTCGTCTCGACCCTCGAAGTGGTACTTGCCACCGCTGTAGGAGGCGACCGCGTCCTCGGTGAACAGCTCAGCGATCTCGGTCCACAGCTTCTGGTCGATGCAGCGGAGGTACGCGTACTTGACTCGCTTGATGGCCTCGATCTCGATGAGGTCGCTCAGCTCCATGGTCGGATGCTACGCCCACCCCGGAGCTCAGACCGGGGTGGCGTGCCGGGCCTCCCTCGACCAGAGCTCGAGCAGGGTGTCGAGCACCTCGTGCACCGTCTCGTATCCCGAGAAGTGCCCGCCACCGGGAACCACCGTCAGCTCCGCGTCAGGCACGAGCTCGGCCTGATGTACCCCGTGGCTGAGCGGCACGATGATGTCGTCCGCGCCGTGCCAGAAGCGGATCGGCACCCGGATGTCGCGCAGGGAGAAGCCCCAGTGGCGAGCGAAGAGCACCAGGTCGTACACGGGTGCGCGAAGCCCTCGCGGGATGGCGGTGGTGAGATCGTGGAGGAAGGCGGCCTTCATGTCCGCACGGGCGAGCACCGGCCGGTCGGGGCTCGGCCCGAAGCGCGCGTACAGGTCGAACGCGGGGGAGGCGACTGTCGCCGCCAACGGCCGCAGCAGGCAGCTCAGCGCGAGCCCGGCCGGCCCCGCGACGGCCGACAGCAGGGGGCCGAAGGGGGCCAGCAGGCGGGTGTAGCCCGGCGCAGCCTCCGGCCCCACGGTGGGGCCGATGCCTCCGAGCACGGCGCCGGCCACGACCCGGTCGGGGAGCAGGTAGGCGCAGGCGAGCACGTAGGGTCCGCCCCCGGAGAGGCCCACCAGCGCGAAGCGGTCCAGGCCAAGCCGGTCAGCGACCTGGCGGACGTCGACGGCCCAGTCGAGGATCCGCGCGTACTGGTGAGGTGTGGAGCGACCGGTGCCGGGTCGCTCGATGCCGATGAGCCGCACCCCCCGCTCGCAGGCCACCGCGGGGGCCTCGGGCGGGACCTGCTTGGACGCACCTGGTGTCCCGTGGAACCACAGCACCGGGCGTCCACCGGGGTCACCGAACTCCGCGTACCCGAGCAGCCGGCCGTCAGCGAGCTCGACCACCTGCTCGAGATGGGGGATGTTGGGAGGAGACGCCGCCGGATCGCTCACGACGCCAGATTGTGCCAGAGCGCGCGGGGCGCGACGCACCCCGCGCGCTGTGGCCTCTACATGCCGACGCCCGTGCCCTGACCGCCGCCTTGGGTGTAGCCCTCCGAGGGCTGCACCATGACCCATCCCTGGCCACCGAAGGCCATCTGGAAGGTCTCACCCGAGCCCTTGCCGATGAGCGTCTTCAGGTTCACGTCGGCCTTGATGTTCATGGTGACACCGCTCGTCCACATCACCACCGCGTTCGGATCAGCGAACGTCGGTGCGCTGGCGACATCGAGCACCACCGGTGGCCCATCGGTGGTCACCGCGACGTAGCCCGTGCCAGACAGGACGACGTTCCACATGCCGCCGGCCATCGCGCCGGCACCCCCGACCAGGTGGATGTCACCGTCGATGCTGGCACTGTGGGCGAGGATGCTCGCGCCGTTCACGCTCACCGAGTCGTTCTCCAGGTACATGACCTGGATGTCCTTGCCCATGTCTGCGAGGAACACCTCGCCGGTGCCCTGCACCGTCATCAGCTTCTGCCCCTCGCCGGTGAGCTTCGACTTCAGCCACTTCGCGGCACCGCCAGACCCCGCGTACTCGAACTTGGCGTCGCCCTGGTAGGCGACCATCGAGCCGAGCGCGGCCTTGATCGGGCCGTACTGCAGCAGGACCTTCAGCAGCTTCTTGTTCTGCAGGGTGAACGGGTCCTGACTGGTCGTCTCCTGCGCGGCGGCCAGGTCGAGGGCCACAGGGTGGATGGTCACGAGCGCACACCTCCGAGCTCCAGGGTTCCTGACCTGACAATAGGCCGGGGAGGGGGCCGCGACCGAGAGCTGCTCAGCCACGCAGGTGCCAAGCCTTGGGCTGCACGAACGCCAGGATGCCCGCGGTGCCCAACGTAGAGCCGACCCCCGAGTGACGCCGGCCCGACCAGGGCAGGCGGGGGCTGACACGGTCACAGCAGTTCCAGTACGCGGAGCCCGCATCGAGCTGTGCGAGGAGCTGGCGAGCCCGTCGCCCGTCGCGGGTGTAGACGCCCGCGGTCAGCCCGTAGTCGGTGTCGTTCATCAGCGCCACGGCCTGCTCGTCACCGGTCACCGCGCCGATGCCGACGATCGGGCCGAAGCTCTCCTCCCGCATGACCGTCATGTCGTTGGTGGCATCGGCCAGCACGGTCGGCGCGAACCAGGCGCCGGGACGGTCCGTGAGGCGGTGCCCGCCGGTACGGAGCACCGCCCCCTTCGCCAGCGCATCAGCCACCTGCGCCTCGAGCACCTCCAGCTGCTGGGGACGGGCGAGTGGACCGAGGTAGGTGCGCTCGTCGTGGGGATCGCCGACCACGAAGCCCTCCACCGCGTCGACGAAGGCGTCGACGAAGCGCTCGTAGATGACCTGGTGGACGTAGATCCGCTCCACCGAGCAGCAGCTCTGACCGTTGTTGTAGAACGCCCCGTCGGCGAGCGACGCGGCCGCCTGCTCGACGTCGACGTCATCAGTGACGTAGACCGGGTCCTTGCCTCCGAGCTCGAGCTGCAGCCTCACCATCCGGCCGGCGACGGCTTCGGCGATCCGCCGGCCGGTGGTGTAAGAGCCGGTGAAGAAGACGCCGTCCACGGGCTGCTCGAGCAGCGCCGCACCACCCTCCGGTCCGCCTGGCACCAGCGCGAGCACCTCCTCGGGCACGCCGGCCCGGTGGAACAGCTCGACGATGGCGGCACCGGTGCCCGGCACGAGCTCAGACGGCTTGTAGAGCACGGCGTTACCAGTGAGCAGCGCGGGGAGCAGGACGTTCACCCCGACGAACCAGGGGTAGTTCCACGCGGAGATGTTGGCGACCACCCCGAGCGGCTCGTAGCTGACCTGCTCGACGATCTCACCGTCGTCGTAGACGGTCGTCGGGCGCAGCACCTGCGGCACCTGCTCGACGAAGTAGTCGACCCTCGGGAGCACGCCCGCCAGCTCGTTGCGCGACTGGGTGATGGGCTTGCCCATCTCGTCGGTGAGAAGCCTCGCCAACGCGTCAGCATCATGCCGGACCAGCTCGCCGAAGCGACGGATGCTCACCACCCGCTCCTCGAGCGGTCGGGCCGCCCAATCGGGTGCGGCCGCCCTTGCCCGGGCGACGGCCTCGTCTGGCGTGCTCACCGGTCCCCTACCTCACGGGCACGGTCGAGGAACTCCCGAAGGATTGGTCCCGAAGGCAGGAGACCCTCGCGGTCACCCACCCACTCCGGGTGCCACTGCACCCCGAACACGTAGCGACCGGCCGGATCGTCGAGCCGTATCGCCTCCACCACCCCGTCGGCACGGCAGCGGGCTTCAACGGTCAGCCCGCGGCCCAGGTCCTTGACAGCCTGGTGGTGCACGCTGTTGGTCCGCGCCAGTCCGCATCCCGGGTACAGCTCCGCCAGACCACTGCCATCCACGAGCTCGAGCTCGTGCTCGTTGCGGTCGTAGCGGTGCCAGTCCCGATGCTCGAGAGCACCTGCGACCTGGGTACTGATGTCCTGGTAGAGCGTGCCGCCGAACGCCACGTTGATGACCTGCGCCCCTCGGCAGACCCCGAGGACCGGCTTGCCTGCTTCGTGGAAGCGGTTCAGCAGATCGATCTCGTAGCGGTCGCGCACCACGTCGCCTTCCCACTCCGGTCGGATCGGCTCCTCGCCGTACGTGCGCGGGCACACGTCGGAGCCCCCCTGCAACACGAGGCCGTCGAGGTCGGCCACCCACTCGTCGATCGTGGGCCCAGAGCCCGGCGCCGTGGGGATCAGGTAGACAACCGCCCCGCCCGATGCCACCCAGTGCGACATGGCCTCGTCGAGATAGAGAAGGGTCTTCCCCTTGAAGACCGGTCGCTCAGGATCCGCGTGGAAGAAGCTGGCGGAGATCCCGATGCGCGGCCTGGGGGCGGCGCGGCTCACCACGGCGACCTCACGCGAAGGCCTCCACGAAGACGTCCCGGAAGTCGGCGGTCGTCACCGGCCTGGGGTTCTCGAGATGGCAGGTGTCCTCGAACGCCAGCCGTGCCAGCTCGTCGATGTTCGACAGGTCGATCGGCGGATCGAGCGCGGCGAGCGAGGCGGGTACCCCGATCTCGGCCTTCAGGTCGCGCAACCAACTGAGGAAGGCCTCGGGGCTGCGCTGCTCGAGTCCGACCGCCGAGGCCAGCATCGCGAACCGGTCCGGACAGGCCTCGACGTTGAAGCGCAGCGCGTGATCGATCATCACCGCGTTGGCCAGACCGTGGTGGACATCGGCGAGGGCGCCGAGCGCGTGGGCGGTCGAGTGCACCAAGCCGAGGCCCTTCTGGAACGCGATGGCACCCATCATGGACGACATGAGCATCCCGGCGCGGGCGTCGAGGTCGGTCGGCTCAGCCACCGCCCGAGAGAGGTGGCTCGCACCGAGGCGGAGCCCTTCGAGGGCGACCCCGTCGCAGATCGGGTGGTAGGCCCTGGCGAGGTAGGCCTCGATGTTGTGGGTGAGCGCGTCCATGCCGGTCGCGGCGGTCACCGCCGCAGGGAGACCGACGGTCAGCTCGGGGTCGGCGAGCACCACCCTGGGGAGCAGGTGGGGCGAGAAGATGATCCGCTTCACGTGGGTGGTGTCGTCGCTGATCACCGCGCTCCGACCGACCTCGCTGCCGGTCCCCGCGGTGGTGGGCAGCGCGACCAGGTGAGCCACGGAGTCGGTGACCGGGCGGGCATCGGGCCGGCCGTCCTCGTAGTCGAACAGCTCACCCGGGTGCGTGGTCATGAGGGCCACCGCCTTGGCCACATCCAGGGCCGCCCCACCGCCGACGCCGACGACGCCGTCGGCACCGTGCTCGTGTGCGTGCTCCACCCCGGACCGCACCTGCGATTCGGTGGGGTTGCCCCATACACCAGCGAACACCTCCGGTCGCAGGCCGGCGTCGCGCAGCTGGTCGACCAGCTCGGCCAGCAGTGGGAGGGCGGCCACCCCCTTGTCGGTGACGACCAGCGGACGCTCGACTCCCGCAGCGCGCAGCTGATCGGCCAGCAGGCGGCGGGCGCCCACACCGAAGCGGATGTCCGTGGGGAAGCTGAACCGGTCAATGGCCATCAAGCCGCAGGCTACCGGCCGCCGAACCCACCGCTTTGACCGGCTCCACGCCGGCGTGTTTGACCGGCTCCACGCCGGCGTGGCGCACCTGCAGCGGCCGGGTGAGCTGATCAGGTGGGGCGGACTGCTTCGCCGGTGCGGTTCAGATGATCTCGAAGTAGCGACGCAGCTCCCAGTCGGTCACCGCGTCGCAGAACCGCCGCCACTCCCACTCCCGGGTGGCCACGAAGTGATCGACGAACCCGTCGCCGAACAGCTCCCGAGCGACCTTGGACCCGGCGAGACGATCGGTGGCCTCGCGGAGGGTGCGCGGGAACCGCTCAAGGGTGTCGTCGGCGTACCCGCTGCCCCGGGTGGGTGGCTTCCGCAGCTCCAAGCCCTGCTCGATCCCCCACAGGCCGGCACCGAGGCAGCCGGCCACCGCCAGGTAGGGGTTCACGTCGGCACCGGGGACCCGCATCTCGAGTCGGGTCGAGGTGGCCGACCCAGGGATCACCCGGCAGGCCACCGTGCGGTTGTCGATGCCCCAGGTCGGCCGGGTCGGCGCCCAGAACCCCTCGACCAACCGCTTGTAGCTGTTCACCGTCGGCGCCCACAGTGCCAGCAGCTCCGGCAGCAGGTGCAGGATGCCGGCCAGGTAGGAGCGAAACAGCGGACTCATCGAGTGCTCGCGACGCTCGTCGTGGAACAGGTTCCGCTCGCCGTCGAGATCCCACAAGCTCTGGTGGGCGTGACCGGAGCAGCCCGGAAGCTCGGTGTTCCAGCGGGCCATGAAGGAGGGCATGATGCCGAACCGGTGCCCGATCTCCTTCACCCCCGCTTTGAACAGCTGGGCCCGGTCTGCGGCTTCGAGCGCCGGCGCGCGCAGGATCGCCGCCTCGAGCACGCCGGGGCCGGTCTCGGTGTGGAGTCCCTCCAGCGGCACGCCGAACGCCCGGAGGTCACGCAGCAGCGCGTCGAAGAAGGGCTGGTTGTGGGCCTGCCGGAGCACCGAGTACCCGAACATCCCCGGGGTGAGGGGCGTGAGGCCCCGGAAGCCCTTCTCGTTCACCGAGTGCGGTGACTCCAAGAAGTTGAACCACTCGAACTCGAGTCCGAAGATGGCCGTGTAGCCCATCTCGGCGGCCCGCTCGACCACCGCCCGCAGCACCCGTCGGGGACAGACCTCGAGCGGCTGGTTCCCGGTGCCGACGAAGTCGCCGAGGATGAGATCGCGGCCGTCCTCCCAGGGGATGGTGCGGTGGGTCGACAAGTCGAGGCGCACCTCGGCGTCGGGGTACCCGGACTGCCAGCCGGTGTAGGAGACGTTGTCGTAGCACTCGTCCGCGCTGTCCCAGCCGAACACCACGTTGCAGAACCCGAAGCCCGACCTCGTCGCCGCGAGGAACTTCTGCTTGTCGAGGTACTTGCCACGGAGCACACCGTCGACGTCGGTGATCGCCACCTTCACGTAGTCGACCGGTGAGGTGCGGAGGCGTTCGAGCAGCTCCCCGAACCTGGGGTCGTCGTCGTGGTCACGCCCGCTCATGCGGCGAGCCTAGGCGGCGTCGGCGACCGCCGCGAGGGTGATGGGCTCGCTCAGGACCGCCCGCCGGGTCTGCGCGATCCGCACCAGGATGATCACCGCGGAGGTCAGCAGCACCGCGGTGTAGCCGACCAGGGCGACGTCGCCGACCGCCAGGCCGTACGCCCCCCAGCAGAGCGCGTCCACGATGGCCAGCTGCCACGTGGTCGACGCGACGCCTTCGAGGTCCGAGCTGCGCAGCGCGGTCCACACCTGCGGGGCGCAGTTCACGACCACCGACACCGTGAGCATCACGCCGACGATCCCGACACCCCAGGCGAGCAGGAGCATGGCCAGCCACACGCCGGCGCCGAGCAGGTCGAGCCGGCTGATCCTCCGTCGGAGCAGCACCACCGTCCACACGGCAAGCGGAAGCGCAGTCAGGGAGACGGCCCAGACGGGCACCAGCCCTGCAGACAAGCCGTAGATCAGCCACGCCGGCTCGGTGAGCGCCACGTTGAGCGCCATCAACGGCGACACGCCGTCGGGCACCCCGGTGCGCGCCAGACGGACCGGCTGGGGGAGCAGCCGGACCACGAACACGGCGGACGCGACCACCCCGAGCACCGTCTCCAGCTCCACGTACGGCAGGGTAGGGGTCGGCCCGACGGTCGACCAACCTGCCGGCCGGGGCGTGACGGCAGCCGGGGGCGCCGGACACGGGAGCGGAGACGTCCGAGTAGCGTCGGCGCGATGGGCGACCTGAACGCCGCAGCGAGCTACATCCTGGCCGTGGACCTCGGCACCGGCGGGCCGAAGGTCGCGCTGGTCTCCACCGAGGGCGACGTGATCGCCCACACCGTCCGACGCAACGATCTGCTCCTGATCCCTGGCGGTGGCGTCGAACAGGACCCCGAGCAGTGGTGGACCAGCATCGTCGACGGCATCAGGGAGCTGCTCGGTCGCCAGCTCGTACCGGCCGAGCAGATCATGGCCATCAGCATCACCGCGCAGTGGATGGTCACCGTCCCCGTCGACGACACCGGCACCCCGCTGGCGAACGCGATCAGCTGGATCGACGACCGGGGCAGCCCCTACGCGCGGGCGGTGACCGGTGGCGGGGTGACCGTTCCCACCGTCGGGTACAACGCGAGGAAGCTCCGCCGGTGGCTGCAGATCACCGGTGGCGTGCCCTCACGCACCGGCAAGGACCCGGTCGGTCACATCCTGTGGCTGAAGCACGAGCGCCCCGAGGTGTACCACGCCACCTACAAGTTCCTCGAACCGATGGACTTCCTGAACATGCGGCTCACCGGGCGGTTCGTCGCCTCCTACGACTCGATCGTGGGGCACTGGGTCACCGACAACCGCGATCTCGCACAGGTCTGCTACGACGAGGAGCTGCTCGCCTGGGTCGGCATCGATCGCCACAAGCTCCCCGATCTCGTGCCCACGGGCTCGGTGGTGGGCCGCATCACCCCTGAGCGAGCGAGGGAGCTGGGGCTCGGCGAGCACGTGCAGGTTGTGACCGGCACGGGCGACACCAGCTCGGCGGGCATCGGTGCGGGCGCGGTGCGGGACTTCGAAGGACACCTCTACGTGGGCACGTCTTCCTGGCTGTCCTGCCACGTCCCGTTCAAGAAGACCGATCTCCTGCACAACATCACGTCGCTGCCTTCGGGCATCCCGATGCGCTACTGGGTCGCCACCGAGCAGGACGTCGCCGGTGCGTCGCTGACCTGGCTGATCGACAACGTGCTGCTCGCGGACGATCAGCTCAGCGTGGTGAACGCGCCCGACGACATGCTCGGCGCCCTCAACGAGGTCGCGGCGAGCGCGCCACCCGCCAGCAACGGGGTGATCTTCCTCCCGTGGTTGAACGGCGAGCGCACCCCCGTCGACGACCACCGGATCCGCGGCGGCTGGATCAACCTCGGACTCGCCACCACCCGGGCTGATCTGGTGCGGGCCGTGTTCGAGGGGGTGGCCCTCAACGCCCGGTGGATGCTCACCTACGTCGAGCGCTTCATCAGGCGCCGCTTCGACGGTCTCACCTACATCGGTGGCGGCGCCCTGTCGCCGCTGTGGTGCCAGATCATGGCCGACGTGCTCGACCGTCCCATCAGGCAAGCCGCCGAGCCTCGACTGGCCAACGTGCGGGGTGCGGCTCTCGCCGCTGCCGTCTCGCTCGGCCACCTGCGCTGGGAGGACATCCCCGCCCGGGTCGCCATCACCGAGACGTTCACCCCCGACCCCTCGAACCGCAACGCCTATGACCGGGCGTTCGACGCCTTCACCGAGTACTACAAGCGCACCAGAGGCATCTTCGCCAAGTTGAACCGCCACGCGTGAGGAACGACATGACCGAGCATCCCGTCCCACCAGAGCCCACCATCAAGCAGATCCGGGAACGCTACGAGACCTACGCGCAGATCCCACCGAGAGGTGTCCCACGGGAGGATGTGCTTCGGGTCATGCGCGAGATGGCCGCCGAGGAACAGGCACGCTGGGCTGAGGGGTACGCGTCCGGTTGTGTCTACAACGGCGACCAGGCGCACATCGACTTCCTGAACGAGGCCTACGCGATCAACTCGCAGGCCAACCCACTGCACACCGACGTGTGGCCGAGCGCGATCAAGTACGAGAGCGAGATCGTCGCCATGACCGCCAACATGCTCGGAGGCGGCCACATCGGAGGCGGGCCGGGCAGCCCCGACGGGGTGTGCGGAACGGTGTCGTCCGGGGGGAGCGAGAGCATCCAGCTCGCCATGAAGACCTACCGCGACTACTTCCGGGCGAAGAAGGGCATAACCCGGCCCCAGATGGTGGTGCCGGAGACCGCCCACGCCGCGTTCGACAAGGCCGCGCAGTACTTCGGCATCGAGATCGTGCATGTCCCGGTCGGCCCCGACTGGCGGGCCGACGTCGACGCCATGGCCGATGCGGTCACGGACGACACCGTGGTGATCGTCGGCTCCGCTCCCCCCTTCCCCCATGGGATCATCGACCCCATCGAGGAGCTGTCAGAGCTGGCGCGCGAGCGCGGCATCGGCTTTCACACCGACGCCTGCCTCGGGGGCTTCGTGCTGCCGTGGGCGGAGAAGCTCGGCTACGAGGTGCCGCCCTTCGACTTCCGGCTGCCCGGTGTCACCTCGATCTCAGCGGACACCCACAAGTTCGGCTACGCGGCCAAGGGCACCTCGGTGATCCTCTACCGCAGCCAAGAGCTCCGCCACTACCAGTACTTCACGATGACCGACTGGCCGGGCGGCCTGTACTGCTCGCCGTCGTTCGCCGGCTCGCGGCCGGGCGGCCTCAGCGCCGCGTGCTGGGCCGCACTGGTCTCCATCGGTGAGGAGGGCTACCTCGAGGCCACCCGCCGCATCCTCGAGACCGCCTCGACCATCAAGGCGGGCCTGAGGGAGATGCCCGAGCTGCGGGTCTACGGTGATCCCCTCTTCGTGATCGCCTTCGACAGCGCGGACCCGGCTCTCGACATCTACCGGATCAACGACGCCATGACCGCACAGGGCTGGGCGCTCAACCCGTTGCACCGCCCGGCGGCTCTGCACCTGTGCGTCACCCAGCGCCACACCCTTCCCGGGGTGGCGGAACGGTTCCTCAACGACCTCCGACATGCCATCGACTGGGTGCGCGAGCACCCCTCGACCGAAGGTGGCATGGCGCCCATCTACGGCATGGCCAACACGGTCCCCGAGCGGGGCCTGGTCGCCGACGCGATGCTCGACTTCATGGACAGCTGGTATCGGCTGACCTGAGCGGCGCGCCCGACCGCCAGGGTGCGCCGACCACGCTCAAGTCGACGCTGCTCACCGGTCGGTCCGGGGTGCGCGCGAGTCGAGGGTCCAGTGGCCCGACTCGCGGTAGCCGATGGTGCCGAGCGGCGAAGGCGACTCGATCTGCAGGTCCCACTCCGACCGAACCGGCAGGCCGGTGCCGGCGTCGAGCCACAGGTCGACCCGACCGGTCCCCGACTGGGCACCGCTGTAGGTGCGCTCGTCGCGCACGTGGCGGGTCAACACGTCCTCGCCACCCACACGGAGGAGCTCGTCGCCGAGAGAGCGGTGGGGACCACTGGTCGAGCTCGACCCCATGCCCGGGGTCTGGATGACGCAGGACTGGGTCCACTCGTCACCCGGCTCCATCTGTGGTCGCAGCACCACCGCCGGATCGCAGGTGCTGGTCGACAGCGACTCCGGGGCCGCCACCACAAGGTCGAAGCGCTGAAAGACGCGACCCCCGGTGTCGAGCAGCGTGCCATCCCGCCAGCAGTAGTTCCACGTCTGCCAGTGGTTCGCGTGGTAGTCGACGCGCACCTCGAAGCAGCCGGGGTCCGACGGGGACACGGTCACCGGCATGATCGGTCCCATGCGCTGCTCGGTCGCCTGGAAGCTGAGCCGCTCACGCCCGTCGCCCACGGCGGTGTAGACGCCGAAGACGGGAAGCTCGACCTCGCGCCCCACAGGTGCGATGCCGGCAGGGCGCGCCCGGTAGGACTCGATCGCCTCGTCGACCGAGCGCGGAGCGGGCGGACGGCCTCGAACGACGAGGGCCGCGAGCGACAGCAGCCCGATCAGCACCGCCACCCCGAGCCCGACCACCAGCCGTGACCGCCGTCGTCGATGGCGTCGCCGCGTGCCGGATGCCGGCTGCGCGGTGCCGGCAGCGTCGGGCGCACCCACACCGCCGGACTCCGACTGCACGGGGTCGTCGCCCACGCCAGCGCTCATCTCGTCAGCGTGATCAGCTCCAAGGTGGCCGGACAGGGTCGGAGTGCCCTTCCCCGTCGTCGGGCCACCGGGTCGCGATCTGGTGCGTGATCGGCCGACCTCACCCAGCGGAGGTCAGGCGATCGATCTTCCCCAGCTGGTATCCCGTCCACAGCAGAACCAGCCCGAACAGGACCAGGTAGCTACCGATCAGCAGGGCGACGACCAGGACCGTGGCCGCCGGCCAGGCGATCACCACGATGCCGACCAGGATCGACAGCACACCCCGCCACAGGAACCTCGAGTGTTGCTCGAGCGCTTTCGGCACCCGGAACGAGACGAGCACCGAGACGACGCCAGCGAGGATCAGCTCGATCCCCACGAGCAGCACGAGCGCCCAGACGGTGATCCCGGGCCAGAAGACCGCAAGCAAGCCGACGGCGAGGTCGAGCAGACCACGCACCAGCAGCAGGCCCCAGTAGGTGCCCGCCCGGTGTGTCATCACCGCGTCGATGATCTGCGCCAGGCCGCCGACCGCGAGGAAGATCCCGATGACGATGGCGATGGTCGCGATCGTCTTCCCCGGCCAGGCGAGCACCAGCACACCACCGATCAAGGCCAGGACCCCTGCGGTGAGGGCGACCGAGCGGCTGGTCCGCAAGAGCGCGAGCTGCTCGAACGGCAATGACGTGTCAGGGACCATCGGGTTCTCCTCTCCCCCGGGAAGTGGCCCAACTGTAGGTCGGCAGTGCGACAAGCTGCTGGAGCTGCTCGATCCCTCGGGATCACGACCTCAGCCGGGGGGCTCGGCCAGGAGCTTCTCGAAGAACTCGCGGTCGTGGAAGATCGAGACGTCCGACAGGTACATCTTCCCGTAGCGCTCGAAGTACATGAGCTGCTTGGTGAGCAGGAAGGTGCTGCGATCCCAGTCGGACGCCACGAGACCGTGTGCCTCGACCTGGGCCCGGACGCGGCGCTGCTCGCGGAAGCGGTGCACGATGGCCCGGATCGAGCGGTCGTGGGCCTCGATGCCCTTGGCCCTGGCGAGCTGCTCCTGCGGCGCGTTGAGGATCGAGGCCAGGCTGACCTCACCGAACGGTGCGGTGAGCAACGGCTCCATCATCGAGCGGCAGAACTGCACCAGGTCGTCGCCCTCCAGCCCGAGTCCGTCCCGCAGTGCCGGCCCCACCATCCGTGCGATGTGCTCGGCGATGTCGGCCCAGCACGTCTCGTCCCCGAGCGCGCCCTGGATGAGCCGGCGGAAGAAGAAGTGGGTCTCGGGATCGAGCCTGCCGACGATGCCCCAGTCGATCACGCCGATGCGGCCGTCGCGCAGGAGCAGGAGGTTGCCGGCGTGCACGTCACCGTGGAAGTTGCCCCAGCGGATCGCGGTGAGGAGGAAGCCCTGCACGACCTGCTGCACCACCGGCCGCGGGTCGATCCCCAGCTGCTCGATGGCCGCGAGGTCGTCAACGGGGACTCCGTCGAGGAACTCCATCGTGAGCACCCGCGAGCTCGACAGCTCCGGGAAGACGGCAGGCACGGTGACCAGCGGGAGATCCACCTGCTCGAGCAGCCCGCGGTAGTGGATCATCGCCCGCGCCTCGTTGCGCAGGTCGAGCTCCTCACCGAGCTGCACGCGGAAGCCGTCGAACATCTGCAGCAGGGAGCCGGCCATCTGGTCACCCGTCTGTCGGGCCACGATCTCGAGCAGGGGCTGGAAGAGATCGAGGTCGACCGCGACCCGGCGTTCGATGCCGGGCCGGAGCACCTTCACCGCCACGTCCTGACCCTCGTGCGTCCGGGCACGGTGGACGACCGCGATCGAAGCCCGTCCGATCGGCTCAGGGTCGAAGGCCGCGAACGCGTCCTCGAGCGGCATTCCCAGCTCGTCTTCGATCGTGGCTCGCACCTGATCGATCGGGACCACGGGGCCGGTGTCGAGGCAGGAGCGGAACTCGTCGGCGAAGTCCTCGCCGAACACCCCCGGCGCGGAGCCGATGAGCTGGCCGTACTTCAGGAACGTCGTGCCCAGCTCCTCGAAGGTGAGTCGGAGCGGACGGGCGAAGGCGTTGTCCGGTAGCGGCTGCCCGCGCAGCCTGCGGTATGCGAGCGGCGTGAAGTGCTTCGCGGCGACCCGTGCGATCTGCAGCGCACGACCGCGCAGCTGACGGCCGGTGGTCTCGGGAAGCCGCCGGGGATGCACCCGGGGCATGGACACGTGTGCGCCGGACGTCATCGCTCGCCCTCCTCACCTCGCTGGCGGGCCATTGTGGTGCGGTCGCGCTGGCTGGAGCGAAACGGCGGCAGCGAGCCGCCGCGCTCAGGTGGAGGCCACGAACTCGACCACCACCCGGGCCAGCTCCTCGCCGCGATCCTCCTGCAGGAAGTGGCCGGCGCCCGCGATGGTGGTGTGGGCCTGGCCGGCCGCGCCCGGGATCCGCTCCCGCAGCACCCGGTCAGCCCCGGCCGTGATCGGATCGCGGTCGCTGAAGGCGGTGAGGAAGGGGCGGTCGAACTGCTCGAGCACCTCCCACGCCGCCCGGTTCGCCGAGGACGCCGGATCATCCGGCCGGGTCGGGACGAGCAGTGGGAACTGCCGCGCTCCCTCCTTGTAGGTCTCGTCGGGGAACGGTGCGTCGTATGCCGCGATGACCTCGGGGCTCAGATCGGTGGTGCAGCCGGCGTTGACGATCGCTCCCACGGGGAACGTCTCGACCTCCTGGGAGAAGCGCTGCCAAGCGAGGAACGCCTCTCCGGGGTCGGTGTCGCCGGTGGGGAGGAAGGTGTTGGCTGCGACCACTCGCGCGAAGCGGTCGGGATGCTCACCGACCAGGCGGAGACCGATGAGCCCGCCCCAGTCCTGGCACACCAGGGTGACCGCCCGCAGATCGAGTTCGTCGATCAGCGCGGCGCGCATCCAGCCCACGTGCCGCTCGTAGGTGTAGTCGGATCGCCGAGCTGGTTTGTCAGACCGGCCGAAGCCAACCAGGTCGGGAGCGATCGCCCGCAGACCCGCCGCCGTCAGCACGGGGATCATCTTCCGGTAGAGGTAGGACCACGACGGCTCGCCGTGCATCAGCACCACGATGTCGCCCTCACGTGGGCCCTCATCGAGGTAGTGGACACGAAGGGTGCCCCCCTCACCGTCGGGGACGTCGACGTAGTGCGGATCGAAGGGGTAGCCGGGGAGGTCGCGGAACCGCTCGTCGGGTGTTCGGAGTATCTCCACCCTCTACATATTGCAGAAGATCTGTAATATGTCAACTGTGACCCGATCACGCCCCGACCGTCTGGCGAGCCCCTCGTCGGAGTCAGCCCCCACCACCAGGATCGATGGCCGCACCGCCCGCTCGGTGCGGACCCGCTCGGCCATCGTCGAGGCCATGTTGGATCTGATCGAGGAGGGCGACCTGCAACCCACCGTGGCCCGGGTCGCGAAGCGTGCCGGCATCTCCGAGCGGCTCATCTATCACCACTTCGATGACCTCGAGTCGCTGCTCAGCGCGGTGGCAGCACGCCAGAGCGAACGAGTGATCGACCGGATTCGGCCCATCGACCCCAACCTTCCCCTCGCCGAACGGATCGAGCAGCTCGTCGAGCAGCGATCCCGGCTGCTCGAGTGGATCACGCCCTTCCGGCGCGCCGCGCTGCTGCACGAGCCGTTCTCGCCCGCGCTGCGCGAGCGGCATGACCAGATGCTGGCCCACAGTCGCGATCAGCTCGCCCGGCTGTTCAGCAGAGAGCTGCAGGGGTTGGACACCGGACCGCGTCGAGAGCTGCTGGCCGCGCTGGAAGCCACCACGAGCTGGCCCTGGTGGGATGCCGTCCGCCGAGCGGGGCTGTCACGTCCCGCCGCGCGACGGGCCATGCGCCGCACGCTCTCGGCGCTGCTCACCTGACCGCCACCGACGACCGATGACAGGGCGCTCACGCCCCGGCCGGCGGGATCTCGGCGTGCTGCACGATCCACCAGTGCATCGCGATGCCCGAAGCGACCCCGGCGTTGATGGATCGCGTGGACCCGAACTGCGCGATCGAGCAGACCATCGCACAGGCGGCCCTGGCGGCCTCGGACAGACCCGGGCCCTCCTGCCCGAACAGCAGCGCGCAGCGCACCGGCAGGGACACGCTCTCGAGCGGAACGGACCCGGGCAGGTTGTCGACACCGATCACGGGAAGTGCCTCCGCGTGAGCCCACTCCGCGAAGGCCTCGATCGTCGGATGGTGACGGAGGTGCTGGTAGCGGTCGGTAACCATCGCTCCCCGCCGGTTCCATCGTCGCCGACCGATGATGTGCACCTCGGCGGCGAGGAACGCGTTGGCGTTGCGCACCACGGCTCCGATGTTCAGGTCGTGCTGCCAGTTCTCGATGGCCACATGGAACGGATGGCGACGGGCGTCGAGGTCGGCCACGATGGCGTCGTTCGTCCAGTAGCGGTAGCGGTCGACCACGTTGCGACGGTCGCCGTTCCGCAGCAGTTCGGGGTCGAGACGTGGGTCGTCTGGCCAGGGCTGCGGGTGCGGCCCCACGCCGACCTCGCCCTGCTCCGCCGCGCTCTCGTCTGAGCCCGCTACGTCGTCCATCGGGCTTCCAGCATCGCAGAGCTGCCACAGCTCGCTGACCTGCGGGCCCGGGTCACCCGGCGCGCACCTATTGACAGTCATACTGAAACTTTCTACGGTCGGCGCCGTGCAACTCGTGACCCTCGGCACCGGGAGCCCGCTCCCCGACCCGAACCGGGCCGGTCCCGCAACCCTGGTGCGAGCCGGGGGACGCGAGCTCCTGTTCGACTGCGGACGCGGGGTGCTCATGCGCGCCGCGGCAGCCGGCGTGCTCCCCACTGGCCTCGCAGCCGTGCTGCTCACCCACCTGCACAGCGACCACGTCACCGACTTCAACGACGTGGTCACCATGCGCTGGGCCATGGCGATGGCGCCGCTGCCACTGCCCGTGTACGGACCGGCGGGCACCTGTCGCTTCGTCGAGCGCACGCTGCTGATGCTCGAAGACGACATCGCCTACCGCATCGCCCACCATGGCGATCTGAACTGGCAACCGGAGTGCCGGGTGACCGAGGTGGACTCGGGGCTCGTGCTCGATGAGGGCGGCGTGCGGATCACCGCCGCGCCCACCGACCACCGACCGGTGCATCCCACCGTCGGCTACCGGATCGAAGCCGACGGGTACGCGATCGTCATCGCCGGCGACACCGTCCCCTGCGAAGGACTCGACCTGCTCTGTGCCGGCGCAGACGTCTACGTGCAGACGGTGCTGCACCGCCCGCTCATCGAGAGCATCCCGGTCCCCCGCCTGCAGGACATCCTCGGCTACCACTCGAGCATCGAGGATGCGGCACGCACCGCGGCGCGCGCCGGCGTTCGTACGCTCGTGCTCACCCATCCCATCCCGTCACCCGCACCGGGCACCGAGCAGGACTGGATCGACGCCGCCCGAGCGGAGTTCTCCGGCGACGTGGTGCTGGCCCACGACGGCTGGACCCTAACCCTCTGATCGAAGGCTCGCCGACCCGCACTCGGCGACCTCCCTCATCCCGGGAGCAGCGCGGCGCCCCCCTGCTCCTCGAGCAGGTGGCGGGCCACCGCCCGCCCCAGCAGCACCGGATCGGCCCCCTCTGTCGCGTGCCGCAGCACGGTCGTGCCGTCCGCGGTGGCCAGCATCCCATCGAGCCTGATGACGCCGGTGCGGTCCTCCACGGTCGCGTAGGCACCGGCCGGCAGGCTGCAGTCACCACCCAGCTCGGCGAGGAACGCCCGCTCGGCATCGACGGCTGATCGGGAGGCCGGGTGCTCGACCCGGCTCAACAGATCGCGCAGATCCTCATCACCGGACCGGCACTCGATGGCAAGGGCGCCCTGGCCCACCTGCGGCAGCATCACCTCGGGCGACAGGATCTCGTGCTCCACACCGGCGAGGTCGATGCCGAGCCGGGTGATCGCCGCGACCGCCATCACGATCGCACCACCCGCAGGGATCCTCTCCAGCCGGGTCGTGATGTTCCCCCGCAGTCCCTCGAAGACGAGATCCGGTCGGAGCCGCGCCAGCTGGGCGCGGCGGCGGAGCGACCCGCTCGCCACCACCGCCCCCGGCGGCAGGCTCGCCAACGTCCGACCCACCAAGGCGTCGCGGGGATCGCCCCGCTGGGGCACTGCGGCGAGCACCAGGCCCTCCGGGGTCAGCGACGGCAGGTCCTTCGCGGAGTGCACCGCAACGTCGGCCCGGTGCTCGAGCACCGCGGCCTGGACCTCCTTCACGAAGACCCCCTTGCCGCCCATCTCGAAGATCGGAACGTCGAGACGCCGGTCAGCGGAGGTCTCGACCACCACGACCTCCGCCGCGAGCGAGACGCCGGCCACGTGCGCCGCCCGCCGCAGCAGGCGTGCGACGTGATCCGCCTGCCAACGGGCCAGCGCGCTTCCCCGGGTGGCGATCCGCAGGGTGACCACGCTCATGTCGGAGATCCCAGGCCAGGATCAGAGGCCGAACAGGTCGCGCAGCGACTCGGCCAGCCGCTCGCCCCGGGGACTCCCCGCAGCACCCTTGAGCTGCGTGGTGGGGTCATGGAGCAGCTTCGCGACGATCCCCCGGGTCAGCGCCTCGACCGCCTCCTGCTCCTGCGGGTCGAGCGAGGCGAGACGGGTGGCGAACCGCTCCAGCTCGCCGACGCGCAGGGACTCGGCCTTCTCGTATAGCGAGGCGATGAGGGGTGCGACCTCACGCGCGGTGCTGAGGGCCGTGAAGCGCTCGAGCTCCTCGGCGACGATGCGCTCGACCGCAGCCACCTCACGCTGGCGCTGGGCGAGGCCCGCCTCGGCGAACGCCCGCAGGTCGTCCATGTCGAGCAGGGTGATGCCCGGGAGATCCGCCGCGCCCGGATCCACGTCGCGGGGCACCGCCACGTCGACGATCAGCAACGGCCGACCCTGGCGCGCCCGCACCGCGCGGGCCAGATCGCCGTGCTCCAACATGATCGAGTTGGCACCGGTGCCGGTGAGCAGCACGTCGACCCTCACCAGGGCCTCGTTGAGCTCGGCGAGGCGGATCGCGGTGCCATCGACCCGGGCAGCGAGCTCGACGGCCCGCTCCCAGGTGCGGTTCGCGACGAGCATCTCAGCCACCCCGCGCTCGGCCAGCGCCCGCACCATGCCCTCACCCATCTCACCAGCACCGAGGACCAACACCCGGCAGTGCTCGAGGTTGCCGAGGCGCTCGGCGGCCATCGCCACCGCAGCGGTGGAGACCGACACGACGCTGCGGGCGATGCCCGTCTCGCTGCGAGCCCGCTTCCCAACCTCGATCGCGTGTCGGAACAGCATGTTGAGGGTCGATCCACACGTGCCCTCGTCGCAGGCCCGAGCCCAGGCGTTGCGCACCTGACCGAGGATCTCCGCCTCGCCCACCACCGCCGAGTCGAGCCCAGCGGCAACGGAGAAGAGGTGCTCCACGGCATCGTCGTCGTAGTGCACGTAGAGGTGGTCGCTGAACTCCTCCGGCGGGAGGTACGCCATCTCGGAGAGGAAGTTACGGATGTCGTGGTAGGCGGGATGGAAGCGCTCGGCCACGACGTAGATCTCCGTGCGGTTGCACGTCGACAGGACGACCGCTTCGCTCACGAACTCGCGGGAAGCGACGTCGTGCAGCGCCTTGGCAAGCCGCGAGTCGTCGATCGTCATCCGCTCGAGGAGAGCGAGTGGGACCGTCCGGTGGTTCAGGCCGATGACGACGAGAGACACGCCTGCAGGCGCTCCTTGGCTTCGGCGAGGCGACCCTCGCGGATGAGATCCAGCATTCCCGAGTCGAGGGCCTTTTGCCAATCAAGCCCCTCGGTGGATCGACCCTCGGCCTGCATCCGAGCCCGCTCCTCACCCACCAGATCGACGAGGTCGCCGTACTCCGGCCCGATGTCCTCCTCCAAGCGCCGGCGCAACCAGGTGGCGACCGCAGGGCTGTGACCGCCGGTGGAGATCGTGATCAGCAGGTTGCCGCGCCGAACCCGAGCCGGGAGGGTGAACGCGCAGTTCTCGGGGTCGTCCGCGCTGTTGACCCACACGCCGTGCGTCTCACCATCGAGGTACACGGCCCGGTTCACCTCGGGATCGTCACTGGCCGTCATCACCAACCGGTACCCCACCACCTCGCCTTCGCGGTAGGGACGTTCGTCCCAGCTGATCCCGGGAAGCGCCTTGATGCTCCCGCTGATCACCGGTGCCACCACGTGGACGACAGCGCCCGCCTCGAGGAGCGCCTCAACCTTCTGCTGGGCGACCGGCCCGCCCCCGACCACCAGGCAACGACGCCCGGCCAGGCGCACGTTGACGGGGAAGAGCGGATCGACGACCGGCATCAGCCCGATCCCGCGGTGGCCTTCATCTGCTTCGCCTGCGCAGCTCGCGACCGCGATCGTCCCCCCGGCCGGGGCTGCTCCGTCGGCACCTGGACCGACCCTTGCGACCCGGCGTCACCCTTCCTCCGGCCTCGCGACGTCGATCGCGGGGTGCGAGCCGGCGGATCGCCGTTCCGACGTGCCACCCCTTCGCGTGCGGCGGCGTCGATCGCCGCATGCTGGCGGTAGAAGCTGAGGATCTGCAGCTCGAGCGCCAGGTCGACCTTGCGCACCGACACGTCGGGCGGTACCGAGATGACCGCCGGTGCGAAGTTGAGGATCGAGGTGACGCCGGCCTCGATCAACCGGTCGGCGACCTGCTGAGCCCCCGACGCCGGAGTGGCGATGATGCCGATGGCGACGTCGTGCTCCCGCACGACCTCGGGCAGGTCGTCGAGATGCCGAACCCGCAAGCCAGCGACCTCCAGGCCCTGCTTGGCCGGATCGGCGTCGATCAGCGCCACGACCGGGAAGCCACGCTCACCGAACCCCGCGTAGTTGGCGAGCGCCGCGCCGAGGTTGCCGACACCCACGATCACGACCGGCCAGTCGTGGGTGAGGCCGAGCTCGCGGCTCATCTGGAACAGCAGGTACTCGACGTCGTAGCCGACCCCACGGGTGCCGTAGCTACCGAGATAGGAGAGATCCTTGCGCACCTTCGCTGCGTTCACCCCGGCCAGCTCAGCCAGACGCTCGGAGGAGATGGTGGCGGTCTTCTCCGCAGCCAGCTCGAGGAGGATGCGCAGGTAGACGGGCAGGCGGGCGACGGTCGCCTCGGGGATCCGTCGCTGACCGCGGGTCATGACTCCCGAGCGTAGTGGCCTCGTGCAACTGTTCACAAAGTCACAGGCGGCTGCCGGCACAGCGCTTCCGCCCTCCGGGACCGTTCCCGTAGCCTCATCGTCATGACCCTCCACGCGGCGCTCGCCGCGGCCGCGACCCTCGTGTCGCTGGCCTTCGCGCTCTCGACGCTGGACCGCTGGTTGGACCGCCGACGGCGGCATGAGGCCGCGTGGACCGCGGCGCTGCTCATGTTCTCGATCGCGTCCGGGGCGCTGTGGGTCGGCGCCGCCCTCGGATGGGATGAGCTGAGCTTCAAGGTCTTCTACCTCTTCGGCGCCATCCTCAACGTCCCGTTCCTCGCGCTCGGCACCGTGTACCTGCTCGGCGGTGAGCGACGCGGCGACCGATGGGCCGCCGTCGTGTCCCTCCTCGGCGCCTTCTCGGCCGGCCTGATCGTGGAAGCACCGGTGGTGGCGCCGATACCGCCCGATGAGCTCCCCCGTGGCTCCGAGGTGTTCGGTGCAGGCCCCCGGATCGCCGCGGCCATCGGCTCGGGGGTGGCTGCGTTGGTGATCATCGGAGGTGCGCTGCTCAGCGCCTGGCGTCTCCTGCGCACGGGGCGCCGGTCGAGCGCACCTCAGCTCCCGCCGTCACCGGTCTCCCCCCGCCGGCTCGCCCTCGCAAACCTGCTCATCGCCGCCGGCACCCTCGTGCTGAGCGCAGGAGGGCTCCTCAACTCCGTGATGGATGAGATGGACGCCTTCGCGCTCTCACTCGTGGTCGGCATCGCGATCATCTTCGGCGGGTTCCTGCTGACCTCGACACCCAGACCGCTGCCGGCACCCGAGCCGTGGTACCCACCGAACGGCCGACGGCATCCGCCGCTCGAACCACGAGCACCCCAGCACGCCACGCACCCGTGAGCAGGTGAGACCGCGGCACGCGCCACGGCCGCGAGGTCGTCGAACCCCGGCTCAGCGGAGTGCGCGACGCAACACCTTGCCCGTCAGCCCCTGCGGCAGGTCGTCGACGAACATGACCTTGCTCGGGCACTTGTAGCGGGCCAGACGCTCAGCACACCATGCGACGATGTCGTCCTCCTCGGCGGCTCGCCCGGGCGCCAGCACCACGTACCCCTTCACCGCCTCACCCGAGTGCGGGTGAGGAACCCCCACCACGGCGCAGGCCTCGACCGCGGGGTGCTCTGCCAGGACCGCCTCCACCTCAGCCGGGTAGACGTTGAACCCCGAGACGATGATGAGGTCCTTGGCCCGATCGACGAGGAACACGAACCCCTGGTCGTCAACCACTCCGATGTCACCGGTGCGGAGCCAGCCGTCGGGAGTGAGGGCGGCGGCGGTGGCCTCCGGCTCGTTCCAGTAACCCTTGAACACGTTCGGACCCTGGACCCAGATCTCCCCGGCGTCGCCAGCCAGCACGTCGTCCCCGTCGGCATCCACCAGTCGGATGCGGACGCCCGGAAGAGGCAACCCGATCGAACCCCACGGCGCCGCGGTGCCGGTCGCCGAGGTGACCACCGGAGAGGCCTCGGTCAAGCCGTAGCCCTCGTCGAGGTGCAGGCCAAACCGATCCTCGATCAGCTGGGCGGTCTCGATCGGCAGCTTCGCCGCACCGGACACTCCGAGGCGGACCGACTCGAACGCCCGAGGGTTCGCACCGGGCAACGCCGCCCAGGATGCCCACATCGTCGGCGGCCCGGTGACGATGGTGATGCCGTGCCGCTCGATCGCCTCCAGCCCCGAGGCGGGATCGAACCGCTCGATCAGCACCACTCGGGCACCGGAGTACAGGGTCAGCCCCAGCATCACGTTGAGTCCGAAGATGTGAAACAGCGGCAGCACCCCGAAGACGACGTCGTCGGCGTGCTGCCGTCGAGCGGAGAGTGCCTGGACCTGTTCGAGGTTCGACAGCAGGTTGCCGTGGCTCAGCATCGCGGCGCGGGGCGGACCGGCGGTGCCGCTCGTGAACATGAGCACCGCCAGATCGTCCGGCTCCCGGTCGAGGAG
>JBBFLY010000035.1:0-29844 GCA_037478855.1 Acidimicrobiales bacterium | reverse complement strand
GTGGTGGTCGGTGGGGTGGTGGTCGGTGGGGTGGTGGTCGGTGGGGTGGTGGTCGGTGGGGTGGTGGTCGGTGGGGTGGTGGTCACCGGCGATACCGAGCTCAGCGGGTTGGTGACCGTGATCACGACGGTCGCATCCTCGCCGGTGATGGAGATGACGCCGCCCTCGGGATCGTAGGAAGGTGCCCCGTACTGGAAGCCGGGCGCGGGGTCGGGGAGTGCGCTCTCCTCAACCCGACACTCGATCCCGACTGGGAGGCCGTCGAAGGTGAGCGAGGCACCGGCGGCCAGGTTGAACACCCCGTCGAACGCTTCGCCTTCGCAGTCGAGCTGCATGGTGAACAGCGACCCCGCGACGTAGCCGTCGGTCGCGCCTGCGAGCTGCTTGGTGACGCGCAGGGCCCCGGTCTCCGGTGGGGGCGGCTCCTGCACACCTGGGCAGACGTGGCTGAGGTTGAACGTGGTCGCCGGTCCGTCGACCGTTGCGGTCGCGCCCAGCAGCGTGTCCGGCCCCGGTGTGTAGACGTACGCGTGCTTCGCTGTCGGGTGGGACACGAACGCCGTCACCGTGCCGGCGTGCTCGAAGGTCGCCGCGATGCTCACGAACTCGGTGCTCGACCCGGGTAGGACGAAGTGCCATCCCCACGTCGCCTCTCCGGGTGGCTCGGGGCAGGTCCCCTCCTGGAACCCGGGGTTCGTCGCACCGACGTGCGGTGTGTGCAACGAAGCTGTGGTGGTTGCACCGGCAGGTGATGCCACAGCCCCGGCCAGCATGATGCACAGCGCGATCACGGCACCGGCCGCAGCCGACTTTCTGCTTCCGCTTCGGAATCTCATTTCCGATCCTCTCCTCTTCGACGTCCGGTTCCAGAGTCGGAGGGATCGGTTTCGCTCTCGCTCCCCGCGCAACTAAGCGACCAGTGACGCCGCGCGGATCAGTGCTCCCCTCCTCCGTACGCCGACCCGCACGGAGTAGCTCTCCGGTCACCCTACCGGAAGGTTCCAGCGAACGCGCCTCGCCCGGCGGCGATCTGCGTCGGCCGTTCGGCATCGTTCGTCGAACGGGACCGGTGGCGGTAGCCCATCAGCGGACCGTGCCCGGCTGGTGACCCCGGGTGGCTCATGGCGGCGTGGTTCGTGGTGGGGTCGGATGCTTTCTAGGCTGTCGCCCATGGCGACGACACGCAGAGCAACGACGCAGTGGCAGGGCTCGCTCCTCGAGGGCAGTGGGCAGGTGACGCTCGAGTCCTCCGGGCTCGGGACCTTCGAGGTGACCTGGCCCTCGCGGGCCGAGGAGCCCAACGGGCGGACCAGCCCCGAGGAGCTCATCGCCGCAGCTCACTCGTCCTGCTTCTCGATGGCGCTCTCGAGCGCGCTGGCGAAGGCGGGAACCCCCCCGGAGCGGCTGGAGACCACCGCGGAGGTCACCTTCCAACCCGGCGAGGGCATCACCGGGATCCACATCACAGTCAAGGGCGCCGTGCCGGGTCTCTCCGCCGAGCAGTTCGTCGAGGCCGCGGAGGGCGCCAAGACCAACTGTCCGGTGAGCAAGGCGCTGGCCGGCACCACGATCACGCTCGACGCCAGCCTGGCCTGACGTCGCCCGGGCGCCCACGCATCCCGACCTCGCACAGGCGCCCACGCATCCCGACCTCGCTGATCTCTGACCCGCGTGGACGGGCATGCTCAATGCTCCTCGCCGGGAGCCGGTACCCAACCCCGGTATCGTGTGTTGGACTCGTGAGGCAGGAGGCTCCGGTGCGTGGCTACAGCATGAAGCGGGACGACTACCTCAAGCGCCTGCGGCGCATCGAAGGTCAGGTCCGTGGCCTGCAGCGGATGATCGGAGAAGACGCCTACTGCGTCGACGTGCTCACCCAGATCAGCGCGGTCACCAAAGCGCTGCGAAGCGTGGCGGTCGGTCTGCTCGACGAGCACGTCCGTCACTGCGTGACGAACGCAGCCGCATCGGGAGGCGACCCGAGCGCCGACGAGATGATCACCGAGGCGACGAGAGCCTTCGAGCGACTGCTCAGGTCCTGACCGGCTGCGAGCGGGACCGGAAGCGGCGCAGCCGGAGGCTGTTCGTCACCACGAACACGCTCGAGAAGGCCATCGCCGCGCCCGCGATCAGCGGGTTGAGCAGACCCGCCGCGGCCAGCGGGAGCGCGGCGAGGTTGTAGGCGAAGGCCCAGAAGAGGTTGCCTTTGATGGTCGCCAGCGTGCGTCGGGAGAGTCGGATGGCGTCGGCCGCCAAGCGGAGGTCGCCGCCGACCAGCGTCAGGTCGGACGCTTCGATCGCGACATCGGTCCCGGTTCCCATCGCGAGACCCAGGTCAGCCTGGGCGAGAGCGGCCGCGTCGTTCACGCCGTCACCCACCATCGCCACGACCCGTCCGTCCCGCTGAAGCCGGCGAACCACCTCCACCTTCTCCGCCGGGAGGACCTCGGCCACCACCTCGTCGATGCCGAGCTGATCGGCGACGGCCCGGGTGACCCGCTCGTTGTCGCCGCTCAGCAGGACGATGTGCAGGCCGAGGTCACGCAGCTGTGCGACCGCCTCGGCAGAGGTGGGCTTCACGGTATCCGCCACCGTGAGGACCACCTTTGCCTCGCCGTCCCAGCCCCCCACGACCGCAGTCTGGCCAGCAGCTTCGGCCCGGTCCTTCGCCGCAGCCAGTGGGGCCGGGAGGTGCAGACCTCGCTCACGGAGGAGCTCTTCCCGTCCCGCGACCACGACGTGGCCTCCGACGACCCCCTCCACGCCGAGACCCTGCGTGCTGGCGAACGACTCGACGGGCGCCAGGGTGATGCCACGGGCACGAGCTCCCTCGGCGATCGCCTGGGCGATCGGATGCTCGCTCGCCTGCTCGACGCTGCCGACCAGTCGGAGTGCCTCCTCCTCCGTGATGTCTCCGGTGACCGACACCGAGACCAGACTCATGTTCCCGGTCGTCACCGTGCCGGTCTTGTCGAGGACGATCGTGTCGATCCGGCGGGTGGACTCCAGCACCTCGGGACCCTTGATGAGGATGCCCAGCTGGGCCCCACGTCCGGTGCCCACCATGAGCGCGGTCGGGGTGGCGAGGCCCAGCGCGCAGGGACAGGCGATGATCAGTACGGCCACCGCCGCGGTGAACGCCCTTGACGCGCCGGCACCTGCACCGAGCCAGAACCCGAGGGTGGCGACCGCGAGGACGATGACGAGCGGTACGAAGACCGCCGCCACCCGGTCGGCCAGGCGCTGCACCGGTGCCTTGCCAGTCTGGGCCTCCTCGACGAGCCGTGCGATCTGTGCGAGTGCGGTGTTGGCTCCGACGCGGGTCGCACGCACGATGAGCCGGCCACCTGCGTTAACGGTCGCGCCGAACACCTGGTCACCCTCACCCACCTCGACCGGCACGCTCTCCCCGGTGAGCAGCGACGCGTCGATGGCTGAGGATCCCTCCTCCACCACACCGTCCGTCGCCACCTTCTCCCCGGGTCGGACCACGAAGCGGTCGCCGACGCGCAGCTCCTCGATCGGGATGCGGATCTCCTGACCGTCGCGCAGGACGGCGACGTCCTTCGCTCCGAGCTCGAGCAGCGCACGAAGCGCCTCGCCGGAGCGCTGCTTGGCCCGAGACTCGAGGTAGCGGCCAAGCAGGATGAAGAGGGTCACTCCCGCGGCCACCTCGAGGTAGATCTCGTGTGCGCCTCCACCACCCGAGATCGTGAGGTCGAATCGCATGCGCATCGAGGGATCGCCGGCGTCACCCCAGAACAGCGCGTACAGCGACCATCCGAACGCGGCGAGGGTGCCCATGGAGATGAGGGTGTCCATGGTGGCCGTGCCGTGCCGGAGGTTGATCCAGGCCGCCCGGTGAAACGGCCAGGCACCCCAGACGACCACGGGAGCAGTGAGGGTCAGCGAGAGCCACTGCCAGTTGTCGAACTGGAGCTGCGGGATCATCGCCATGGCCAGGACGGGCATGGTGAGCACGGCGGAGATGAGCAGCCGATCGCGCCAGGTACGGGACGGGTCGGTGGTCTCGGTGGGTCGCTGCTCGTGGTGCGTCTGGGATCCGTCCGAGTCGGGGGGACGCGCCGCTCGCAGGGTCGGTGGGGCAGGGTGCGCTCGGTAGCCGGCGGACTCGATCTGCGCGATCAGCTCGTCGATCGGGAGGTCGCTCGGGGCGGTCACCCGGGCCCGTTCAGTGGCGAAGTTCACCGACGCCCGGACACCGTCGATCGCGTTGAGGCGTCGCTCGATCCGAGCTGCACACGACGCGCAGGTCATGCCCTCGATCTCGAGGTCGACCGATCGGATGTCGACCGACGACTGCTCGGAGGCCCTGCTCATGGGTGCTGCCCGTCCTGGGTGGTGGTCGTGGGCTCGGGATCGCTCACCGTCACGGTGTGGGGAGTCTGCGAGTCGCCACCCACCGTGGTCGGCGCATCGAGCGGACCGACGGCACGGCCCACTGCGAAGCCCATCCCGAAGGTGCCGACGAGGACGAAGGCGAAGACGGCGAGCCTGACTGGCGGGCTACTGGGTCTCAGGGCCGTCCTGCGCGGCGTCGCAGACATGATTAGACCATACCCAGGTAGGGTATGGAGGGCAACCACTGGTTCTCCGCTCCGAACCTGTCAGTCAGGTGGGCGTTCTCCGTCAGCTTGGCTGACAGGTTCGGGTTGGGTTGGTCAACCTGTCAGTCGGGTGGGCGTTCTCCGTCAGCTTGGCTGACAGGTTCGGGTTGGTCAGTCTGACGGTGTGTCCCGCAGGCCGTCGTTGAACGCCCGGTACAGGTCGTAGACCTCCTTGCACCGGGTGCACAGGGGGAGGTTGCGGGGGTCGCGTGACGGCACCCAGACATGGCCGCAGAGCGCTTCCAGCGGTGTGCCGGTGACCCGCGCTTCGAGCACCTTGGCTGCAGCACTCTCGCCGGGCGCCACCCGGACGATGTGTGCCACCTCGGGAGGCCCCTGCTCGAGCGCCGGATCGGACGGTGCGGGCGTGACGTAGGGCTCGGTGATGGTCGGCGCCTCGGGCGTGCTCATCACGATCGTTCGGGTCATGTCAGTTCCATCGGTCGTCGGTTCCGTCGGACTCGCTCAAGTCTGGCGCACGCCGGTGCGGACCGTGCGCGCGAGCCGGGCGTGGACACGGGGATGCGGTGAGCTGCTGGGGACGGTCATCCCTCCCACGCCGGAGAGTCTGGAGGCCAGGCCAGCCGAGCGCTCACTGCACCCGTGCCCTCGGCGCCCTCGGTGACCTCGAGGCCGGCCGCCGTCAGGGCGGCGGCGAGGTGGCTTGGCATCGAGATCGGAGGATCGGTCTCAAGTGTCACGGAGATCGCTCCCGGGCCGCCGTCGACCTGCAGGGTCACGGCGTCCGCGGCGCGGCCGACCGCGAGCAGCTCCTCGACCGCCCGCACGAGGCGGGCTCCAGGAACTGGCGCCACCGGTTCCGAGACGGTCCACTGCACGTCGACGGGGGTACCAGAGCTCTCCCGGAGGGCCGCGGCGTGGATCTCCACTGCTGCTCTGGCCGGATCGGTGGTGGACACCAACGGCGACGGCTCGGCCGTGCCGGCTGCGACCTGGTCGCGCCAGAGCCGATCGAGCCGGACGCTCTCCAGGGCCCACACCCCCAGCGCATCCAGCGCGCCGGACCTCGCACGCTCGGTCTCCGCGAGCTGCTGCTCGAGGGACGCGAGCCGCTCAGAGAGCTCCCTCGCCGCCTCCTCCGCCGCGGCCTGAGCCGCGGACAGCTGCTCGGCGAGCGCAGCGCGCTCCCGTTCGAGACTCTCGGCCCGCTCGCGCTCCTCGGCGGCGCGCGCGGTCGCCTCCGCAGCGTCGGCCGCAGCAGCCTCGGCATCCCTGGTGGCGGCTTCGAGGCGCGCCTCGGTGGCCTCGAGCTTCGCCTGGGTGCTGGTGAGCGACGAGCGAGCCGTACCGAGCACGATCAGCAGCGCGATGACGAGCATCGCGAGGACGACGAGCACCACGATCACGGCTCACGACGGTAGCGGAGCGGTTTCGGTGGAGGGTGCGAACGCTCAGGGACGCAGACCCCGCAACCCGGCCCAGGCCAGCTCCGCGACCTGCATCGCCAGCTGGTCCGCGTCGAGCTCGAGATCGTTGGACAGCCAGTGGCGGCAGGTGGTCTCGGCGATCCCGACGATGCCGTAGGCGAGGAGTCGCCTCCGTTCGTCGGAGAGGCCCTCGACCGCGATGAGCTCGGCGATCGCGTCGGCGATCTCCGTCTCCACCTTCAGCGCCTCGGCGGTGAACTCCCGGTCACGCCGTGTCTCCCCTACGAAGAGCACGTCGAAGCCACCCCGGGTCGCTGCCACCCACCCGAAGTACGCTTTGAACCCGTTCTCCACCTGCTGCCGCGGTCCGTCGGCGGTGGCCACGGCCTTGCCGACCGCCTCACGCAGCCGACCACCCACCTCGCGCAGGACCTCCAGGTACAGCTCCCGCTTCGAGCGGAAGTGCTGGTACAGCACCGGTTTGGTCACTCCGGCGCGGTCGGCGATCTCGTTCATCGACGCCTGGTGGTAGCCGCGTTCGCCGAACACGTGCAGCGCCACGTCAAGGAGCTGCTGGCGTCGCTCCGCAGCAGGTAGGCGAGGGGTCATCGACCGCTTGGATGAGGCTGCATCGCTACTCCAAGGTAGCCATGCAGGTCAGCGGGAGAGGGCTCAGGCGTAGGTGATGACCGAACGGGCGACCTCACCGGACTGCATCGCGGCGAACGCCTCGTTGACCTGCTCCACGCTGATCTCCCGTGAGATCAGCTCGTCGAGCTTGAGGATGCCCTGCTGGTAGAGGTCGAGCAGCTTCGGGACGTCCTCGTTCACGTTCGCTGAGCCGTACCAGCAACCCTTGATGGTCTTGTTGAGGTACAGGAACTCGAGGGCCGCAGGCAGCTCGAGCACCACATCCATCCGGGGAACGCCGACGAAGATCGCCTCACCACCCTGGCGGGTCAAGCTCAGCGCCTGAAGCATCGTGTCCTTGATCCCGATCACCTCGAACACGGTGTCCGCCAGCCTTCCACCCGTCGCCTCGGTGATCACGCCGGCCGGATCCTGCTCACCGGCCTTCACCGTCCGGGTGGCGCCGAACTGCGTGGCCATCTCGAGCTTCGTGTCGAACATGTCGATCGCCACGATCTCACCCGCACCGGCGATCTTCGCCCCCTGGATCACGTTGAGGCCCACGCCGCCGCAGCCGATCACCGCGACGGTGTCGCCTTCGCGGATGCTGGCGGTGTTCATGGCTGCGCCCACGCCGGTGAGCACCCCGCAGCCGATCAGCGCAGCGACCTTGAGGGGGATGGACGGGTTGATCTTGACCACGCTGATCGCAGGAACGATCGCCTCCTCACCGAAGGTGCCCAACATCGCCATCTGGTGCAGCGGCGCACCCCGTGAGGTCAAGCGAGTCGTGCCGTCGAGCAGGCCACCGAGCATCGCCATCCCGCTCTTCTCGCACAGGTAGCCCTGGCCGCGCGTGCAGAAGTAGCACTCCCCGCAGTTGGGGACGAACGAGCACACGACGTGGTCGCCGACCTCGACGTTGGTGACGCCCTCGCCGACCTCGACCACGGTGCCCGCCCCTTCATGACCGAGCACGATCGGGGTCGGGAGCGGGATCGTGCCGTTCTGCACCGAGAGGTCGGAGTGGCAGACCCCGGATGCCCCGACCTTGATGCGCACCTCGCCCGGTCCGGGTGGAGCCAGCTCCACGTCGTCGCGGATCTCGAGCGGGGTGTCGACCCCGGTGAGCACAGCTGCCTTGCACATGGTCGGTCCCCCGTTGTCGGCGCCGTCGATCTGTATGCCCGCGACGTCGTCGCGGAGCGCGCATCCTCGCGCTGGTCAGTTGGAGGGGCAACTTGCGCGGGGATCGCTCAGCGACCGTGCTCGAGGTCGTCCTTCTCCGCTGCTCTCACCATGTAGGCGACGAGGATCGACGGCGCGAGGAGGACCGACCCCCCGATCAGACCGATCTCGACCACCTGCACGACGGCGTCGGTGAGCTCGCCGAGGAGCCCGACGAAGAAGGCGATCGTGGCGATCGCGTACAGCAGGTACCCCAGCCGTTGTCCTGCTCTGGCCGCTCGGGACCATCGGGCTCGACGGAGCCGCACGGGGTCGGTCATGGCAACCAGCCTGCCTCGTCGAGCAGCGCCTCGAGCTCAGAGGCCATGCGCTCGAGGGAGAGGTGGCGCTCGGCCACGAGCCGGTTGTGGTCCAGCAGCGTCTCGTCGGGTTCGGTCAGCCAGGCGTCGATCGCATCGATGTCGTCGATGTCGAACCAGCGGAACCCGAGCGCAGCCAGCTCCGTGGCCACCGGGAACCAGCGCAGCGCCACCGGTCGGTGGTGGATCGCGGCTTCGATCGGAGGGTTGCCGAAGCCCTCCCACTCCGAGGGGAAGGCGACCAGATCGGCAGCTGCGTAGAGGTCGGCGGCGCGTGCCACCGGTCGGTGGATGATCTCGCACCGTGCGCTGGTGAGGATCGCCTTCAGCTCATCATCGAACCCGTCCTCGGCGGGACCGGTGAGCCAGTAGGTCGCGCCGAGCGCCTCCGCGAGAGCCACTGCGTCAGCGATCCGCTTTCGGGGGATCGCCCGCACCGGGTGCACCACCAGCCTGTCGTCCCGGCCGACGCCGAGCTGCCGGCGGGTCCGGTCGCGGTCGCCGGGCGCGGGTCGGGTCTCGAACCCGTTGTAGATGGTGACCGAGTTGATTCCCCGCTCGGCCAGCTCGCCGCGTGTCAGTTGGTTGATCGTCACGTGCCGCCAGCTCGGATCGTCGGGTGGGAGCTCGGTGACGTGCCGATACTGTTCGCGCTGCCAGGCGGGATCGTGATGGTGGAGGATCGCCGGCCGGCCGCGGAGAACGTCGGCCACGACCCGTGACGCCGGTAGGTTCATCGGGATCGTGAGGAGGTTCTCGACCACCACCAGGTCCGCATCCGCGAGCGCGGCCTCGACGTCCCGTTCGTCGGGTGGTTGGTCCGCTCCGATCGCCAGTCCCTCGACGATGCGGTCCACCGGACCCTCCCCGGCGACGGTGAGGACGTCGAAGCCCATCGCCCGCATCACGTCCATCCACGTGCGGGCGACGACGGACACCCCGTCGGTGAGCCCCAGTCGGAACGAGAGGAAGGCGCAGGTGGGCACGGTGTGCTCGGGGGCATCGGGATGGTCGCGGCGGTGACCCCGCACGACACGCTACCGGCGCCGGCGGAGCTCGACCGCCGCGTCCGCGCCGTGCTCGAGGCTCACTGGCGGGACGAAGGCTTCTGCGTGCCCCACCTGCGGACCTATCCGTACCAGTGGCTCTGGGACTCGTGCTTCCACGCGGTCGTGTGGTGTCACCTGGGTGAGCACGACCGTGCGGTCGCCGAGCTGCGGAGCGCCTTCCGGCACCAGCATGACAGCGGCTTCGTCCCACACGTGCAGTACGGCGCGGACGACCGGCTGGCGGACTTCTGGGGGTGCCGGTGGACATCGTCGATCACCCAGCCTCCCATGTACGGACACGCCCTCGCGGTGCTCGCCCGCTCCGGCGGCGACGTCCCCGTCGACCTGCTCGAACGGGCAACCGCGGGGCTGCGGTTCCTCCTCGACTCGCGAGCCCGTGACGACCGGTCCGGACTGGTCACCATCGTGCACCCCTGGGAGTCCGGCGCCGACGACAGTCCCCGCTGGGATCGCTGGTGCGGGGAGTCGTTCGATCCCGCCCGCTGGTACCGGGTCAAAGGGGAGCTCCTCACGACGGTCGTGCGGGACCGTGGCGGCTCACCCCTCGCGAATCCCGGGTTCGGCGCAGCCCCCGCAGGGTTCAACGCGCTGGTGGCGTTCAACGCGCTGGAGCTGTCGGAGCTGACGGGCGATGCCCGTCTGCGAGCCGCTGCACAGGAGCTGGGCGACGCCCTCGCGCAGCGCTGGTCGACCTCGGAGGAGACCTGGATCGATGCCGGGCCGGCCGCGCTCAACTCCGGCCGGATCCGCACCCTCGACGCGCTGCTTCCCGTCCTCGTCGACACGGGACGAACCGAGGCGGTGCTCGGTCGGGTGGTCGACGATCGCCACTACGGCGGCTGGTGTGGTCCGGCTGGGGTGCACCGCGAGGAACGGGCCTTCGACCCGCGGGCCTACTGGCGGGGCTCGGCGTGGCCGCAGCTCACCTACCTGCTGTGGGTCGGCGCGTCGCGGGCAGGCGCACCCGTCGGCTCGGAGCTGGCGCGCCTGCTGGTACGGGGTGCGACCGCGTCGGGCTTCGCAGAGCACTGGCACCCGCTCACCGGCGAGGGCCTGGGAGCCGCGCCCCAGTCGTGGGCTGGCCTCGCGGCCGTGGTGGCGGCGGATGTCCTCGGGTCAGGCACCTGCCCGCGCACGGCTCACGGCTGACCGCCGCCGGTGAGCGGGTGGATCCGGTCCGCCGGATCGCTCAGAACCGGGAGAGACGGGGCTGCTCTGCGAAGAAGAGCTGTGCGGTGAGCTCGAGGTCATCCCCCGTGCCGGGGTCAGCGCCGGACGCGCTGGTACGGCTGTCGCCGTCGGCATCGCTGCTGCTGTTGCTGCCGTTCGGGCCGTCACGCAGCTCGATCACCGGCTTGTCGACCACCGGCTTGTCGACCACTGGATCGGCGTCGATGACCGGGGACCGGGTATCGACGCCGCCCGACGCCGCCGCGGCGGCGAGCGCCCGGTCGCGGTCGGTGATGCGGACCTCTCCAGACAGGTCGCGGGTGAGCGCCAGGTGGTTCCGCGGATCCGGAACCACCTCCACGATGGACCACAGCGCCGCTTCGGCACCCCGTGGGAGCTTCAGCTCCCCGGACCGGCGGCGGTCGCGCCGGGCGCGAAGCACCGCGACCACGACGAAGACGACGACGGCGGCCAGCCCAGCGGCGACCAGGCCGACCGCGAGTGGACTGGTGGAGCTGGTCATGACAGAACGCTACGACCCCCGCCCGGCGCGAGGGTGGACCCCGAACCGGTAACGTCCGCGGTCGTGCCGGAACCGATCCCTGAGCGCTCCGATGAGGTGATCGTCGAGGTCGCCGACCATGTGGCGAGGGTGACCCTCAACCGACCCGAGCGCCGCAACGCGCTGTCCTGGACGATGGTCCGCGAGCTGCGGCGGGTGCTCGACACGCTCGCAGCCGATCGTGATGTGCGGGTCGTGGTCCTCACGGGAGCGGGTGATGCTGCGTTCTGCGCGGGAGCCGACCTGACCGGGATGGCCGACGGTGCCGGCCACCTCGAGCTTCACGAGAGCCGGGGAGAGCTGGCCGGCGTGTTCCGCCAGCTGTGGCATCTCGGAAAACCGACCATCGCACGGGTCCGGGGCTACGCGCTGGCCGGTGGCATGGGCCTGGCGCTGGCTTGCGATCTCGTCATCGCAGCCGACGACGCCCAGTTCGGCACCCCCGAGATCGACGTCGGGCTCTGGCCGTTCATGATCACGGTGCCGCTGGTGCGCTCCATGCCACCGAAGAAGGCGCTTGAGCTGATGATGACCGGCCGCCGGGTGAGCGCCGAGGAGGCCGAGCGCATCGGGTTCGTCACCAGGGTGGTGCCGGTCGATCAGCTCGACGCTGCGGTCGACGAGCTTGCTGCCACCCTGGCGTCGAAGTCACCTGCGGTGATGCGCCTCGGTCGGGACTCCTTCTACGCCGTCTGGGACCAGTCGGCTGAGGACGCGCTGCGTCTCCTTCACCCGATGCTCACGGTCACCACGGGCAGCGAGGACACTGCCGAGGGACTCGCCGCGTTCGTCGAGAAGCGAGTACCACGTTGGAGGGGCAGGTGATCCACTACGAGCAGCGCGAGCACGTCGCACTCCTCACGATCGATCGGCCGGAGCGTCGCAACGCGCTCGATCACGCCGCGCTCGATGGCCTCGAGGATGCGCTGGCCCGGGCGACCGAGGCCGGCTCGCGCGCCCTCGTGCTCACCGGAGCGGACGGGCACTTCTGCAGCGGGGCGGACCTCTCAGGGGTGGAGGACACCGAGTTCGTCCAGGCGCTGAACCGGGTGCTCGCCGGTCTGCGCGACGCTCCGTTCCCGACCATTGCCGCGGTCGACGGCTTCGCGCTCGGTGCCGGCACGCAGCTCGCGGTCGCTTGCGACCTGCGGGTGGCGACCCCGACCTCCCGCTTCGGGATCCCCGCTGCGAAGCTGGGTCTGATGGTCGACTGGTGGACCGTGCAACGGGCCGCCTCGATGTGCGGGCAGGGCACCGCTCGGGCGATGTTCCTCACCACCGAGCAGCTGTCGGGGGAGCGGGCCGCGCAGCTGGGGTTGGTGCAGCGCATCGGCGACCTCGACGTCGCGCTCGCCTGGGCCCGGGAGATCGTCGCGCTCGCTCCCCTCACGGTGCAGGGGCTCAAGCTGGGGTTGAACCTCACGGAGTCCATGGCGGCCACCCCCGACGCGTACGCGGAGGCCTTCCGGCGCGCCTGGTCGAGCGAGGACCTGCAGGAAGGGCTGACCGCGTTCCGGGAGCGGCGCACACCGGAGTTCCGCGGTCGCTAGACGGGCGGGGGGTGGCTGCTGACCGATTCCACCCAGTCGTTGTGTGAGGAGCGCACGAGGAGCGGTCATGCCGGGGATGCTCGACCGGGTGCGTGAGGCGTGTGCCTTCGTGGCGGGTCAGGCCCGTCTGGTGACCATCGACGACGCCGTGCTGGAGCGGTTCGCGACCAGGTTGGGCTCTCTGCCCGACGTGGAAGATGGGGCAGCGTCGCTCTCGATCAGCGACGTCGAGACCACGGTGGCGTACGTGCTCACCTTCAACACGGTGAACTTCGGCTCCGGCTGGCACCCGCATCTGGTCAAGCTGCCGGGTCGGTCCGGGGCGATCACGATGATGACCCGCCTCCGCGAGCGCTTCCTCAAGGAGGGTCCGCTGAACGCCTCGGAGCTTCGTGATCTGACACCCCGCGACTGTGCCGCGCTCTTCGGCCAGCCCCTCACACCCCCCGTCGACGAGCTGATGGCCCTGTTTGCCGAGGCGTTGGCTGACCTCGGGTCGCTGCTGCTGGCCGAGTACGGCGGGTCGTTCACGTCACTGGTCGAGGCCGCCGGCGGCAGCGCGGAGAAGATGGTCGAGCTGCTGCTCGCGATGCCCCTCTTCCGGGACGTGTCGTCCTACCGGGGTCGGGAGATCCCACTGCTCAAACGGGCCCAGATCGTCCCCGCCGACCTGGCCCTGGCGCTCGGTGGGGTCGGGCTCGGCGCGTTCTCCGATCTCGACCGGCTCACGATCTTCGCGGACAACCTGGTGCCCCACGTGCTGCGGATCGAGGGCGTCCTGCTCTTCGATCCCCGGCTGGTGCAGCGGATCGAGGCGGGTGAGCTGCTCGAGCCCGGTGGCGAGGCCGAGCTGGAGATCCGCGCGGTCGCCGTGGAAGCCGCTGAGCGCCTGGTGAGCCGCCTGCGGGCGCGTGGCCATCCGCTTCCGGCGTGGAAGCTCGATCACCTCCTGTGGCAGCTGGGTCAGAGTCCCCGCTACAAGGCGGTTCCCCGTCCCCGCGCCCGCAGCACCTTCTACTGAGGTCCGCGGCACCTTCTCTTGCTTCTCCAGCGGACCGCGGCGAGCCACCGCCGGCCAGCACGGGACCTACGGCGACCGGCTCAGCGCCACGCGGCCACCGGGCGCATCTGAAGCGCGATGCCGGCGGGCGCGCGTCGCCCGGTGAGCAGGTACCACCCGGGCCCGCCACCGTTACCTGGCGATGCCCCGGACGCTTCCAACCAGGCGGTTTCCGCTGAGGTCGTAGACGTAGCAGCCGATCTTCTGGGTGCCCCGTCGCCAGGTGCTCGAGTCGGGCAGCTGGTAGCCGATCTCGAGCTCGGAGATCTCGTAGGGCTTCCCGACGTAGTCCTCGAACCGGCGAGGGCACTCCCGCTTGGCGAACGTCTCGAGCGTCTTGGCCCCCGGGTAGGTGTCATCGGTGGCCTGGTAGTCCAGCACTGCGAACACCTCGTTGCGGTGGGGGAGCGAGCAGTCGAGCTTCAGCACGATCTCCGTCTGGCCACTCGTCCCGGCCGATCGCTCGACCTTGCGGCGGTCGAAGCAGTCCCCGACCTCGGGTACGTACACGAAGACCTTCGTGCCGGCCTCAAGCGGGGCCTCCGTCGTGGTGGTCGTGGAGGGTGCTTCGGTGGTCGTGGTCGGTACCGCCTCGTCGGTCTCTCCCGAGCAGCCCGCCGTCACACCCAGCGCGAACATCAGCCACACGCAGGTCAGCGCAGCGAGTCGTGGCTGGATGCGCATGATCAGTACGCGCCGGGCAGCAGCTGGTTGATGTGGTCGAAGGCTTCGAAGAGCGCGAGCGCGAACAGCGGCAGGCCTGCGGCGTAGGCCGGCCACCTCCATCCCGGCCGGCGTCGCCCCGCAAACCAGGCGAGGAACCAGACCGCGACGGCACCGAGGGACCACAGCGCTGCGGGCACCCGGGCTGCATCCCGCCCGCCCGCAAGGTCGTCAGCCGGAAGCTCGACGACGTCGGTCGTGGGAGGCAGCGGGGTGGCGGGCGCCGGGTTGGAGACCAGCTTGGCCTCGACCACGATCCGCTGCGCGGCGCTGTACTTGGGATGGCAGGCCATCAAGGTGAGGCGGTTGTCGCCCTTGTCGTCGAGGATCTCGGTCTGGCGCGGCCCGACGATGTAGTGGCCCTTGGGGGGCTCACCCTCGCCTGCCGGTTGCGGCATCACCTCATAGGTGAACCTGCCCTGCAGGGTCTCGACGAAGATCAGATCGCCAGGATCGAGCTCGTCGAGCCGGTTGAACGGCGCCTTGAAGGTCGTGCGATGACCGGCGAGCGCGGCGTTGCCTGGCTGGCCGGGCAACGGGGTCTGCGGGAAGTGGCCCGGCCCGTCCCGGAGCCAACGCAGGTCGACACCCTCGACGAAGAAGAAGTCCGCACCGATGTCGGGGATGGAGATGAGTCCGATCGGCTCTCCAGGCTTTGGCGTGGGGAAGTCGGGAGATGCCGTGACGGGCGGGGCGGTCGAGGCGGTGGCGGAGGAGGTGGTCGTGTCCGACGACTCGGAGGACCGCTCGCCGAGCTCGTCCTGCTTCGTGCGGAACTGCTTCTCCAGATCGTCTTGCGCGCGCGAGGTGTGCAGCCCCGTGCCCCAGAGTTGGAAGGCGACGAAGAGCAGGATGAGCACGCCGGCCCGGATCATCATCCGACCGGTGAACCCGAGAATCCGCGCGACGCTCACCCGTCGAACCCTAACGAACGAGCCCGCGTCGTCCGCCGCGGGGTCATCCCACCACCTTGGTCGGTCGTCGCCCCCACCGGTACCCTCGGGGGGATCGTCATGGAGACCGTCGTCCACCTCCGTGCCGCGGTCGCCCTCCTTGGCCGCTTCCCTGCGCTTGCAGGCGTCGATCTCGATGTCGGCCGCGGGGAGATCGTCCTGTTGAACGGCCCGAACGGTGCCGGAAAGACCACCCTGCTGCGTGTCTGCGCTGGTCTCGTCCCCGTCGTGTCCGGCGAAGCGGTGGTGCTCGGCCACGATCTCCGCCACGATCGCCAGGGTGTACGCCGGCGGGTGGGGCTCCTCGCCCACGCCACCGGCCTCTACGACGAGCTGACCGTGGCGGACAACATCCGGTTCTGGGTGCGCGCCTCGCACGCGGACCCACGCGACGCGGACCGGGCGATGGCCGCCCTCGGCCTCGACGGTCGCCTGCGAGACGTTCCGGTTGCCAGGTTGTCGGCAGGTCAGCGACGACGCACGTCACTCGCGGTCTTGGTGGCCCGGCGTCCTGAGCTGTGGCTGCTCGACGAGCCGCACGCGGGGCTCGACCAAGAGGCGCGTGACCTCGTCGACGGGCTGATCCGCGATGCGGTTCGCGCCGGTGCGACGGTGATGGTTGCGTCGCACGAGCACGAGCGGGCGGCGGCGCTCGCCGGAAGACAGGTCACGATCGCCGGAGGCGTGCTGCAACCCGAGGCGGCCCGTGTTCCGTGACGCCGCACTCATCGCGGCGAAGGACCTGCGTGTCGAGGCCCGCTCCCGCGTCGTGCTCAACCAGGTCGTCCCCTTCGCACTGCTCGTGCTGCTGCTGTTCGCGTTCGCACTCGACCCGGACCGGGGTGTGCTCCACCGTGCGACCCCGGGTCTCTACTGGATGACGGTGCTCTTCACCGGCCTGCTCGCGGTGCAGCGCGCCTTCGCGGTGGAGGCGTCCGACGGCGTCATCGACAGCCTGCGGCTCTCGGGGCTCGATCCCGGCGGCATCTACCTGGGGAAGACGGCCGCGGTCGCGCTCCAGCTCGTGGCGCTCGAGGTGCTTCTGGCCGTCGGGGTGGCGGTGCTCTACGGCACCCGCCTCAATGGCTGGTGGTTGCTCGTGGTGACCAGCCTGGTCGCGACCGCGGGGATCGCGGCCGCCGGTACGCTCTATGGCGTCCTCGCGGTCGGCGTGCGGGTGCGGGAGACGTTGCTCCCGCTGCTGCTGCTGCCCGTGCTGGCGCCGGTGCTCATCGCATCGACACGGGCGTTCGAGGCCGCACTCGGCGACACCCCCGCTGAAGGGTGGCGCTGGGTCGGTCTGCTCGCCGTCTTCTCGCTCGTGTACCTGGCGGCCGGGATCTTCGGGTTCGGCTCGCTCATGGAGGAATCGTGACAGCCCGACTTGCCCACACTGCCCGAACGGCATCGGCAGGAGACGACGGCGGCCCGGTCGGGACCGGCTCCGCAGGAAGCCGAGTGCTCGGTGCGGTGACGCTGGCGGCCGTCGCCGTCCTCGCGCTGCTCGCGCTCGTGGCCAGCCCCGACGACGTGGAGCTCGGGGACACGGTCAGGCTCTTGTACGTGCACGTCCCGGTCGTGACCGCGGCCTACCTGTGCATCCTGCTGGTCACCGTCGGGTCAATGCTGGTGCTGTGGAGGAAGTCACCGTGGTGGGACCTGGTCGCGAGCTCGGCGGCCGAGCTCGCCGCGCTGCTCACCGCGCTCACGCTCCTCACCGGTTCGGTGTGGGGCGCCTCCACCTGGGGTACCTGGTGGGAATGGGATCCCCGGCTGACCTCGACCGCCATGCTGTTCCTGCTTCTCCTCGGCTACCTCGCGGTGCGACGGGCCACCGTCGACCACCGGGCGCGGGCCAAGCGGTCCGCGATCGTCGGACTGCTGCTGCTGCCGAACGTCGTCATCGTGAACCGCTCTGTCGAGTGGTGGCGCTCGTTGCACCAGAGCGCGACCCTCTTCCGCCCGGACCCGGCGATCGAGGGGCTGCAGCTGTTCACGCTCGTGTTCGGCATCGGGACGGCCCTGCTCCTCACCGTCTGGCTGCTGTTGCACCGGTTCCGCCTGGCGTGGATGCAGGACCGGTTCGATGAACGTGGCCTGGAGGATGCGCTCGCAGCCCGCCGAGCGGAGGCCGCGTCGTGAGCCAGTGGGGTTACGTGCTGCTCGGCTGGTTGCTCACGGTCGCGGTGGTGGTCACCTACGCGGCGGTGATCATCGTGCGCGGACGGGCGCTCAGTCGACGCCTACCACCGGAGGACCGGCGATGGATGTGACCCCCCGCAGCGCTTCCGACCTCGATCTGACCCCTCGGAGCACCTCCTCCGGACCTGCTCGCCGATGGTGGGCCTTCCTCGGGATCCTCGTGATCCTGGGCGGGATGGCCTTCGTCGCCACCAGAGCGCTGTCGGATGCGTCGCTGTTCTTCTACAACGCCGATGAGGCGGTCGCGAAGAAGGACGACCTCGGTGGCGACCGCTTCCGCTTGCAGGGGACGGTGGAGCCGGGCACCGTCGTCGACACCGGTGACGGCGTCGACTTCGTGGTCACCTTCAACGGGGTCGAGGTGCCCGTCTCACACCGGGGGGACCCACCCCAGCTCTTCCAGCCCGGCATGCCGGTCGTGCTCGAGGGGCGTTGGGATCCGACCGGCACCTTCTTCTCCAGCGATCGGATGCTCGTCAAGCACGACGAGACGTACGAGGAGAAGCACTCGGATCGGGTCCGGGCCGCCGAGGAAGGCGGTCGGCAGCAGCCGATGTCGACGGCCCCGACCGCAGGCCGATGAACCGCGCCATCGGCATCGCCGGGGTCATGCTCGGCTTCAGCGCCTCCGTGCTCGCCGTGGGCACGCTCGCAGTCGGGCTCCTGCGCCGCCGGCGTGACCTGCTCTGGATGGCGGCGCCCTACGCGGTGTTCGTCCTGATCGGCGCGCTCCTCGCAGTGGGGGCGATGGAGCGGGCGCTCATCACCCGAGACTTCACGGTGCAGTACGTCGCCAACAACGGCAGCACCCGAACCCCCGCGCTGTTCAACGTGGCGACGCTGTGGGCTGCGCTGGAAGGCTCGATCATCCTCTGGGCGGCGGTCCTCGCTGGCTATACGACGCTCGTCGCGGTGAAGTTCCGGCGGCGGCTCACCGACCCCCTGGTCGGCTGGGCGATGCTGACGATGTTCGTCGTCTGCATCTTCTTCTTCTTCCTGCTGCTCGGCCCCGCCAACCCGTTCGGCTCCTTCAACCCACCCCCTGGCTACGACGGGCCGGGGCCGAACCCGCTGCTCCAGAACCATCCGCTGATGGCGTTCCACCCCCCGATGCTCTACCTGGGTTACGTGGGGTTCACCGTCCCGTTCGCGTTCGCGATCGCCGCCCTGGTGACCGGGCGTGTCGGCGAGGGTTGGCTCGTCGCCACCCGTCGCTGGACGTTGTTCGCGTGGGGGTTCCTCACCATCGGGATCGTTCTTGGCGCATGGTGGAGCTACGAGGTGCTCGGCTGGGGTGGCTACTGGGCCTGGGACCCGGTGGAGAACGCGTCCTTCCTGCCATGGCTCACGGGAACCGCCTACGTGCACTCGGTCATGGTGCAGGAGCGGCGGGGGATGCTGCGGGTGTGGAACCTCTCGCTGCTCTGTGCCACGTTCGCGCTGACCATCCTCGGCACGTTCATCACCAGGTCCGGTGTGCTCGACTCGGTGCACGCGTTCACTGCCGGAGGTGTCGGACCGGCGATCCTGTCCTTCTTCGCCCTGATCGTCGTGGTGACCATCGGGCTGATCGCCTGGCGCGGTGACCGTCTCCGGGCGCCTGGCCGCATCGACTCGCCGGTCTCGCGGGAGGGGGCGTTCCTGGCCAACAACGTCCTGCTCGCCGCGTTCGCGTTCGTCGTGCTGCTCGGCACGGTGTTCCCACTCCTCGTGGAAGCGGTCAACGGGAGTCGCATGTCGGTCGGGTCGCCGTACTTCAACCGGATGACCATGCCCATCGGGCTCACCCTGCTTTTCCTCATGGGTGTGGCCCCGGTGCTGCCCTGGCGGAAGGCCAGCGGTGAGCTGCTGCGCCAGCGGCTGCTCTGGCCCGCCTGGGTGGGCACCGCGACCGTCGTGGTTGCGGTGGTGCTCGGTGCGTCCGGCCTGGTGCCGCTCGTGGCGTTCGGACTCGCAGGGTTCGCAGCTGGCTCGGCGCTGCGTCAGCTGGTGCTCGCCACCAGGCGACAGGGGTGGCGTGGGCTCGTGGGGCGGGCCAACGGCGGTATGGTGGTGCACGTGGGCGTGATCCTGATCGCGGTGGCCTTCGCCGCGAGCCAGAGCTACGTGCGTCAGGCCGAGTTCACTCTCGCCGAGGGTGAGTCGACGACCTTCGCCGGCCACACGCTGACCTACGTGGGACGCAACGTGAAGAACGAGTCGGCCAAGACGGTCACCCAGGCGCTCATCGAGATCGACGGCACGGGGCCGTGGGCGCCGGCGTTGAACCGCTTCGACTTCGGAAGTCAGGTGATCGGTACGCCCTCGGTGCGCTCCACGCTGGTCGACGACGTTGCGCTCAGCCTCCTTGCGCTCCCCGAGGATCCGGGTGCGCCGGCGACGATCAGGGTGACGATCCAGCCGCTGGTGGTCTGGCTGTGGATCGGCGGCGGGCTCATGGCGGTGGGCACGATCCTCGCCGCGTTCCCGGGTCGGCGGCGCAATCCCATCGACCCGGTCTCCGCGCCAGTACCGGCCGCTCCCCGACGCGACCTCGTGGAGGTCTCGTGACCGAGGTGGTGGTGGTCCGTCGTCGACACACCGCCCGCTGGGTCGCGATCGGTGTCGGGATGGTGCTGCTCGCGTTCATCGCCGTGCTCGCCACCCGCAAGAGCGTCGACGAGCGTGCCGTGTCGAGCGCGTTGATCGGAAAGCCGGTGCCGGCGCTCACCGGCACCACGCTCACCGGGGAGACCTTCGACATCGACGCGCACCGCGGACGCTGGGTGGTGGTGAACTTCTTCGCCACCTGGTGTGTGCCCTGCCAGGTGGAGCATCCCGAGCTCGTGCGCTTCACGGAGGAGCATCGCGGCGACGGACTGGTTCAGGTCGTGAGCGTCGCCTTCCAGGACGATCCGTCCGTGATCCGCCGCTTCTTCGCCGAGCGCGGCGGCTCGTGGCCGGTCGTGGTTGGCGACACGGGACCGATCGCACTCTCGTTCGGGGTGACTGGCGTGCCCGAGTCCTACGTGGTGAGCCCCGACGGCATCGTGGTGGCCAAGTTCCTCGGCGTGCGGGCCGATCAGCTCGACGCGGTGATGGGGTTGGCTCCTCCCCCGGACGGGGAGGGTGGGGCATGAGACGCGGACCGGGCAAGGCGTGGCTGCCGTGGCTCGCGATGGGGTTGGTGCTCTCGGTCGCGCTGGGGGTGGGAGCGACCCGGTCCCGTGAACCCGACACGCTCCAGGACCGGGTCACGGCGATCGCCAAGACGGTGAAGTGCCCGACATGCCGGGGCGAGTCCGTCGCGGACTCCAACGCACCGATCTCCAAGGAGATCCGTCGTGACATCGCGGCACGCCTCGCGGACGGTCAGTCCCCGGCCCAGATCCGTCGCGCGTACGTCGCCCAGTGGGGTGAGGAGATCCTGCTCACGCCGAGTGGCAGTGGGGTGTCTGGACTGGTGTGGGCGATACCGGTGGTGGCCGTTGTGTTCGCTGCAGCGGGGCTGGTGGTGGCCTTCCGTCGATGGCGGGCTACTGCGGTGCGAAGCGCGTCGGCCGACGACCGGGCACTCGTCGAGCGGGTCCGCTCTGGTGCGACCGGGCAGGGCCCGGGGCGGGAGGAGCAGCCATGAGCCCGACCGCGCAGCAGCCGACCCGGGGGACCCGTGCCCGTCGAGCGGCACGGGCAGCCAGCGACGCCGGCGAGCGGCAGATCCGGCAGCGATCCGAGCCGCGCCTGGCCGTTGCACGGTTTGATCCCGACGAGCTGGCCGCGCTCGAGGAGGAGCGCGACTTCCTCCTGCGTTCGCTCGACGACCTCGAGCGGGAGTACGCCGCCGGTGACCTCGATCAGGAGGACTACCTCGCGCTGCGGGACGACTACACGGCCCGGGCCGCCGCGGCGATCCGCGCGGTCGAGCAGCGCCAGGCCGTGGTCGACGCGGCCCCACCGGAGCGCTCACCGTTGCGGCGGGTGACGATCGTTGCGGCGGTGCTGCTCTTCGCGCTGGGGGCCGGGTGGGCGGTGAAGGCTAGCGCCGGTGAGCGAGCACCCGGCGGTCAGCTGACCGGCGATATCCGCCAGAGCAGCATCGACGAGCTGGCCCGGGCGAACCAGCACATCGCCGAGGCGCAGGCCGCGCTTCAGGCGGGGGACACCACCAGAGCGGTGGAGTCGTACAAAGACGCGATCGACGCCTACGACCGCGCGTTGGAGCTGCAGCCCTCGAACGTCGAAGCCATGACCTATCGCGGGTGGCTGCTCCACAACCTGGCGCTGCAGGCGGAAGGCACGCAGGCGGCGGCTGAGCTTGACGCGTCGGCCCGCTCCTGGCTCGACCGGGCGATCGAGACCGACGCCACCTACCCCGACGCCCGGATCTTCCGGGCGATCCTCCTCGAACGCCAGGGTCGTCCCGCCGATGCCCTGGCGGACCTCGCGGTCGTCGACCCAGGTCGGCTCCCCCCGCAGATGGCACAGATGCTGGAGTCGCTGCGCAGCCGACTCTCCAGCACGGCTCAGCCCGGCGGGTAGTCGTGTCACCCCCGGGAGGTGAGCCGCGCCGAGTCTGATCTTCCAGCGCGGCTCAACCCGGGGGGTGGTAGCGCCCCCGCACCGGACGCCCCGAGTCGACCTCGATGACCCACACGGAGCCCTTCTGGCTGATGGCGGGATCGTCGGTTCTCATCCCCTCGGCGATGAGCCTGCGGAGGATCTTCGGGATGAGGTCGCCGTGGCTCACCAGCACCCCGTCGCTCGTCGCGAGCTTGAGGAGCAGCTTGACTGCCTCGTCGGGATCCGCACCTTCGAGCAGCGCGGTGCTCTGCTCAACCTTGCTGCCGGTCACGACGGCGAGCGGCTCGACGGTCTCGATGCACCGTCGAGCGGGGCTGGAGACGATCCGGCCGATCGGTCGTTCCCGGAGCAGCTCGGTGAGCTGTTCGGCCTGCGCTCGTCCCTTCGACGACAGGGGGCGATCCAGGTCGTCACCCTCCCAGTCCTTGGGTGAACCCGCATGCGCGTGGCGGACGAGATACGCGGGCACGGCGGCACGATAGCTGTCGCCGGCAACGGCGGTGGTCACGGCACCTCGGGTGGCGACCGGTACCATGTCGGCGCCATGAGCACGGGGCACGACGATGATCTCTCGGTTGACGTCCTCGTGCTCGGGGCAGGCATCCAGGGGCTCTATGTGGCTCGCTCCCTGCAGCGCACCTACTCGGTTTGTGTGCTGTCGGATCCCGCGGTGGCCTCCGAGACGCTCGACTCGGTCGGCTACCTCTCCGCCGGATACGAGGGCAACGACGCGGCGCGCATGCAACCCGCCCGCCGCGCCGCCGGGTTCTGGCGACTGTGGGCCGAGTCCAACGGCGTGCCCATCAGCGAGGCCCCGACCGTCTATGCCGTCCCGTCCGCCGAGGCGCTGAGCCGGCCCCGGCTGTGGCTTGACGCAATGCTGCAGCACACGCTCCTCGACCGGCTCCCTGACCCGTTCGTGGGTGGGTCGCTCGAGGGCGATGCGGTCTATGCGCTGGGTGATGACGTGGTGGTGAACCCGGCTGCGGTGCTCACGAAGCTCCGGGAGGGGCTTGAGCCGTTCTGCATCGAGGGCTCGATCCTGCGCGTCGTGCTCGCGGCCGACACGGCGGTCGATCACGTGCAGGTCGAGATCGGCGATCGCGTGCTCACCATCGCGCCACGCTTCGTCGTGCTCGCGGCGGGTGTCGGCAACGCTGCGCTGCTCAGCATGGTCGCCAAGCGCTTCCGTGACCAGTCCAGTCGACGCGAGCGGCTCGAGACGGCACGCACCTCCCAGGCGGTGAGGCGCTCCACGGTCATCTGCATCCGGGGGGAGGGGTTGCCGCTCGTGTCTGGCTGGTTTGGCGGCCTCTCCGTCGTGGCGCAGCCGCTCGCTTCGGGGGATGTCGCGTGGTTGGTGTCTGCGCCGATCGACGACCACCAGACGGTGCTCGGCGTCGACGACACCCGCTTCGAACTCCCTGTGGCCTCGAGCGTGGTCGCCGACACCGTCGCGAGGCTGGTCGCGATGTCGCCGATGCTCCGGCGACAGGTCGACGAGCTCCGTTGGGGGGCGTACACGGGGCGGCGCGTACAACATCCGTCGCTCGCGGGGCCGTCGACCGCCGAGGTCGCCACGCCGGTGCCAGCCAAGCTCGAGGCGTTCGGTCTCGAGGGGCTCCTCGCGCTCTGGCCCTCCCATCTCAGCTACTCCATGATCCTCGGAGATGTCGCGGTGGAGCGCATCACTGACGCGCTGGGGTCCCCGCAGCAGTACTCCGGTGGGTTGCGCGTCGAGGACCTGGCGGCTCCGCCCGCTCCTTTGCGGGCCCGCTGGGACCGGGACGACTTCCCGTGGTGCGACTGGTCAACGTTCGCATCGACGCACGGCATCGAGCTCGGGGCGAGCTGACGCCAGGGGCGGACCCTGGGAGCGCAGCAGCTTGAGCAGCAGCTCCAGGGCGGGGTGTCGCACAGGCTCGCGAAGCGCTGGGCGCGCAGGCTCAGGGGCGCAGGGCACGAAGCCGGCTGATCACCCCGGGGAGTGCCTCCAGGAGCGCGTCGATGTCGCGGTCGGTCGTGTTCCAGCCCACCGAGATGCGCAGCGAGCGGTGCGCGTCGACGCCCATCGCCTCGAGCACGGGTGAGGGCTCGAGCGCTTCGGAGGAGCAGGCGCTTCCCGAGTGTGCGGCGATCCCGGCCTGGTCCAGACCGAGCAGCACCGCCTGCGGCTCGATGCCGTCGATCCCGAGGCAGACGATGTGGGGGGCTCGCTCCCGAGGATCGCCGTACACGTGAACCCCTTCGAGCCCGGTGACCGCCTCGAGCACCCGATCGGTCAGCCGCCGGGAGGCCGCGGCCTCCTCCTCGATGCGGTCGGGGGTGAGCGTTGCGCACGCGGCGCCCATCCCCATGATCGCGGGCACGTTCTCGAACCCCGCCCGGCGTGCACGTTCCTGGTCGCCGCCGACGAGGAGACGACGGAGGCGCAGCCCCCTGCGGACGAGCAGCGCGCCGATCCCGGGTGGGGCTCCGAACTTGTGCGCGCTGACCGACACCAGGTCCGCGCCGAGCTCGCGGAAGGCCAGCGGGAGGTGACCCGCGGCCTGTGCCGCGTCGACGTGGACGAGCACCCCGCGTTCGCGGCAGGCCTGCACCACCTCGTGCACCGGTTGCAGCGTTCCCACCTCGTGGTTGGCCCACTGGATGTTGACGAGAGCGGTGGTCGGCCGGATCGCCGCGACGATCTCGTCCGGGTCGACCCGACCGAGGCGGTCGACGCCCACGATCGACAGCTCCCGCGCGTGCTGTGCGGCGGCTTCCCGTACCGCGGAGTGCTCGACCGCGGGTACGACCATGTGGTCGCCGCGCTCGGCAGCACCCCACACCGCGGTGACGATCGCCTCCGTGGCCCCACTCGTGAAGACCACTTCGCGCGAACGCGCGCCGAGCATCACGGCCACCTGCTCCCGGGCGGCTTCGATCGCAGCCCGGGTCGCCATGCCCTCGGCATGGATGCGGCTGGGATCGCCGTGAGGGACGCGGAGCCAGTCGATCATCGCCGTCGCGGCCTCGGGGCGCAGCGGCGAGGTCGACGCGTGGTCGAGGTAGTGTCGGCCCAACGCGGCGCCCTCAGGCCTCGACGGTCGTGACGCAGACGTCGTCGCCCAGCGCGATCGTCGTATCGAGCTCCGCGGTCGCATCGCCGTAGAGCTCAGCGAGCATGCCCTTGACCAGACCGCGGTCGACGGCGCAGATCACCGGGTTCTCCCGGACGGCGTCGCCGAACGGGCAGTGCTCGGAGACGATCCGCAGCTCGTCGTTGCGCTTCTCGGCATGCGCGGCGAAGCCGTGTGCGGTGAGCGCGTCGGCGACCGTCTGCATGGCCGCGTGGAACGATCGGGGGTGGTCGGCGTCGCCCATGGAGCGGGCCAGGAGCCGACCGTACTCGAAGCCCACCTCCTCAGCCATGGCCGCAGCGGTCTCCTGCGGCAGCAGCGCCAGGGCCCGACCGAGGAGCATGACGAGCAGGTCGTCGTGGCGGACCGGGATGGTGAGATCGGCCTGCTTCGCGGTGGCCCGGTACCGCTTCGATGGGCGACCCGCGCCAGTGCGGTTGCCACGTCCGATCTCGACCTCGAGGTAGCCACCGGCCGTCAGCTTGTCGAGGTGATGGCGGGCCACGTTCTGGTGCAGGTTGAAGCGCTGCGCCACCTCCGCGGCCGTCACCCCGTCGGGCTTCGAGCGGACGAAGAGATAGATCTCACGGCGGGTGGGGTCGCCGAACGCGGCCGTGATGGCGGTCACCGCTGACGAGAAGTCGGTCGACGTGAGTGGTGGTGGGACCACACCGGTATTCTACCTACCGCCATAGGGGAAATTCCCGCAGAGGAGCCGCCATGCCCGTCACCGAAGCCGAGGTCGTCGAGGCCCTGCGCCCGGTCGAGGACCCGGAGCTGCACCGCAGCATCGTGGAGCTCGACATGGTCCGCGAGGTGCGGGTCGAAGGTGCGCGGGTCGAGGTCCTCGTCGCCCTCACCGTGGCCGGCTGTCCGCTGCGCAACGAGATCCAGCGCCGGGTCTCCTCAGCCCTTGGGGCGCTCGACGGCGTCGACGACGTGAGCCTCGAGTTCACGGTGATGACCGATGAGGAGCGGGTCCGGCTGCGCGAGCGGCTCCACGGTGATCCCGCTTCGACCGCGGGGAGCCGACCGGCTCACGGGCATGCGGAGGGCCGGTTGATCCCGTTCGCCGATCCGGCGTCGCGCACGCGCGTGCTGCTCGTCGCCTCTGGCAAGGGGGGAGTCGGCAAGTCGTCGGTCACGACGAACCTGTCCGTCGCGCTCGCTCAGCGGGGTCGGTCGGTGGCGGTGGTCGATGCTGACGTGTGGGGCTTCTCCATCCCCCGGATGCTCGGGGTCGACCACCCGCCCGTGGTCATCGATCGGATGCTCGTACCACCGGAGCGCTTCGGCGTCCGGTGCATCTCCATGGGATTCTTCGTCGAGGAGGACCAGCCCGTCATCTGGCGCGGGCCGATGCTCCACAAGGCGCTCGAGCAGTTCCTCACCGACGTCTACTGGGACGAGCCGGAGTATCTCGTCGTCGACCTGCCACCGGGAACCGGTGACATCGCCATCTCCCTCGCCCAGTTCCTGCCGCGCGCGGAGGTCTACGTGGTGACCACCCCGCAGCCGGCGGCCCAGCGCGTGGCGCAACGCGTCGCCTTCATGGCTGAGAAGGTGAACCTCGATGTGAAGGGCGTGATCGAGAACATGTCGTGGTTCACGGGCGACGACGGCAAGCGCTACGAGCTGTTCGGGGCGGGTGGGGGTGCTGAGCTCGCAGCGCGGCTGGAGGTACCGCTTCTCGGCCAGGTGCCGCTGGTGCCGCTCCTCCGGGAAGGTGGCGACTCGGGCCGACCGGCGGTGGTGGCGGATCCCGACGGCGAGGCGGCTCGTGCCTTCGCGTCGATCGCCGAGCGGATCGAGACCGAGCTGGCCCCGACCCGTCGATTCCACCCGGAGCTGAAGCTGATCTGACCGCTCGCCACGCAGCGAGCCGCCCGTCGGGCGGTCGCACAGTAGGCACTCCCGCCGGACGGCCCGTACGATGAGCAGGTCGGTCACCACAGCTGGCCGGCGAGTGGTTGACCCAGGAGGAGCGCACACGTGGACGTTCGCATCGGTGTCCTGCACACGATGAAGGAGATCGAGGTCGAACTAGCGTCGGATGTCGATCCCGCGCAGGTCCGCGCCGACATCGAGCACGCGCTCGCCGACGACGACCGGGTGCTGTGGCTTCAGGACCGGCATGGCAAGCAGGTGTGCGTGCCCTCCTCGCGCATCGCATGGATCGAGCTCAGCAGCGCTGAAGCCAAGAGCCGCATCGGCTTCGGCGCAGCCTGAGACGGGGCCCGCGGCAACCTCATGCAGCCTGGTGGCGTCGAGCTGCTCGACCGACGCCTGATCTTCATCACCGGGAAGGGGGGCGTCGGCAAGACCAGCATCGCCGCCGCGCTTGGCCTGCTCGCCTCGATGCGGGGCAGGCGCACCCTGGTGTGCGAGGTCGACGCCAAGGGCAACCTCGCGGACTTCTTCGAAGCGCCTCCGAACGGGTTCCGACCCCAGGAGCTCAGCCAGGGCCTGTTCGCCATGGCGATGGACACGGAAGAGTCGCTCAAGGAGTACCTCCGTCTGCAGCTCAAGGTGCCGCTGCTCGCCCGCATCGGGCCACTGGCCCGCAGCCTGGACTTCGTGGCCAACGCCGCGCCGGGGGTCAAGGAGATCCTCACGGTCGGCAAGCTGTGCTGGGAGGTCCGGGAGCGCCACTACGACCTGGTCGTCGTCGATGCTCCCGCGACCGGTCACGTCGTGGGGCAGCTCGCGGCACCGCAGGCCATCAACGAGCTGGTGAAGGTGGGGCGTGTTCGGGAACAGACCCGCTGGATGGTCGACCTGCTCTCTGATCCGGCCGTCACAGCGGCGGTGGTCGTGGCGACGCCTGAGGAGATGCCGGTCACCGAGACCCTCGAGCTGGTCGAGCGGGTCCGGTTGGAGACGACGGTCCACCTCGCCGGGGTCATCGTGAACAAGGTGCTCCCTGAGCTGTTCGGTCGAGGTGAGGAGGAGATCTTCCGTCGCCTGCGCGAGCCGGAGCACGCCGCCGCGCTCGAGGCCGCGGCGGGTGGTCCGGTGGAACCGGTGCTCGACGGGGCCGAGCTGGCCGTGACGCTGCGGCGCACCCGGGCCGGTCACATCAGCCGGCTGCGTGCCGAGCTGCCGGACGATCTGCCGCTCTACTACGTGCCGTACCTGTTCACCCGAACGCATGGTGTGCGGGCGACGCGCAACATCGCCGATGCGCTCGGCGGGGAGCTCGGGTTCTGATGGCCAGGAAGCCCGCGCCGCCTGCGGCCGGGGATCGGCTGGGCACGCTCGAGCAGCTGGTCGCGGCGCGCGAGATCGTGGTCACCTGCGGGTCCGGTGGTGTGGGCAAGACCACCACCGCAGCGGCGATCGGTGCCATGGCCGCGACCCATCTCGGTGGGAAGGTGCTGGTCCTGACGGTCGATCCTGCGAAGCGCCTCGCGAACGCGCTCGGGCTGGAGCGCTTCGGCAACGTCGAGCGGCAGGTCCCCGGTGAGCTGCTCGCCGAGGCCGGCGTCGCCCCGCTGGGTGAGCTCTGGGCCGCGATGCTCGACACGAAGGAGTCCTGGGACGGGCTGGTGCGCACGCACGCCCCCGATCCGCAGACCCGGGACGCGATCCTCGCCAACCCGCTCTACCGCAACATCACGGGGAAGTTCGTGCAGAGTCACGACTACATCGCGATGGAGCGGCTCTACGAGATCCACTCGTCCGGTCGCTACGACCTGATCATCGTCGACACCCCGCCGACCCGGAACGCGATCGACTTCCTTGAGGCGCCGGAGCGGATGGCCGACTTCTTCAGCAGTCGCCTGCTGCGGTGGCTCATCACCCCGTACCGCTCCCGGCTGGTGAACGCGGCGTCGCGTCCCTTCTACAGCCTCGCCGACCGCATCCTGGGATCCCAGTTCCTCGAGGACATCGCCGAGTTCTTCATCCTCTTCCAGACCATGTACGACGGCTTCGTCGAGCGAGCCGAGGCGGTCACCCGCACCCTCGCCGACCGGCGGACGACCTTCATCGTGGTCAGCACCCTGGAGGAGGCACCGGTGCGGGAGGCGGAGTTCTTCATCGAGGCCCTCGACAGTCGGTCGCTGCACCTGGGTGCGCTGGTCCTCAACAAGGTGCTGCCCTCCTACCTGCTCGATGACGAGGCGGCGATCTCGGCCGAGGTGCTCTGGCGGGATGCGGGTCCGATCGCCGCGAAGCTGCCCGACGGGCTCGGCGCGCCCGGGGACGTCGAGCGGGTGCTGCGCGAGATCGGGGAGAGCTTCCTGAACTACCGGGTCGTCGCCAGTCGCGAGGCCGAGCAGCGCAAGGAGCTGTCACGGGTCCCGGAGATCATCGCCTCCGCTCCGTTCTTCGATCAGGACATCTTCGACGTCGTCGGTCTGCTGCGGCTCGGTGAGGCGATCTGGCGCTGAGATCCCGCCGGGGTGAGGGCTAGGCTTCGCGCATGCCGTCGTTCCGACGACGTCGTCGAGACCGGGGAGTCCGACCGGGGGACGACGCCCCGGCCAGGTCGGACGAGGTGATCATCGATCTGCGCGAGCCCCTCCCGCCGGGTCCTCTCGAGTGGGGACTGCCCACGCTCTGCCCCCGATGCGAGGCGTGGGGGTACATCGACCGGCTCGACCTGGTCCGCAGGGTGATGCAGCTGCACTGCCCGACCTGCCGGTTCCACTGGGAGATCAGCGAGTCCCAGATCG
>JBBFLY010000034.1:0-32407 GCA_037478855.1 Acidimicrobiales bacterium | reverse complement strand
CAGGTTGGTGGGGGGTCGCGAACTTGTCAGCGGGTTGGTTGGTTTTCGTCTGTGTGGCTGACAGGTTGGTGGGGGGTCGCGAACTTGTCAGCGGGTTGGTTGGTTTTCGTCTGTGTGGCTGACAGGTTGGTGGGGGGTGTGGAGGGGCGCGCGGCGACCTGGTCTGGGTCGGCCCCTATGCTCGGGTCGATGGAGCTCACCTCAGTGGCCGACGATGCGGCCGTCGTCCACGACGGTCTCGAGGTCCGCCGATACGAGGGCCTCGAGCCGGACCGGCTCTACGAGTACGACGGCTTCGCGTTCCGCACCCTCGCCCGACCCGGTGGGGAGCTGCTGTGCCGGTTCGCCACCGTCAACGACGTGCACTTCGGCGAGACCGAGTGCGGCATCATCGAGGGGCTCGACATGGGCCCCATCTTCAGCGTCGAAGACGGTGAGGAGCCCTACCCCGAGACCATGAACCGTGGGGCCATCCGGGAGATCGAGCAGATCGACCCCAGTGTGGTGGTGGTGAAGGGGGACCTCACCTCTCAAGGCACCCGCGAGGAGTACGACCTGTTCCTCGAGTACTACGGCGAGGCGTTCGGCGACCGGCTGGTCCACGTCCGGGGCAACCACGACGCCTACCACGGTGAGACGTTCGCTTCCGACGCACCGCGGTCCGTCGAGCTTCCCGGCGTGACGCTCGCCGTGCTCGACACGGCCCGCGCCCGGCGTACGAACGGCTACCTCTCGGCTGACACGCTCACCTGGCTCCGTGACCTGGCCGTGAGCACCGACAGGCCGATCCTGGTCTTCGGCCACCACCACGTCTGGAACCCGGAGTCCTCGCACCGGCCCGAGACCTACTTCGGCATCAACCCCGACGACAGCGAGCGGCTCATCGAACTCTTCGCCGCACATCGGAACCTGCGTGGCTACTTCGCCGGGCACACGCACCGCAACCGGGTCCGACGTTTCGGCATCACCCGTGAGGTGCCGTGGGTGGAGGTGGCCTGCGTGAAGGACTACCCGGGTGCCTGGGCGGAATACCGCGTGTACGAAGGTGGGATCCTCCAGATCTTCCACCGGATCTCCACCCCCGAGGCGTTGCGGTGGACGGAGAAGACCCGGCACATGTTCAACGGCACCTACGCCGAGTACGCGCTTGGTGACCTCACCGACCGCTGCTTCCTCATCCCCACCTGACGCATTCCCCGTTGGGCGCTCAGGCGCCGGGACGTGACCGCTCGTGACGGGTGGTGACCGGCGACCGACGACCGGCGGCTCCGATCAGCTCAGGGCTCGGCGGAGGCGACCTCGATGCGATCCTGGCGCCACTCGCGTGCCATGTCGAGGGCCAGATCGGCTCGATCGAGCACGTCTTCGGTCGTCAGGCCGTGGGCGGGGTAGCAGGCGACCCCAGCCCACATCGTGAGGCCCTGCGACTGGGAGGTGAGGCGCCGACGGATCCGCTCGACCGTCCAGATGGCGCCGTTCTCCGTCGTGTCCTCGAGCACGAGGGCGTAGCCGCCGTCGAGCAGACGGCAGGCCGTGTCCGATTCCCGGATGGTCTCGCGGATCGTCTGGGCCACGGTTGCGGGATCCGCTGGTCGCGGGAGACCGGAGTTGAGCCCCTCGATCACCTCGATGAGCACCACCGCCACGGGCCGCAGGTTGCGTCGAGCGGCGGCGATGCGGGCGTCGAGCGCCACCGTGAAGTAGCCCTCGCTGAACAGCCCGCTGGGTCCGTCGGTCAGGGCGTCGCCCTGGGTGCTCTTGCGCATGGCGGTGAGCTCGATCCGCGAGGCCAGCCTCTGCTCGACGTCCGCGCGGGCCCGAGCCTCGTGGTCCGCGATCTCCTCGAGCTGGTGGACCTTCTCCTGGAGCTCGTCGATCTCCCGGCGTGCTCGCGACAGCAGGCCGAACAAGCGGTAGCCGGAGACACCGGCGACCAGGGCGAGCGAGCCGGCCACGACCGCCAGTGTGACGGCTTGCCACACCGCGGCTGCGATGCCGACCACCAAGCCGATGGCACCGACAGCGAGCACCGCGAGTGGCCGACGGTTCACCCTCTCTCCATCGGATTGCCCGGAGCCGATTCAAGGTGGCTCGGCGATTTTGCCGGCACCTTCGCGCCGCCCGCAGCCGGGGCCCGGGCAGGCACAGGTCGACGATCAGCCGGCTCGGTGGGATTCGATCAGCCGGCTCGGTGGGATTCGATCAGCCGGCTCGGTGGGATTCGACGAGATCGACGATCTCCCCCATCAGCCGTCCGAGCTCGAAGTCCTTCGGCGTGTAGACCGCGGCCACCCCCGCCTCGAGCAGCCGTGGCCGGTCGTCCTCGGGGATGATCCCACCGACGACGACCGGGCTGTCGACACGCTCGGCCCGCAGGAGCCGCAGCACCTCTGGGACCAGATCGAGGTGGCTGCCGGAGAGGATCGACAACCCGACGATGTCGACGTCTTCGTCGCGGGCCACCGCCGCGATCTGCTCGGGGGTCAGACGGATGCCCTGGTAGATCACCTCCATGCCCGCGTCCCGGGCAGCCACCGCGATCTGCTCGGCGCCGTTCGAGTGGCCATCGAGCCCGGGCTTGGCCACCAGGAACCTGGGTGGGCCACCGGGAAGCGCCTTCACCCGCTCGGCCACCTCGCGAAGGGTCGGGCTCAGCCGTCCGACGCCCACGGCGGCCGCGACCCCGGTCGGCGCGCGGTACTCGCCGAACACCTCGCGCAGCACCCCGGCCCACTCGCCGGTCGTGCCGCCCGCGTGGGCGAGGTCGATGGTGGCCGGCATGATGTTGGCGCCCGTCTCCGCGGCTCGGCGCAGTTCATCGAGCGATCGCTTGACCGCGTCGTTGTCGCGGTTCGAGCGCCAGGCCTGCACGTCGGCGATCAGCTCGTCCTGCACGGCGGGGTCGACCTTCAGGATGTTCCCTTCGCCCCCGAGGGGAGACTCGGCGGTCTCGGTGAAGGCGTTGACCCCGACTACCACCTGCTCGCCGGTCTCGATCCGTCGGGTGCGTTCGGTGTTGGATGCGACCAGCCGGCCCTTCAGCTCGTCGATGGCCGCGAACGCCCCACCGAGAGCGAGCACGTCGTCGAGCTCAGCCTGTGCCGCCTCGATCAGCTCCGCGGTCTTCGCTTCCACCACCCGTGAGCCGTCGAAGATGTCGTCGTACTCGAGCAGGTCGGTCTCGAAGGCCAGGACCTGCTGCATCCGCAGCGACCACTGCTGGTCCCACGGTCGGGGGAGGCCGAGCGCTTCGTTCCACGCCGGAAGCTGGATCGAGCGGGCCCGCGCGCTCTTGGAGAGGGTGACGCCGAGCATCTCGAGCACGATGCGCTGCACGTTGTTCTCCGGCTGGGCCTCAGTGAGCCCGAGCGAGTTCACCTGCACGCCGTAGCGGAAGCGCCGCAGCTTCGGATCCTCCACGCCGTAGCGCTCTGCGGTGATGCGGTCCCACAGCTGTGTGAAGGCCCGCATCTTGCAGGTCTCCTCAATGAAGCGGATCCCCGCATTGACGAAGAACGAGATGGAACCGACCACCGCGGGGAACCGCTCCGGCGGGACCTGACCGCTCTCGCGGACCGCGTCGAGCACGTCGATCGCGGTGGCCAGGCTGTAGGCGATCTCCTGGACGGGGGTGGCGCCGGCCTCCTGCAGGTGGTAGCTGCACACGTTCATCGGGTTCCACTTGGGTATCCACTCCGAGCAGAAGGCGATCATGTCGACGATCAGTCGCTTCGACGGCTCGGGCGGGAAGATGTAGGTGCCGCGCGACAGGTACTCCTTCACGATGTCGTTCTGGGTGGTGCCCCGCAGCTGGCGGGATTCGACCCCCTGGCTCTCGGCGTTTGCCACGTAGAGGCCCAGCAGCCACGCGGCGGTGGCGTTGATGGTCATCGACGTGTTCATCTCACCGGGAGGGATGCCGTCGAGCAGCTCCCGCATGTGACCCAGGTGCGCGACGGGAACCCCCACCTTGCCGACCTCGCCCCGCGCCCTCGGGTCATCTGGGTCGTAGCCGGTCTGGGTGGGGAGATCGAAGGCGATCGACAGGCCGGTCTGACCCTTCGCCAGGTTGGTGCGGTACAGCTCGTTAGATGCCTTGGCAGTGGAGTGGCCCGAGTAGGTGCGCATCAGCCACGGCTTGTCACGCTCGCGTCGGGGAAGCCCGTGGGCGTGGTGGTGGGTGGCGTCGGTCATGGCTCAATGGTCGTCGATCGCAGGGTCCGCTGTCACGAGGAGGACCGGGGCGGGGCGATCCGGTTCAGCTCCAGCGGACCGCGGGTCGCGACAGGGCCTGCGCGAGGAGCTCGAGGTATCGGTCCCGGCTGACGTCGATCGCGCCGAGCGACCGCAGGTGCGGCGTCGTCCACTGCACGTCGAGCAGGGTCGCGCCCTGCTCGCGCAGCAGCTCGACGAGCGCGACCAGCGCGACCTTCGAGGCATCCCGTCGCCGGTGGAACATGGATTCCCCCGCGAACAGCCCGCCGATGGAGACGCCGTACAGCCCGCCAGCGAGCGTCCCGTCCGCCCAGGCCTCGACGCTGTGCGCCCAACCCAGCTGGTGCAGCTGTCCGTAGGCCCGGATGATGTCGGGGGTGATCCAGCCCCCGTCACGCTCTGGCGACGCGCAGGCCTCGATCACCTCGGTGAAGGCCGTGTCGATCCGGATCTCGTAGCGCCGTGTCGACGCCCGCAGGGACCGGGAGACGCGGAGACCGTCGAGAGGCAGGATCCCCCGTGGGTCGGGCGACCACCACGCGATGAGCCGGCTCCGGCCGACCGGCATCGGGAAGATGCCCGCCCGGTACGCAGCGAGCAGGGTGCCGGGTTCGAGATCGGCGCCCACCCCGACCACCCCGTGCTCGTCCGCCTCGGAGGCCGGGGGGAAGACCCAGCGGGAGGGCGCTGGCTCGACTGCCATCAGGTCATCTCCGTAGCGAACCGCCAGGCCGCAGGTCAACGCCCACCGACGTGGAGGCGGGCTCGGGATGCTGGTGGCAGCCACCGCTGAGGAAGGCGGCGGCTCCGGACGGCGTCGCCGGTGGGGACGGCGTTTGCCGGGAGAGACGTCGGTTGGCGAGCGCGGCTCTCAGCTGTAGTCGTAGAAGCCCTTCCCCGACTTGCGGCCGAGATGACCGGCCGAGACCATGCGGCGCAGCAACGGCTGGGCCGCGTAGTTGGGGTCACGGAACTCCTCGTAGAGCGCGTCGAGGATGGCGAGCGACGTGTCGAGCCCGACCAGGTCGAGCAGCGCGAGCGGCCCCATGGGGAAGTTGCAGCCGCCTTTCATCGCCGCGTCGATGTCGTCACGCGAGGCGGTGCCGTTCTCGAGCATCCGCACCGCGTTGTTCAGGTAGGGGAAGAGCAGCGCGTTGACGATGAAACCGGCGCGGTCTTTCACCTCGACCGGGGTTTTGCCGCAGGCGGTCGCGAACTCCCGTGCCCGCTCGATCGTCTCGTCCGACGCGGTCAGGGGTCGGACGATCTCGACCAGCGACATCATCGGCGCAGGGTTGAAGAAGTGGATCCCACACACCTGGGAGGGTCGGTGGGTCTCCATGGCCAGGTCGACGACCGGCAGCGTCGAGGTGTTGGTGGCGAGGATCGCCTCGTCCTTCACGATGTGGTTGAGCTCGACGAACAGGTCCTTCTTTGTGGCCAGGTCCTCGACGATCGACTCGATCACCAGATCGCAGTCGGCGAGGTCGTTCAGGCTCGCGGTCGCGCGGACCCGGGCGAGCGTGGCATCTCGCTCGGCGGCCTCGAGCTTGCCCTTGTCGACCTGCTTGGCGAGCGACTTCTCGAGCGATGCGATCATCGCGTCGGCGGTGTGCTGCTGTCGCGAGCGGAGCACCACCTCGAAGCCGGCCTTCGCTGCGACCTCCGCGATGCCCGAACCCATGATCCCGGAGCCCACGATTCCTACGCGCTTGATCGTCATGGGCGGCCACGTTACTGACGGGTAGCTTGTCGCTTCCACCGCGCCGCTCCTCGGGCCTGACCGTGAGCATCCGGCGGCGACCGGTGTCGCGGGGGTCGCTAGTGTCCCGAGGTGGTGCGACCCCCCGATCTCGCTTGCCGACCGGTCGAGCACGTGCCTGCGCTTCCCGCTGAGGTGCAGCGGGAGGTCGAGCACCGCCGGCTGCGCGCGGTGGGACTGGCGCAGGGTCGGGTGCTGGACCTTGCCGCAGCTGAGGCCAGGGCTGAGCTGGCCGCGGTCATCAACGGTGCCTCGGTCACGGACCGCTACGACCTCATCGTCTCCGGCGCGGAGCTGACCCGCTTCCCGGATCTGCGCTCGGCGCTGCAGGCGATCGTCGCGCTGCTTGCTCCCGCCGGGGTGGTCGAGGTCATCGAGCCGGTGAACCACGTCTGCGTCGGCCACACGCTGTTGGCGACGCTGTGGGCCCGCCACCCTGCGGTGGCCGGACGGGCGCTCGAGCGTGACCTGCCCGCCGCCATGCGGGCCGTCGGACTGACCCTGTGGGATCTTGAGCGGTTCACGGTTCCCACGCTGGTGTGGCCCCTGCGCGAGATGGTCCACGTGCGGGCGCGTATCGTGCGCGCCATGGACGAGAAGGCGAGCGAGCGGGCGGGGACGGCGGCGTGAGCGGCACGTTGGCGCTCGTGGGCGGAGGCGAGTGGACGGACGGTTGCACCTTCGACCGCGAGCTGCTGGCAATCGCCGGGAGCGGGGAGGTCGTCATCGTCCCTGCCGGCGCGGCGTTCGAGAACCCCTCGGCGGTGGTCGAGCGAGCCCGCTCGTGGTTCGCACGCCTCGGCGCCACGGTGGTGGAGGTGCCCGTGCTCACCCGCTCGGACGGACTGGTGGAGGAGCACGTGACGCGGGTGCGCGAGGCCCGGTTCATCTACCTGCCGGGCTCGTCGCCGATGCACCTGCGGTCGGTGCTGAAGGACAGCCCGCTGTACGACGCGATGGTCGACGCCTGGCGCGAGGGTGCGGTGCTGGCCGGCTCGGGAGCTGGTGCGGACGTCCTGTGCGATCCCATGGTCGACACCCGGGGTGGTGCGTTCACCGTGGGTCTCGGCTTGGTGCCCGGACTGGCCGTCATCCCCCGGTGCAACCAGTGGTCGCACGAGAAGATCCACCGCACCGTTGAGCTCGCACCTCGGGGGGTCGCGCTCGTCGGGGTGCCCGAGGCGACCGCGCTGATCCGGGACCCGGACGGGAGTTGGCGGGTCTCGGGCGTCGGCGACTGTCTCGTCTACCGCGACGGCCGGCCCGCGGACCTGTCAGCGCTCCCCGCTCTCCCCCGGCTCTGAGGCCCCACCTGCGAGCTCCGTCTCTCCTGGTTTGTCGCGGTCTGAGCTGGGTCGTCGGGACTGGTTCAGCGGGGCGGTTCGAAGCTGACCAGGTCGACCACGAAGTAGAGGGTCTCGTCGGGTGCGATCGCCGGCGGGCTGCCGGTCGAGCCGTAGCCCAGATCCGGCGGGATCACGAGCAGTCGACGGCCTCCTGGCTTCATGCCGGGGATGCCCTTCTGCCACCCCTGGATCACCCCGGAGAGCGGGAACGGGCTGGGCGAGCCCCTCGACCAGGAGGAGTCGAAGATCTTCCCGGTGGAGCAGGAGACGCCGATGTAGTGGGCGGTCACGGTCGCCCCCTCGGGGACCGCATCGCCCTGACCCTCGACGAGATCTTTGATCACCAGCTCGGTTGGCGGGGCACCGGGCTCGATCGGCACGTCGGGCGCGCCGGCCGGGAGTGGGTCGGCGAGTGGGACGCACGGCTTGCCGAGTGCCGACTCGGTCTGCGCGGCCAGCGTCGACGACGTGGCGTCGGTGGCGTCGGGCAAGGTCGCGTTGGCCGTCGCGGTCTGGTCGCCGTCGTCGCGGTTGAGCAGCGTCAGCACACCGATCACCACCGCCACGAACGCGACCAGCCCCACCACGAACAGCACCCGCCGGCGGGCCTCCGCCCTCCGCTGCGCAGTGAGGGCCGCTTCGATCCGCGCCTGCCTCGCCGCCTTTTTTCGTTCACGCTTCGCCGTTCCCATATCGCTCGGCGACGCTAGCAACCAGGCGCGGGGTGTGGGGATCGCCGAGGGCGCGCCACCGTGGTCGGGGACCGGCGCTCGCCTGGGTGATCTCAGTTGATCAGACCGGCGGGCGTGATGGTGATCGAGTCGATGACCACCGCCCGGGTCGGCGATCCGGCCTGACTGCCGGAGCGGTCGATGGCGATCAGCGTCTGCTGGCCGTCGAGCATGATGCCGAAGGAGGTGAAGTTCTGCGGGAGGTCGGCGGCGAGCTCGAAGGTCGCCAGCACGAACGAGGCGCTGTAGTCGTCGGTGTCCGGGGTGGCCGGAACGAACGCGATCGTGCCCGGTACGAAGATCTGCCCCTGCTCGGGAGCCTCGCCGGCGAGGGTGTATCCGGGACTGTCGGCGGCGGCCGGCTCGAACCGGGGCCGGATCTGGGCTGCCTTGCGCGGCAGGATCGTGGTGAACGGTTGGCCGTCGTAGTAGTGGTAGCGAGCCAGCACCACGAAGTTGTTGACCGCGTTCGGGGCCTGCTCCGGGTTCAGCAGGAGCTTGAGGTCACCGACCGAGGTGTGCAGCACCGCTTCGTAAAAGCGAGTGGGGTCGATGCACTGCGGTGGCGGACCCTGGAAGTGGGTGGTCCTCGGGGACGAACCGTCCTCAGCGGGGCAGGGAGTCGGCCCGTTCAGGGTCTCGCCGGGAGCGGGGAAGGTCAGCTCGGCGGAGCCGGTCGGAGGCACCGTGGTGGTGGTTACCGAGGTCGAGGTGGTCGTCGCGGCCGTGCCCGTGCGCCGGTCACCCAGGAGCGCCCCGGCGACCCCGGCGAGGAGCGCGAGCAGCAGCACCAGGGCCACGAGCGCGAGCGTCCGGCGCTGCCGGCGGGCGATCGCAGCGCGCTGCTGCTCGGCGCTGAGGCGGGCCTGGCGGGCTCGCTCCCGCTCAGCTCGGGTGGTGGCTCTGGACATGGTCCCCCGACGCTACCGGTTCGCTCGTCGGCGGTCCGCGCGGCACTTCTGGGCGGCTGGCCAGCTGGGCTGGCCGATCCCCGCGACCCCCGGGTACCCCAGGATGGTGAGCGGGTGGAGGCCAGCATTACCCTGCGGCACGTGGCCCTCCTCGTGCAGAAGTTCGGTGGCACCTCGGTCGCCGACCCCGAGCGCATGCGCAGCGTCGCCGACCACGTCGCGCGCACGGTGCGACGTGGCAACCGGGTCGTGGTGGTCATCAGCGCCATGGGCAAGGAGACCGACGAGCTGCTGCGCCTCGCGGCGGAGGTGTCGAGCACCCGACCCGGCCGGGAGATGGACATGCTCCTCACCGCGGGCGAGCGCAAGGCCATGGCCCTGCTGTGCATGGCGTTGCACGACCTCGGCGTCCCCGCCGACTCCTTCACCGGCAGCCAGGCGGGCTTCATCACCGACGACACGCATACCAACGCCAAGATCATCGAGGTCCGGCCCGATCGGGTGCGCCGGGCGCTCGACGCCGGTCGAATCGCCGTCGTGGGCGGGGCCCAGGGAGTCTCGACCGACGGGGATGTGACGTTCCTCGGTCGCGGCGGCTCCGACACCACGGCCGTGGCGCTGGCCCATGCCCTCGGCGCCGACCTCTGCGAGCTGTACACCGACGTGTCCGGCGTGTTCACGAGCGATCCCCGGATCGTGCCGAACGCCCGCAAGATGGACCGCATCTCCTTCGACGAGTTGCTCGAGATGACGGCCAACGGCTGCCCGAAGCCCGCGATGCGCTCGGTCGAGTACGCACGGACCCACGGCGTGGACCTGCACATCCGTTCGGCGTTCACGTGGGAGCCGGGCACGTTGGTCACCAAGGAGGAGGACGACATGGAGCAGGCGATCATCTCGGCGGTCACCCACGATGTCGATGAGTCGAAGATCACCCTCGCTGGGGTTCCCGACCGTCCCGGCATCGCCGGGCAGCTCTTTCGCGCCCTCGCCGATCACAACATCAACGTCGACGTGATCGTGCAGAACGTCTCCGAACACGGGGTCACCGACATCTCGTTCACCGTTCCCCGCAGCGACTACGAGCGGGCGATGGCCATCGCTCGCGAGCAGGCTCCCGCGTTGGGGGCGGCGGATGTGAAGGGCGACCCGGACATCGCCCGAGTCAGTGTGATCGGGGCGGGGATGAAGTCCCACCCCGGGGTGGCGGCCACGGTGTTCGAGACGCTCGCCAAGGAGGGGATCAACATCGAGATGATCTCCACCTCGGCGATCCGGATCAGCTGCATCATCCGTGAGGACCAGATCGAACAGGCCGTGCAGCTGCTCCACGACGCGTTCGACCTCTCGCACGGCCAAGCGCTGGTCGACTGAGACCCCTAGGGCCGGTGCGACTCGCCGTGGCCGGGCGGGGAGCGCAGGCGGGAGGGGCGGTGCGGGCACGTCGCACCGCCGGGCTCCTGCCGCCCGAACGCGATCGCCGGCGTGGAGCCGACCTCGGTAGCCTGATCGCCTTATGCGCATCGGAATCGTTGGTGCCACAGGTCAGGTCGGTGGGGTCATGCGCTCGGTGCTGGCGGAACGCCAGTTCCCGGTCGAGCAGCTCCGCCTTTTCGCTTCCAGCCGCTCCGCGGGTCGGCGGCTGCTCTGGGCGGACGGCGAGGTCGAGGTCGAGGACGCCGCCACAGCCGACTACCGGGGCCTGGACATCGTCCTGTTCTCTGCCGGCGCCGCCACCTCCAGGGAGCTGGCACCCCGGGTGGCGGAAGCCGGGGCCATCGTCATCGACAACTCGTCGGCTTGGCGCATGGACCCTGACGTGCCGCTCGTCGTGCCCGAGGTGAACGCCCATGCGCTCGACTCGATCCCGAAGAACATCGTCGCCAACCCGAACTGCACGACCATGGTCGCCATGCCTGTGCTCAAGCCCCTCGATCTCGAGGCGGGTCTGCAGGCCATGGTGGTGAGCACCTACCAGGCAGTCTCGGGCGCTGGGCTCGCCGGCACCGCGGAGCTCGACGAGCAGATCCGCAAGGTGGGCGATGCCGGTCCTGCGCTCGCCATGTCTGGGAAGGCGGTGGAGCTGCCGGAGCCCAACCGGTTCCCGCAGCCGATCGCCTACAACGTCATCCCGTTCGCGGGGAGCCTGGTCGACGATGGGCGCCAGGAGACCGACGAGGAGCAGAAGCTCCGCAACGAGAGCCGCAAGATCCTCGAGCTGCCGAACCTGAAGGTCACCGTCACCTGCGTCCGGGTTCCGGTCTACACCGGGCACTCGCTGTCGATCGCGGCCAGCTTCGCTCGGCCCATCACGCCCCAGGACGCGCGGCGGATCCTCGTCAAGGCTCCAGGTGTCGAGCTGATCGACATCCCCACACCACTGCGGGCCGCAGGCGCCGATCCGACCTACGTGGGTCGCATCCGTGTCGATGAGACGGTCGAGCACGGCTTGGCGCTGTTCCTCTCAGGTGACAACCTGCGCAAGGGCGCTGCGCTCAACGCGGTGCAGATCGCCGAGGCGCTGCTGGCGCGTCGCGGCTGACCGGCGCTCCGACCCCGGTGCACCGGCCCCCTCAGTGTCTAGGAGGGTCGGTCACGTAGCGTTGCGCCGCCGCTTCCAGTGAGAGCCCGAGCTGGTTCGCGAGCGACGCCAACCAGGCGAGGACGTCACCGAGCTCGTGGAGCTGCTCGTCGACGGTGCCCTTGCGCACCGCCTGGGCCAGCTCCCCGAGCTCCTCGCAGAGCCAGGCGACGGTGGCCGGGATGCCACGGGCCCGGTCGACCTCTCCGTAGAGCTCGGCCATCAGGTCCTGGAACTCGGCGATCTGCACGGGGTGAGCGTAGACGCGCGCCCCGTAGAGCCATGTGGTGGGGCTGCCCCCACCGCATGGCGGTTCGCACGGTCGATTAGCCGGTAGTCGGTCGACCAGCCGGTAGTCGGGGTGGCGGGATTTGAACCCACGGCCTCTTCGTCCCGAACGAAGCGCGCTGCCAAACTGCGCTACACCCCGGAAGCCCTGGATCGTACTCGAGCCGGCGCATCCATCTGAAAGCGACCGGCCGGGCGATCGCGGCTCAGACCTCGACGGTGGCCCGGTCGGCGCGCAGATCGGTGTCGGCGTCGACCCCCTCGAAGTAGCTGTAGCCGTCGAGGAGCACCTGCGCCGCCTTGCGCAACCGCAGTGCGTCGAGCGGCTTGATGAGCCAGCCGTCCGCGTCAGCCCGTCGAGCCAGGAACACGTCGGCTGCCCGGTCGAGCAGCAGGAGCACCGCCGTGATCGGGAGGCGGTCGGCGCCTTCCTCGTTGCGGATGGCCAGGCAGGTGGCGATACCGCCCATGTTGCCGATCTGCATGTCGAGCACGACCAGATCCGGCTCGAGCTCACGGATGGCCGGTACGACGTCCACCCCTCGGCGGACCCGGTACACCGTGGTCTCGTCGTCGGCCAAGGCGGCGTCGACCTCGTCGAACAGCCAGTCCGCATCGGTGGCGAGCAGCACCTTCCGCACGGCTGGGAGGTTACCGGACCCGTTCCCGGCACCGATAACCGTCGGGGTGCTTCGCTAGAGTCAGCTCGTGCTGCAGGTCTACGTCGAAGACGCGGTCACCCACACGATCTGCCGGCCTGTCGGTGAGCTCGACGCCTACACCGTCGGGCAGTTCCGGGAGACCCTGGCGGAGCTGGCGACCGTGCCCCGCCTGCTGATCGATCTCTCCGAGGTCCCGTTCATGGACTCCGCTGGTCTCGGCGCGCTGATCGGGGGCATCCGCCGCGCCCGCGAGGCTGACGGCGAGGTGACGGTGGCCTGCAGTCGTCCGACCCTCACCCGCCTGCTGCACACCACGGGGTTCGACCGCATCGTCCCGGTCGCTGAGACGGTCGACGAAGCACTCCAGGCGCTGCTGAACCGAAGCGACGACGCCGACTGAGGCAGGCGGGTTGCGTCGCCGCGCTCAGCGCCGTGCCTGGCGCTCACCAGGGAACAGGTAGCGGCCCACCTGCTCGAGCCCCTGCAGATCGTGCACGTCCGAGCGCAGGAACGGCACCCGGACGACGGGTGCGGGTGCCACTCGTTCGGAGAGCCCCGCGAGATGGGCCTCCTCGCGTGCCGCGACGGTGGTGAACTCGGCGAGGTTGCGGTAGAGATCACCGAGCGCGGTGCCCTCCCATGTGCGTGCCCGCTCCCAGAGCGCTTCGGGCGAGGCGTCACTGAACCGTGGGTGCATCCGGTTCACGATCAGCGCGCGCACGGGGATGCCCGCCTCTCCCAGCTTCTCGGCGAAGAAGGTGGCCTCCACGACCACGTCGGCTCGGGGCGCGGTGACCAGCACGAACGCGGTGGCCTCGTGCGAGAGCAGATCGAGCACCCGGGTCGCCCGGTCACGGAAGCCCCTCTCCATGCCGTCGAACGCCTGGAAGAAGGTGATCGCGTCACGCACCACCTCACCGCCGACCACCTTCGAGACCGTCCGCAGGAACGCCTGCGCGGCGACGTTGACCGCCTTGACGATCCCCCGGGTGGGTGCCATGAGCACCCGGTACAGGCGATGGTCGAGGAAGCGGGTCAGCCGTCGGGGCGCCTCCAGGAAGTCGAGCGCGTTGCGGGTCGGTGGGGTGTCGACGACGATCAGGTCGAACTGGCCCTCCTCATGGAGCTCGTACAGCTTCTCCATCGCCATGTACTCCTGGGTGCCAGAGAGCGCCCCGGAGATGTTCCGGTAGAAGCGGTTGGTGAGGATGTTCTCGGCCTGTTCGCGGGTCTGCGCGTGCTTGAGGACCAAGGCGTCGAAGGTGCTCTTGGTGTCGAGCATCAGCGCCCACAGCTCCCCGGGCCACGGCCCTTCGACCTCGGTGGGGGTGTTGGTCAAGCCCTCAAGCCCCATCGCGTTCGCCAGCCGGCGGGCGGGGTCGATCGTGACGACACACGCTCGCAGCCCGAGGTGAGCAGCTTCGAGGGCCATGACCGCCGCGGTGGTGGTCTTGCCGACGCCGCCGCTGCCGGTGCACACCACGATCTCGCTCTCCGTGAGCAGCTCGCGCAGGTCCGGTGAGGGCTGCGCACGCAGATGGAGCCGGGGGCTGCTCACAGGGTCGCGAGCTCCTCGACCCCGGTGAGGAAGGCCCGGGCCAGCAGCTCGATGTGGTCGCGCCCCAGATCAGCGCTGAAGACGTAGGGGAGTCGGATCTGGGGAAGGGGGAGACGTTCCGCGAGCCGTTCGAGCTGCTCCTGTTGGAGCGACATGCGGTGCCGGCGAAACGCCGCTGCCGCGCTGAGCGCCTCAGCTTCCCCCTCGTGGAGGAACGCACCCACCTGTCGGGCGGCGGTGACCGGATCGGCGTCGAGACCGTCCAGGTGGGGATACAGCCCGTTGACCACCACGGGACCGAGCTGGAGGCCGATCTCGTCCTCGAGGCTGTAGGCGGTCTCCACCAGCTCGTTGACCGGTGTCTCCTCCGGGAGGGTGACGAGCACGACCTGACAGCGTGCGTCGTCGGTGAGCATGTCCATCACGTCGCGGGCCTGGCTGTGGATGGGCCCCACCCGAACGGCATCGAGCAGACCGCTCGCTGACCGGAGGAAGGAGATGGCATGGCCGGCTGCGGGTGCGTCGAGGACGATCAGATCGAAGCGCCCTTCGCGCTCGAGCTGCTTGACCTTGCCGAGGATCAGGATGTCCTTGATCCCAGGAGCGGCGGTGGCGACCACGTCGAGCGCGCCGGTCGTGATCAGGCGGCGGGAGATGCGGCTCATCCCGTGGTCCTGGAGGTACTCGATGAGCGCGTCGTCGGGGGTGAGGGTCCGGGCCGTCACGTCGCCCGCCGCCTCGGGGCCGCCCCCCGCCGCCAGGGTGACCTCCTGGTAGTCGAACGGGGGTTGACCGAACAGGGCGGCGATCCCGCTCTTGCCCTCCACTTCGACGATCAGGGTCGACAGGCCGGTGAGCGCGGCCGCCCGAGCCAGCGCGGCACTCACCGTAGTTTTGCCGACGCCGCCCTTGCCGGCCACGATGAGCAGGCGGGCTGCTGCGAAGAACTGCGCAGGGTCCAAGCTCTTCCCCTCGGAGGCACCCACCCGGATGTACCAGGTGCGCAGACTACCCACGCTGGGGGCGGTTCTCGTCGCCCTCGGCGTCGCTGTCCTCGGGGCCTCGCCTGCTCGGGCGCAGTCCTCCGATGCTCCCGCGCCGATCGTCGATGTCGTGAAGGTCGACGGGCTGTTCGATCCGGTGCTGACCGATTTCGTGCAGCGCGCGGTGATCGAGGCGGATCGGGCGGGGTCCACCGCGTTGGTGCTGCAGATCGACACCAACGGGTCGGTGGTGAGCGAGGCGCGCTTCAACGAGCTGATCGACGCCATCGCCCGCGCCCGGGTGCCGGTTGACGTGTGGATCGGTCCGAGTGGATCCCAGATGACCGGGTTGCCTGCCCAGCTCCTCGGGGTCGCCTCCGAGATCGCGATGGCGCCGGGAACCCGGGTCGGCGATGCCGGACGCCTCGACAACCCGAGCATCGACCAGCGGCGGATCGATCTCATCCGCGACCGGACGCTCAACGACGAGGAGGCTGCCAGGTTCGGCCTGACCACCAGAGACGGACCCACCATCGGCGACTTCATCGTCAACCTGCCCGGCGTCGAAACCCGGGAGGTGACCGGCGAGGACGGCCAGATCCGTCGAGAGCCGGTCACTCAGGTGCGCTTCGGACAGCTCCCGCTCCTCGACCAGCTGATGCACACCGTGGCGAGCCCGGCGGTCGCGTACCTGTTGTTCACCCTCGGGTTGGCGCTCATGGTCTTCGAGCTGTTCACCGCTGGTGTCGGCGTGGCCGGTGTCGTGGGCGCCGGCTCGTTCGTGCTCGCCTGCTACGGGCTCGCAGTGCTGCCGGCGACCTGGTTCGGGATCGGGCTGCTGTGTCTCTCGATGGCCGCGTTTGCGGTCGATGTCCAGACTGGCGTGCCCCGGTTCTGGACCGGGGTCGGCATGGTCACGTTCGTGCTCGGCTCGCTGACCCTCTACGACGGGGTGTCGATGTCGTGGGTCACGCTGGCGTCGGCGATCGTGGGCGTTGCACTCGCGTTCTTGGCCGGGATGCCCTCGATGGTGCGTACCCGCTTCTCCACCCCGACGATCGGTCGCGAGTGGATGATCGGGGAGATGGGGCGTGCGGTCACCCCGATCGCGCCCGATGGTGTGGTGCAGATCCGGGAGGCGCTGTGGCGGGCCTACACGAACCGGGCCACCCCGATCGAACAGCTCGACCGGGTGCGGGTCGTGGGCATCGAGGGCCTCGTGCTCGAGGTGGAGCCCGAGGAGGGTGGTGCTCGTGACTACCGGGATCGCGGACACCGGTCGGGGAGCGGCTGAAGGCTCGAGAGCCGGTGACGTCGGCACAGCGGACCCCGATACGTCCGGGCACGGCCCTGTATGGCGAAATCACCCTGTTGTGATTTGTGCACAGAGCCGGTCTGTATGACCGACCGGTTGGTGAGAGCGGATCCCTCCGGGTTCGGGTTCGGGTCTGCGCTCGTACTTCCTGGTCATGGACGTGAAGACGAACTGAACTTCACCCTTGTTTCCGGCATATGGGCGGTTTAGGGTCCCCCCTTGAAAGGGGGAATGAGGTTGATCGCTCAGCGTGCTGAAGACTCTTGGCAGATGAGAGCGGCGTGCAGGGGGCCGCAGGCAGCCGTGTTCTTCCCGCCGTCGCAGTTCGAGCGCAAGGAGGACAAGCTCCGGCGTGAGGCGCGGGCCAAGGAGATCTGCCGGACCTGCGTTGTCCAGAAGGAGTGCCTCGACTACGCCCTCAGCATCCGGGAGCCGCACGGTATCTGGGGAGGGCTGAACGAGGCGGAGCGCAGGCAGCTCCTCGAAGAGCGAGCGCGCTGAGCAGATCGGCGCGGTGCTCCCGGGTACCCGTTCGGGGGGACCGGTATCCGGGAGCGCGCGTGCTCTTCGGCCGTCCCGGTGCACGCTCCACGGCCCACTACCCCGGTGGGTGGAGGGTGCCGGTCGGTAGGATGGGCGCCATGATCGGCGTGCCGCCATCGCGGTTTCTGCTGGTGCCGATCGTCGAGCTGTCCGCGATGCTCCGGGCCAGCTACGTGCGTGGCGTGCTGCCCGCCGACGACCTCGCCGGTGACGTCACCCAGCCGGTCGCGCAGTGGGCGTTGGCTGGGACGCCACGGGAGCTGGAGCTCCGATGAACCGGGTCGCGGTGCGCGACGCTGCCACCATCATGCTGGTGCGCGACGGGTCCGAGGGGCTCGAGGTCTTCATGCTGCGGCGGAACCTCAACTCCGACTTCGTCGGCGGGGCGTACGTGTTCCCCGGGGGTGCGGTGGACGATGAGGACCGCCACGAGAACCTCGAGGCCGTCTGCGCTGGGCGCACCGATGCCGAGGCCTCGGCACAGCTCGGGGTGGAGCGAGGTGGGCTGGCGTTCTGGGTGGCCGCCATCCGCGAATCCTTCGAAGAAGCAGGTGTGCTGCTCGCCTATGGTCCCGACGGGGGGATCGTGCGGCTCGACGATCCGGAAGCGGCAGCGCGATTCTCGGTACACCGCGAAGATGTCGACAGCGGTCGTCGGCGGCTGGTCGACATCTGTGCGCAGGAGGGTCTCCGCCTGGCGGTCGACCGCATCTTCTACTTCAGCCACTGGATCACCCCCGAGGGGGCGCCGCGTCGCTACGACACGAGGTTCTTCGTGGCTCGTGCACCGGATGCGCAGGTGCCGCTCCACGACGATCGGGAGGTGATCGCGAACCTGTGGATCCGACCCTCCGAAGCGCTGGAGCTGCACCGCGCGGGTCAGTTCGACCTGATCTTCCCGACCATGCGGAGCCTGATCGCGCTCGAGCGCTTCACCACTGCGGACGAGGTGCTGGCCGCCGCCGCATCGATCGAGGAGGTCCCACCCATCCAGCCGCGCCTTGTGGCGGATGAAGGCGGCGGCTACCGGATCGTCCTCCCCGGCGATCCCGGCTACGACGAGGTGGCGCCCACCCCCCTTCCGGAGGGTGTGCCGATGAACAAGCTGATCGTGCACCGCGACCAGGCGCCGGCGACGGAGGCCGAGTGATGGTCACCGACGTGGCACGCGAGGCGCCGGAGCCGCCGCCGCTCGTCCCGGGGGTCGCCCGTGCGCTGAGCCCGCTGGTGCGTCGCATCGTCGCACCGAACGCCAGCCTGATGACCGGTGCCGGTACCAACACGTACCTCGTCGGCATCGACGAGATCGCGGTGATCGACCCCGGCCCGGACGATGCCGGCCATCTCGATTCGATCGCCGGCTGTGGAGGTGACCGCATCCGTTGGATCCTCTGCAGTCACACCCACCCGGACCACGCCCCGGGAGCAGCAGGTCTGAAGGAGCGGACGGGAGCCGAGGTGCTGGCGTTCCGATCCAAGGACGGGCTCCGTGTCGATCGGCGCATCGGAGACGGCTTTCGCATCAGCGCCACGGAGTTCCGCCTCACGGCGATCCACACGCCCGGGCACGCGTCGAACCACCTCTGCTTCCTGCTCGAAGAGGAGCGGATGCTCTTCTCCGGCGACCACATCATGCAGGGCTCAACCGTCGTCATCCGCCCACCTGACGGGGACATGGCGGCCTACCTCGACTCGCTGGCCAAGGTCCGCCAGCTGCGGCTGCGGTCGATCGCGCCGGGACACGGGCACCTGATCGACAACCCCAACGAGGTCATCGATCACTACCTCGAGCACCGGCTCCAGCGCGAGCGCCAGGTCTACGAGGCGGTGGCCTCCGCAGGCACGACCGGGATCGATGCGATCGTGAAGCAGGTCTACGCGGACGTGCCCGAGGAGCTGCATCCCGTGGCTCGCTACACCGTCCACGCACACCTGCTGAAGCTGGCCGCGGAGGGCAAGGTCACCGGCAGGACGCTCACCGGGAAGTGGTCCGTGGTCTGAGCTGGTGCGGCAGATCTCGTCGGCGCCGACGGGCGGCTGCCAGGGGGGGGCGCGAACCCACCGGAAGGCAGGCATTCCTCGGGGTGCGCGTGACGGGCGGGGGCTCGAAGGTGTCTCGGATCGGGCATCTGACGTCGTGTCAGGCGTGTGCGACACGGTGAGGTGGCGAGTACCGTCCACCGAGCCAGCGAGTGACGGGTCAGGGATCGACCTGCCCTGCGAGACACAAGGGGGATCGGCGATGGCCGACTATCAGCTGTTCATCAACGGCGAGTTCACCGATGCGGTGTCGGGGGAGACCTTCGCGACGTACAACCCCGGTACCGGTCAGAAGCTCGCCGATCTCCCGAAGGCCGGGCGTGAGGACGCGGTGCGCGCCATCGAGGCAGCACGCAAGGCCTTCGACGAGGGCCCGTGGCCCAAGATGTCCGGTGCCGAGCGCGCCGCGAAGCTGCGCCGCATCGTGGAGCTGATCAACCAGCACTCGGCTGAGCTGGCCGAGCTGGAGGCGCTCGACAGTGGGGGCACCATCCTCAAGGCCCAGATGGCCGACGTGCCGGGTGCAGCCTCGGCGTTCGAGTGGTTCGCGCGCATGGCTGAGGAGCAGCCCGACCGGGTGGATCTCCCCGGCTCGCCCTTCCCGGCTTCGCAGAACTACCTTCGCTACGAGCCGATCGGCGTGTGCACCGGCATCATCCCCTGGAACTTCCCGCTCATCATGGCTGCGTGGAAGATCGCCCCGGCGCTCGCCGCGGGGAACACCTCGGTGCTCAAGCCCGCCTCGCTCACCTCGCTCTCCGCGCTGAAGCTGGCTCAGCTCATCGCGGAGGCCGATCTGCCGCCTGGCGTGGTGAACGTCTTGGCCGGTCCCGGTGGCACGGTGGGTGAGGAGCTGGCCTCGAACCCGCTCGTCGACAAGACGGCCTTCACCGGCTCCACCGAGGTCGGCCGGCGCATCATGCAGCTGGCGTCGGGGACGGTGAAGCCCGTGACGCTCGAGCTCGGCGGCAAGTCAGCCAACATCGTGCTCGACGACGCCGATCTCGATCTCGCTGCCGCCGGGGTGCTGTGGGGCACGTTCTTCCACGCCGGCCAGGTGTGCGAGTCGGGCACCCGGGCGCTCGTCCAGCGGGGCATCTACGACGACTTCGTCGCGCTCTTGGTGGAGAAGGCGAACAACATCGTGGTCGGCGACCAGATGGAGATGACCACCAACATCGGTCCCCTCGTCTCTCGGGGCCAGGTGGAGACGGTGGAGCGCTACGTGAAGCTCGGTCGGGACGAGGTCGGTGAGCCGCTGTGCGGCGGCAGCCCGCCGGAAGACCTGCCCGACCACCTGGACAAGCAGGCGTTCTACCGCCCGACCATCTTCGCTGACGTCGACAACAAGGCGAAGATCGCTCAGGAGGAGATCTTCGGCCCGGTGCTCTGCGTCATCCCATTCGACACCGACGACGACGCGGTCGCCATCGCCAACGACTCGATCTACGGCCTCGCCGGAGGGGTGCAGAGCGGCAACATCGAGCGCGCCGAGGCGGTGGCGGCTCGTCTGCGCACCGGCACCGTGTGGATCAACGACTACCACCTGATCTCGCCGGAGCGCCCCTTCGGTGGCTACAAGCAGTCCGGCATCGGCCGGGAGCTCGGCACCCAGGGCTACGAGATCTACCGCCAGGTGAAGCACATCCACATCAACCCGGAGACGAGCGGGCGCGACAACCACTTCCACTACGGCGTCCTCGGCGTCTGAGGCGCGTCCTCTGCGTTCGGACGGGGTGCCGGGGCTGTGGGCCCCGGCACCGACCGGGCCTTGGTCGGCTTCCCGAGATCGTGGACCCCGGCGCCTCGGCAACAACCGGTTCAGCCCTGGCACACCGGTTCGAGCCGTTCACCTGCCCGGTGGTCGGCCGGCTCACCCGGTGACGAGGTATCACCCGGTGACGAGGTAGTAGAGCAGGCCTCCCTCCTCTCGTCGGAGCGCCCTGCCCCGCACGAAGAGGTGCTCGAGATGGGCATAGGTCTCGCTCTCGGCCATCGACCCCCAGTTGCGGGGCGCGAACAGCTCGTGGGAGAGCGTCTCCACCGTCGCCCAGCCGAGAGCCTCGCTGATCGCACGCAGCCGTTCGAGCCGCTCGTCGTGATGGCGCTTGATCTCCTCGACACGGCGGGACAGGTCGTCGAAGGGGTGGCCGTGCGCGGGGAGCACCTTCTGGACGCCGTCGAGTCCCGCCGCCCGATCGAGGGAGTCGACGTAGCGGGCCAGCGAGTCCCCTTCGACCAGACCGGAGATGTGTGGGGTGATGGTCGGCAGGACGTGGTCGCCGGCGAGGATCACCCCCTCGAGCGGGTCGAACAGGCACAGGTGGTCATCGGTGTGACCCGGCGTGTAGAGCGCGATCCACTCCCGCCGGGCGAGCGTGATGCGGTCCGCGTCGTCGAGTCGGTGGGTCGGCGAGGGCGCCCGGAAGAACGGGAGGCCGTCTGCCGCGCGTTGCCGGAAGAGCGCCACCTTGTCCGGTGGTGGCCCTTCGATGGTGCCGCCCCAGGGGGCGTGCCGACGGAACTGCAGCGTGCTGTCGGCGTCGGCCCCGACGTGAGGGTCGTGGTCGTCGAGCTCGACCGTCGCGCGCTCCTCGAGCTCCGCATCGCCGTTTAGCGGTCCGTCGAAGATGGTGCGGAACCGCGACGAGGTGACCACCTCCGCACCGGCCTCGGCCGCGAGCAGACCTGCGCCTCCGAAGTGGTCGGGATGGGAGTGGGTGATGATCACCGTGTGCACCCGGGCCAGCGGGATGCCCGCGGCGTCGAGCCGGGCGTTCAGCGCGCGCCACGACGCCTCACCTGGGAGCCCGGGATCGACGAGTGCGAAGCCGTCCCCGTCCTCGAGCGCGTACGTGTTTACGTGTCCGAGGCCGGGCAGGTCGATGGGGAGCTGGAGGCGCAGCACACCTGGCGCGACCTCGGTGATCTCATCCGACGCGGCGAGCTGCTCCTGCTTTGCGGGCCGCCCGGTGCCGGCCGGCTCGGGGCACGGAGCGCTCACGTCGCCACGTCGCTTCGCCGTTCGGCGACACGGAAGAAGGTGTCGCGGTAGTAGCGCAGCTCCTCGATGCTCTCGCGGATGTCATCGAGGGCCCGGTGCGTCTCGGCCTTCTTCGGGGCACCGTCGACGAGCGCGGGGTTCCAGCGCTTGACGAGCTCCTTCACCGTCGAGACGTCGACGGACCGGTAGTGGAGGAAGTCTTCGATCTGGGGGAGGTACCGAGCCAGGAATCGGCGATCGGTGCCGATCGAGTTGCCGCACAGTGGCACGCTGCGTGGCTCGGAGATGTGGTCGCGTAGGAACGCGAGGGTCTGGGCACCTGCCTCCTCGAGCGAGAGCGATGATGCCCGGATGGCGTCGAGCAGTCCGCTGCGGGTGTGCATCTCGACCACCACCTCGCTCATCTCGGCCAGCAGCTCCTCGGGTTGGTGGATCACCAGGTCGGGGCCTTCGGCGATGATCGTGAGGTCGTCGTCGGTGATCAGGGTGGCGATCTCGACGATGACGTGTCGATCGGGATCGAGGCCGGTCATCTCCAGATCCATCCAGGCGAGCATCTGGGGCAGCGTACCGGGGGCCTGGCGCTGGTCGCCCGGACCGGGGAGACTCGGGCGATGCGACGGTGGCTCTCGATGGTGCTCCTCGGGCTGCTCCTGGCGTGTGGTTGCTCCTCTTCGGGCGATGGTGCCGCCCGGGACGGGGCTGGGGACGCGCGCGACAAGGCGTCCGCCACGACCCTGCCGGGGATGATTGGCACCGTGCCGGCCGGTGACCTGCCGAGCGGTGCGGTGACGACGATCCAGCCGGAGCTGTCGCCATTCGAGCCCCAGGCGAGGGCGACTGCTGCCGACGATGACGGCGCTGCGGCGGCGGCCAGGTTGAACAGCTGTGTGGCCGATGGATCGTGTCAGCAGATCGAAGCACCCCTGGTCGTCTGGCCCGGAGCTCCGCTCGCCGGACTCGACCTGTCGTTCGCCGTCCTGACGGGCGCGGACCTGCGAGGTGCTGACCTGTCAGGCGCGAACCTGACCTCGGCGAACCTCTCCGGTGCGAACCTGGCTGGGGCGAAGCTCGACGGCGCCATGCTCGCTGACGTGAACCTCACCGGCGCGACCCTCACGCTGGCGAGCTTCCGGGGAGTGGACCTGCGGGGGGCTGACCTGCGCGACGCGATCATCGACGGAGCCAGCTTCCAGGCGTCGATCTTCTGTCAGACCGTCTGGGTGGACGGAACGAGACTCAACGACCTCTGCTAGCAGCGTCTGGTCGCGCTGGGCGCGGCGTGTCCGGCCGTGTATGGATCGAGGCGGCGGCGGATGGTAGACATGTGCCAGCGGTCTCGTTCGTCGGCACCGCACCAGACCAGGCGTTTGGGCGCGCCCGAGCTACTGATGACTTGATCGAAGGGGGATACCGATGGGTGCCAGAGCACGTGGCGGAGCCGTCGGACGTGTGGCAACAGCATTCGCGTTGGTGGCGAGCCTGTTCGGGCTGTCCATCGCGGTGGCGCCGCAGGCATCCGCAGCGGGTACGTGGCAGAACCCCGGCAACTGGGTCCTGTACACCCAGGCCGGTGAGCTGGCGCTCGCGGGTCGGGGCGGGGTGTTGCAGCCGCCGACGCGTCCGTATGAGTGCGACAACGGGGTGAACAACGACCAGTCGCTCACCGACCCGAACCTGCCGCCGGTCTTCCAGGACCCCTGGCCCGGCTTCACCACGACGGCGAGCGAGTCCGGTACCGCGACGGGCGGCACGAGCACGACGCTCGTTCACAGCGGGAAGTCGTGGACCACCAACCAGTGGGCCAACTACACCGTGGTGATCGTTGGCGGCACAGGTGTAGGCCAGTCCCGCAAGATCACGAGCAACACGAACAACACCCTCACGGTCTCAGCGACGTGGACCACGATTCCCAACAACACCAGCCAGTACCAGATCCGGCCGTCAGATCTCGAGTGCGACTCGGCGACCGACGACAGTGAGATCATCTCGGGTACCCAGCCCCGGGTGATCACGAACCTCAACGCGAACATCGCAGCTGACGGCACCTTCACGTCCGCCACCTTCACCCTGGCGCCCATCTACACCTACATCAACCAGCCGCTTACCGGGACGGTGTCGATCACGACGTCGGCCACCTCGGTGAGCGGGTCGATCGACCCGGCGACTGGGAGCGCGCAGATCGACGTCACCCTGAACGCGACCCTGGTGGGCCCGTTCGGCACCTGCCCGATCACCGGGATCAACATCTCCGCGAAGACCTCGAACACTGGGGGCTCTCCCTACAACCCCAGCACCGGGTTCCTCACCGTGGTCGATGACACCTTCGTCGTCCCCGCCACCACTAGTGGCGGGCTGTGCTCGAGCGTGAACTCATCGTTCGGCCTTCCCTCGGCGCCCGGGCAGAGCAAGCTGCAGATGATCGCCCGCATCGTGCCTGCCTCGGGCAACCAGCAGCCGACGGCGATCGCGCCGCCCAGTCCGGGACCGGTGACCGAAGGCCAGCAGATCACGCTCACCCCGTCGGCCACTGATCCCGACGTGGTGCTCTGCGCATCCCCGGGTCCGTGCACCAATCCACCGCCGAAGTACAACTGGCGTTGGACCCAGACCGCCGGCCCCACCATCTCGCACATCTCGGTGAACCCCGAGACGGGTGCAGCCACGTTCATCCCACCCGACGGGGGGAGCTACAGCTTCCTCATCGAGGTCGGTGATGGCGCCGGGCCGACGATGAGTCCGAACACGGCGACCTTCAACCTCACCGTGACGGACGTGGCGCCGACGGTCAGCGCTGGGCCCGACCTGACGGTCTCCGCGGGCCTCTCTGCTGCCGCGAACCCGTCCAAGCTGGTAGGCACCTTCACCAGCCCCGCACCCTCCGACGCCACCGGCCGGACCTACTCGTGGTCGAAGATCCCCGGGGGAACCTGCGGCGCCTCCGCGGTGACCATCACGTCTCCGTCGCAGCTGACCACGACGTTCTCGACCGGCGCGTCGGCGACCGACTGCACCCAGAACATCCGCTTCACCGGCACCGACGAGGACGGTCAGTCGTCCTTCGATGACATGGTGATCACCGTGAAGGGCACCACGGCGGGCACGATCTCCGGCAAGGTCACCGGCTGCACCCCGTCGTGTGCGGATCTCAGCGGTGCGACGGTCAACCTCTACCAGGTCGTCGGGAACAGCCTGAACCTGCAGGGCTCCACGACCACCGACGCCAACGGTGACTACTCGTTCACCTCGGTGGCGTCGGGCAACTACAAGCTCTTCTTCGCGAAGGCCGGCTTCACGAGCCGGTGGCTCGGAGACGGGCTCATCTCTGCCGCGAACTCACCGGCCATCCCGGCCCCGTACGCCGGTGCGAACCAGACCCTCTGGGGTGGCACCGGTCGCGGGACGATCGAGGGCACGGTGAGCAAGCTGCCGAGCGGGAACGTCGGCGCAGGGGTCGAGGTCCGGCTGTACGACGGCCCGACCGGCTGGTTCAGCCGCAAGACCACCACGGACAGCTCGGGCTTCTACCAGTTCCAAAATCTCAACCCCGGCACCTACAAGCTCAGCTTTGCCAAGGGCTCCAGCACCTACGCGGAGATCTGGAGCGGTGGTGCGTTGAACGTCAGCACCGCGAAGTCCGAGACGGTCACCAGCGGTGCGACCACAACGGTGAACATCACCGCGAACGCCAACCTGGTGCCCGCCAAGAGCACCGGTGTCGCGACCAGCGGCTCCACGACGGTGGTCACCGACACGAGCAAGGGCTGGACAGCCAACCAGTGGGTCGGCTACCGGGTTCGGATGCTCACCGGCGCTGCGGCCGGTCAGTCTCGGGTCATCAGCTCGAACACCGCCACCATGCTCTCGGTCGGCACGGCGTTCGGCTTCGCGATCGCGACTGGTGACCAGTACGTCATCGAGGCGGCGGCGACGAACAGCCAGCCGGGAACGGGTCAGGTGAGCGCTGCTGGCAACGCGGGCTTGTTCGGCAGCCCGCCGAAGGCCTACATCGACGACACCACCAAGTCGTGGACAACCAACATGTGGGCGGGTTACCGGCTCCGCATCCTTTCGGGCCGCGGTGCGGGCCAGGTCAAGACGATCGTGTCGAACACCGCGACCAGGCTCGAGGTCGAGAGTGACTGGGCTACTGCCAGCATCCCCAACACCTCGAGCGTCTATGCGATCGAGCCCGTGAGCAACGCCGCCCCTGGCTACCTCCAGGGCGGGGTCGCAGCGGCCTCGTCAGGGGCGAAGGTCCCCGACGGGCAGACCGAGGTTCGGGTCTACGACGCCGCGACGGGCGCCTTCCGAGGCAAGGTGCGCGTCGGCGAGGGTCTGGCGGGCGACAACTTCGCGGTGAACTACACCTTCTACCGCTGGACCGCTGACCCCGCCTTCCCGAACGCACAGCAGGGTCTGCCGCCCGGTAGCTACAAGGTGCTGTTCCGGGTGATCGGCACAGGTGGTGGCAGCCCGGCGTTCTGCTCCGAGTGGTATGACGATGTCTCCGGTGGTCCGACCACCGGGGCGGTGGCCTACGCCAAGCCGGTGACCATCAGCGCCGGCCAGGTCACCCTCCTCACCGCCTACCTCGCGCAGTCCGCCGGTTGCACCTCCAGGAACTGAGGCCTGCCGTCACGTTGACGTCACGAGGGTCCCCCGGCGAAGGCCGGGGGACCCTCGCGTCTCCCCCATGACGTCTGTGATCCGGATCCCAGACCGGACCAGCCGGTGGACGGTCGCCACGGGCATCGCCCTCGCGCTGCTGGTGGGTGCGGCCCTCGCACAGCCGGCTGCCCCGGCGACCTGGTGGCTCCTCGCTCTGTGGGCCGCGTGGGCGGTCTCGACCGCGTTCGCGCTGCTGTCACGCTGGCCGTCGCTCGCCCTCGCCGGGTTACAGGTTTTCTTCCTGCTCGAGGTGCTCGCACCGGCGACGATCGCAGTGGTCGAAGGCCGCACGATGATCGCGGTCTACGACGTCACCGCCGGGACGGTGGACGGGCTCCGGCTGTCCATGCTCGCCCAGGTCTCGGTGCTCGCCGGCGTGCTTGCGGCCCGAACCTGGCGTGGCGGGGGGCCACCGGTGCGGGTGCGCGCTGAGCTGCCCGCCCGGGTGCTCGATCGCTGGTCGGTCGGTCTGCTCGCCGGAGCGGTCGTCGGACTGGTGCTGTACGTCCTCACCGCCGGGGGTGACCCACGGGCTCTCGTCGTGCTGGTCGGTGAAGCGAAGTACGGCGCGTTCGCGAAGACCGCCCAGGGCCCGGTCGTGAAGTACTTCAGCGTGCTGCTCGGTCTCGCAGGAGCGGCGATCGTCGTGGCGACGCTCCGACTCACCTCGGCGTCCGCCCGGATCCGGTGGCTCCCGTGGGCAGTGATCGGTGTCTCCGCCGCGCTCCTCATCAGCGGCGGCGCGAGGTGGTGGCTCGGGATCCCCGCGGTCGCGGCGGCGCTCACCTGGTGGCGAACCTCCAGAGGAGCGTGGGCCCGTCACCCCCGCCTGATCCTGGTTCTCGGCGCAGCGGGGCTCTTCGTGCTGGCGGTGCTCGTCGGGGGGCTGCGCGAGCAGGCCGGTGTGAAGACCATCGACACCGATGCGTTCCTCTCCAAGCAGCTGCGCGGTGGGGTCTTCGCGACGACCGCGGTGCTGGTGGACACGGTGCCCGCCACCCATCCGTACCTCGGCGGATCCAGCTACGCGGAGGTGGTGGTGATGCCCGTGCCCCGGGCGCTGTGGCCTGAGAAGCCGGAAGGCCAGGTCAAGGAGCTCCAGCGCGCGTTCTTCCGGCAGGAGCTCGGTGCGTCGTTTGCGTACTACGGGGAGGCGTACGCGAACTTCGGCTGGGTCGGTGCCGCGATCCTCTGCCTGCTGTTCGGGTACCTGCTCGAGTGGTGTTGGCTCCAGCTCGTCGCCGCGAGCACCCCGGCGTCCGTCGTGGTCTACGCGTCGTTGATCCCCACCTTGCTTCAGCTGTTCTCGCGCGGCTATCTCGCGGGGCTCATCGCGGGTGTGTCGGGGTTCGCGCTGGGGATCGTGCTCGTGGCGCGCCGGCTGCGCCGCCTCGGCGCTGGCGGGCTCGCCTCCTCCGACTCGCCAGTGGGGGCCACCGGTCGATGATGAGCGGGGGGGAGGAGCCGCACGCTGAGCGGGTGGTGGACCTGCTGGCCCACCTCCCCTACTACTCGCACACCGCGGTCGCTCTGTTGCGGGCGGGTCTTCTGCGACGGTTCGTCTCCGCGCCTATGTCACACCACCCATCCAGGTTGGAGCACGTGCCGGGCCTCGGCGGCTTGGTCGGCTACTTCAACCGCACGAGGGTCGATCCGCAGCTGGAGGGCGTCCCGATCCGACGGATGTGGGCCGCGCAGGTGGTCGCGCTGGGTGCCCAGCGCCTGGCGATGCACGGCGGTCGGGGTTCCGCGCTGCGGTTCCGGTCCGCGGTGTGGGATGCGTCGGCGCTCGTTCATCTGCGTGCACCGCAGCGTGGCCCCGGGCCGCGGATCGTCCACGGGCTCAGCGGGATCATGGCCCGCACCGCCGCCTCGGCCCGGCGGCACGGCGCGGTGGTGGTCTGCGACGTGCGCGCCGCACATCCACGCACCTTGCAGCGAGACGTCATCGAGGCGCTGCGACGGCGGGGTGTGCGCTACCAGCCACCCGACCTCGACATCCTCGGACGCATGACCCGCGAGTTCGAGCTGGCCGATGTGCTGGTGTGCAACTCCGAGTACACCCGTCGGTCATTCCTCGCCGAAGGCTTCGACCCGGCTCGGGTCGTCGCCGTACCACTGGGCTGCGATGTCAGCGCGTTCCATCCCTCGTCGCGGCGACCGGACCGGTTCACTGTGCTGTTCGTCGGACGCGACCCTTACCGCAAGGGCCTGCTCGACCTGCTGGAAGCCGCTCGGGGGCTGCCCCGTGGGACCCGGCTGCTGGTCGTGGGTGAGCTCGACGCCACCGCTCGGGGGACACTCGCCGGGCTCGGGATCGAGGTCGAAGCGCTCGGCGGTGTTGGGGGGGACGAGATGCCCGCCCTCTACCGTCGGGCCTCGGTGCTCGCGCTGCCGTCGCTGTCCGAGGCGTTCGGGATGGTGGTGCTTGAGGCGATGGCCTCCGGCGTCCCCGTCGTCATCAGCGATCAGGTCGGCGCCGGCGAGGTGATGACCGACGGCGCCGAAGGTTTCGTCGTGCCGGTGGGAGACCCCGATGCGCTGGCCGAACGTCTCGCGACCCTCGCACATGACCGGGATCTGCTCGAGTCCATGTCCCGGCAGGCCCGTCGGCGCGCAGAGGCGAACACCTGGGGGCACTACGGCGAGCGACTCGTGCGGGCGTACCGCGAGGTGGTGCTCCCCCTCACGAGCTGAGCGTGTCGAGCAGCTCCTCCAGCCGCGCCGCCATGAGCGAGCGGTTCCGCTCGTTCGCCGTGTACCGCCGTCCGTTCTCCCCCCAGATCCTCCTCTGTTGCGCACCGGCTGCGACGAGCTGGCGCACCCCCGAGGCGAGCTGGGCCGGTTCGACGACGATGCCCGCGTCGTTGCTCTTGACGATCTCACCCACCTCTCCGGCGGTGTTGGTGAGCACCGGCAGGCCGGAAGCCATGTAATCGAACAGCTTGTTCGGGCTGACCCCGTAGAGGAACAGCGGCAGGTCGGCGAGCACGTGGAGGCCCGCGTCGGTAGCGGCGAGCAGGTCAGGGATCTCCTGTTTGGGGACCGGTTCGAGGAACACCACGTTGTTGAGGCGCCGGAGAGCCGCCCGCGCCATCAGCGCTGGCTTGGAGAGCCCATCGCCGACGAGCACGAAGCGGACCTCGGGAAGGTCGCGGGCCACGTCGGCCGCGGCATCGAGCACGAAGTCGAGGCCGTTCGCGGGCCCGTGGGCGCCCGCGTAGATGATGGTCACCCCGTCGAACCCGTACCGGCGCCGCAGCTCCTGCCGGGGCGCGCTGGGTTCGAAGTCCTCGGGGTCGGCGGCGTTGGGGATGAAGTGGATGCGCTCGACGGGGATGCCGTCATCGGCGATGGCCTGCGCCACCCCGAGGGCCAGCACGACGATGGCATCGGCCCGTCGGTAGAGGAACAGCTCCAAGCCCCGGACCAGGCGATGGATCAGCGAGCCGTCGCGGATCCTGCCCATGTCGACGAGGATCTGGGGCCAAAGATCACGGATCTCGAGCACGAACGGGACGCGGCGGAGACGGGCCAGTCCCCACCCGGCCAGCCCGGTGAGCAGGTGCGGCGAGGAGGCGTACACGACATCAGGTCGAGGAAGCCGGAGACCCGTGAGGAACGCACCGATCGCGAACACCACCCAGTTCAGGACCCGAGTGAGGTCGTTGCCGCCGTACGGTGGCGTCCACACGGTGCGGAAGCTGTCGGTGGGAGGAGGCTGGCGTCCCTGGGTGAACAGGTTGCGGTCAGCCGCCACGATGGTGGTCTGCCAACCCGGGAGCCGCTCGGTGAGCTCGAGCAGTCGGGTACCTCCCGGCGCGTCGTACGGGTTGGCGAAGTGGTTGAGCGCGAGCAGCCGTCGGGTCCGCGCAGGGGAGCCGTCGCACCCTCCGGTCACGGCCGGATCGTGGCGCACCACTGGCTCGCTCCCCGGTCGACCCGCAGCCTGATCACCCCATCAGTCTGCTCCACCCGCACCGCCGTGCCTTCCATGCTTCCCTCACTGGGGCTCGCGGTGCGCACCAGCTGGTCACCCTTGACCTGCCATCGGGGACGAAGCGGGTCGGTCGCGGGGAGCAGCTGCCAGAGCACCGGCCCGGTCGAGCAGCCCCGCACGGTGAGCCACGTCGTGGGCTCCACCTCGCCGTAGGTGCGGCTCCACCAGCCCGACCAAGGCTCGCGCCGGGCTCGGACCGCTTCAGGCTCGGCGGGGAGGTGCAGGATCCAGGTCTCCCCGGAGCCGGTCTGGCAGTCCACCTGTCGGCCCCGCGGCGTGGCGGCGATCGTCGGGCCGAGCGGCAGGGTGAGCGACCAGGGTGTCGGCCCACGCCCCAGCACCCAGTCCGCTACCGCCACCGTCGGGCCGTCGGTGTCGACGAGCACCACCCGGACCACGGTTGCGGCGGGTGTGAGACGTCGGTACGCGTCGTGGGTGCCCCAGAGGATCACCAGATCCGCCAGGTGGGCCGACGCACCGAGGGTGCCGCGGGCGGTGTGCCGCCAGCGGAAGACCCGATGCGGCTCCAGCTGATCCGCACCAGCCACCTGGAGGACCGCGTGGGCGGCGGAGGTGCGGAAGCCGTCCCGAAGCGCCGGATCGGCGTTGTACGCACCGGTGCCCGGGTCGCCCACCAGCCAGTCGGAGCCGACCGAGATCTCGGTGCTGCAGAGGTCCGCGTGGCCGTGCCAGAGCCGCTGCCCGGTGCGCAGCCACACCCGCAGCGCCCCTGCCTGCGCCCGAGCGATGCCGCCTCCGACCGCGGCGTCGGTCACTGCTGGCTGCGGGTCGACCGGACGGCCCTCGGACACGTACCACGCGAGCTCGTCGTAGCGGTGCCGCTCGTCGCGGGGCGCACCGCCGCCAGCGAGGGCGAGCCCCGCGAGGGTCGATCCCCGCAGGTCTGCTCCGGACCCACGCACGGAGGACACCAGCAGGCGGCCTTCATCCCAGTCGCCGTATGGGGGCACCGGCCCGTCGAGTACGCCAAGGCGCGCCAGGTACTGCGCGGCGCGCTCGAGCCGCTCGACGGTGGTCGGGTCGCGATCGACCAGGACCCGCACCATGAGCATCTCGAGGACGAAGCGGTGGTAGGAGAGCGCCTCATCGATCGTCGACCCGTCGTCGCGCACCTCGCGCGCGCTTTGGCGGTCGAACAGCCAGGCACCAGCTGCGGCCCACCGGGCGGCGGCCGGATGCTCGAAGGAGCGACCGATGACCGCCAGGCCGAGGGCGTCACCCAGCAGGTGGTTGTTCGCCATGGTGCTGAACGTGTACGGGAGCTCGAAGACCAGGTGCCGGCCCGAGTGCCACAGGACCCGGGCCATCGCCGCCCGCAACGGGGGCGCGAGCCGGTCACCGGTGAGCGAGAGGATCTGCGCCCAGGCGACGGCGCGCAGCGCGATCTCCAGGTTCGAGGCCCACTGGACGCCGACCTCCGGGGGGTTCTCGACGATCCAGGATCGCAGCTGCCGCTCCAGCGCCGTCAGCCACCGCGGCTCGTCCGGCTGCAGGTGGGCCGCCCGGGCCAGGACGACGAGATGGCGGTGCCGGTTCAGCTCCCAGGTCCACTTGACGTCGCCGCAGCGTGCCTGCGAGCGGATGTCGATCCGCCACCACGGCAGCCGGGGCCAGCAGCCCGGTCCGTCGAGCACCGCGTGCCAGTCGGGGACTTCGCCGAGCTCGAAGGACCGACCGAGCAGCTGGACGCGCCCGGCCGCGATCTCCGCAGCCTCCGCGAGGGTGCGCTGTCGGGCCGGCTCGGGAACCCCGGGTGGTGGGGGGAAGCAGGAACGC
>JBBFLY010000033.1:0-32469 GCA_037478855.1 Acidimicrobiales bacterium | reverse complement strand
TCGAAGCAGCCGGCTAGAACAACAACCAAGAGGTTGACGCGGTGGTCCTCCTACACCACGTCAGCGGGCGTGGCCCCCCTCGCCACGCGGTGTTCGGTGTGTTGATCCTCGCCGGGTGGGCAGCGGCGCTGCTCGCACTCGCCGCTGTACGCCGCAGCCATCACTCCTCGCCCGTTCCTTCCCCGTCGTCGCGTGTGATGAAGGCAACCTTGGTTTCGACTGCCGCCGTCGTCGTGATCGCTGCGGTCCTTCCACCGCTGGCCCGACAAGCCCTTCCCTGGTACTTCAAACCGGAGTGGCTTCGTGACACCCGCAATGGCACGTCGAGCATCGACGCCGTCGAAGGGTTCGTGGACGCGCTGCGTCGAGGTGAATCGGTGTCCGAGGGGGTCGAACCTGGCGACCCGTTCTGGCGGCCGCTGCGAGAAGGCACCATCGACGTCGCCTCCGAGTCGGAGATGCAAGCACCTGACGCCGTGAGGGTGACCGCCACGGTGGGCGATGGCGGAACTCATCGCTACACGTACGAGTTCCACCTCGATCGTCGTGACACAGGCTGGGAGGTGGTTCGTGTCCGCGCGGCGCGAGGGTGACCGAGCCCAGGTACAGGCGGCGGTCGCAGAACCGCTGCCGCGCCGACCCTCGAGCGCCACCGCGTGGAGGAGACCGCGACTGCACCAGCTCCTGTTGGGGCCGGGCTGGATGCCGTCGGTGGTCATCGCCCTCCTTGCCGGGGGACTGGGCGGGGTGCTGCCCGTCGCCGTCCTCGGCGAACCCGGGCAGGGACTGCTCGCTGGCCTCGTCAACGGGTTTGCGGCAGCGGCCACCCTCGGGCCGGTGTGGATGCCGCCACTCGTCGCCACCGTGGTGTGCGCCGAGGTCGAGTCGGGCGTGTCCGCATACCGGTGGGTCAGCGGGATCAGCGCAGCAGCTCTCCGTAACCGGCGCAGGGTGGAGGCGCTGAGCGCGGTGGTCGCCGCCCTTGCTGCAGCCGCCGCGATGGGCGTCGTCGGCGCGGTGCTCGCCAACGTCTCCACGCCAGGCGACTGGTCGGTCGGCCTCGCCGGATCGTCGGGATCGTCTGGGTTCGGTTTCGCGATCGCGGCGGCGGCCGTCAGCGTCACGTTGTCGATCTCGGTCGCTGAGCTCGTCGGACGGCGTCTGCTGGCCGTGGTCATCCTCGAAGGGTCGTTGATGGCCACCGCAGCGGTCCTGGCCATGCTGTACTTCGCCCCAATCCTCAAGCCTGCACAGGTGCTCTCGCCGTGGGTTGGGATCTGGCCCCTGCGAGCCGCAGACGCACGGAGCCCGCTGCTCGCCACGGACATCGAGCCGTGGATCGCCCACATCGCGACGGCAGCGTGGGTGCTCGCCCTGCTCACCGCCGCCTTGCTACGACGTCCCGACCAACTTCCGAAGGGAACCGAATGACCAGCCCGCACCAGAAGCCGCCCAGCGTCCCCGCCACCCGCCGCTGGCTGCCCTGCTCGGTGGTTGCAGTCGCCGCGGTGTCTCTGCTCCTCGTCGCCAGCGGCTGCTCTGGCTCAGACCCGGGTGGTGCATCCCCCTCGCAGATCGAGGGGCACGCCCAGGCGTTGTCGTGGCCCGACGGGCACGCGCCGCCTGTGGAGGCCCTCTCCTCGTTCGCGGCAGCTGCCGGAACCACCGACGAAGACGCCCAGACCCAGGTCGGCTGGGCGAACGCCTGTGCCTGGTACCTGGCGTGGTACGAGCAGTATCAGCGAGGTGACGTCAGTCCGACACTTCTCGCACACCTGCGTGACGAGTTGCCACAGCTCACCTTCGTGCAAGGTATCTCGGCGGGCCCCGAGACGTTTGAAGCGCTCGCAGCAGACGCCGAGGCGATGCGGCCGGCGGCGATCGAGGAGTTCCTCCGACTGAATCGCTGCGACACCCTCAACGATCGACCTGCGGCCTCGTGAGCACGCGTTCGCTCGACGATCAGGTCCACTCGATGCTGGACGGAGAACTCAGAGCCGGCTTTGGCACCGCAGCCCAAGTGTTCGTTGCCCTCGAAGGTGATGTGCTCTGCGATGTCGCTGTCGGGGAAGGCGTTCCCGGCGACCCCATCACGAGCGGGACGACCTTCAACTTGCACTGCGCCACGAAGCCCGTAGTCGCCGTCGCAGTGGCCCGAGCGCTTGAAGACGCACGATGTGATCCGTCAACTCCGGTCGCTGAACTCCTCGACATCGACCACCCATCGACCATCACCGTGCGCGATGTCGTGAACCACACCGCCGGTCTTGGCCAGCCCGACGCCTATCGTTGCAACATGATGGACCCTGCCGCTCTTGCCGTTGAGCTCGAGCCCACCAAGCTGCTGAACGCGGCAAGATCCGGTGTCGCCGAATACAGCGAAGTCGCCGGCTGGCACCTCCTCGCCCAGGTGCTCAGCGCACTCACAGGCCGTGACGCTGCCGCGCACCTCACCGAAGAGATCGAAGCCCTTGGGCTCGGCGGCACCATTCGGTTCAGCGCGCCCCAGGGTCCTATGACCGTCCTTGAAGCTTTCAGCGAGCGAATGGTGTGCTCTGTCAAAGGCCTGCTCACATCCAGCGACCGTGCCAGCGGCGATCCACGAGGTCGACATCGAAAGCACGCAGCCGGCGAGCCGACTGGTGCGGGGAGAGACGACCCGTGTCAGCCGTCGAGCACGGCGCTGGCGACCAGCTCTTCGAGGCGACGATCGTCGTACCAGCTGATCTGGAGCTGCTTGGCTCGGCGGAAGTACAGCTGGATGTCGTACTCCAGGGTGAAGCCCACCCCGCCGAAGATCTGCTGCGCCACCGCGGTGACGTCGCGGAAGGTCTGGCAGGCGAAGAGCTTGGCCATCGGAGCAAGCCGGTCGATTGGTCGACCGGTGGCACGGGCCCAGGCCGCCTCGTAGACCAGCAGCGTCCCCCCGTCAACCGTCGTCTTGGCATCGGCGAGGTAGTGGGCGATGGCCTGGAACGCGCCTAGCGGCTTGCCGAACTGCTCACGGTCCTTCGCGTACTGCACCGTGATCTCCAGCGCATACTGCGCACCGCCCATGGCTTGCGCAGCGAGGGGGATCAGCCCGTCGAGCATCGTGTCGGCCCAGGTTCGCCAACCTGACCCCGGTTCGCCGATGCGGTCAGCGTCGCTGACGCGCACCTCCGAGAAGGTCACCGCGTACTGGGTGTCGGAGGCGATCGTGAGCTGCTGCTCGAGCGTCACCCCGTCAGCGTTGGGGTCGACGAGGAACAGATCGATGTCGCCGTCATCGTTGCGGGCGAGCACCACCAGTCGGTCGGCGGAGGAAGCAAACGGCACGTGCCACTTGGTGCCGTCGAGCACGAAGCCGTCGCCGTCGGCGCGGGCTCGCAGCTGCACCCCCTCGGGCGCGAAGCCGTTGCGCGGCTCCAACCAGGCCGTGCTCAGGATGGCGTCACCGCGCGCGATCTTCGGCAGCCACTGCTGCCTCTGGTCCTCAGAGCCGGACCGCAGCAGCACGCCAGCGCTCATCACCGCGCTGACGAAGTGCGGCGAGGGCGCGAGCGCTCGGCCCAGCTCCTCGTAGAGGATCGCCGCTTCAAGCATGGTCATCCCCGATCCGCCGTACTCGGTCGGCAGGGTGAGACCGATCAGGTCGAGCTCGGCGAGCTGCTTCCAGAACGGAGCGGGGAACCCGACCGGGTCGTCCTCGAACTGGCGCACCACCTCGAGCGAGGCGAAGTCGTTGCAGACACCTCGGACCATCTCCCGAAGCATCTGCTGCTCATCGCTGAAGTCCAGGTCCATCGCGGTCTCCTAGGGCTTCCACTGGTCGCCGCGGCGGCGCCAGGGGTTGTCGTCAGGGGAGGTGGGCACCGCCACCCGGGCGGCGCACTCGGTCTTGAGCTCGCCGTCGACGGTGAGCGAGATGCGCAGGTCGACCCAGCCGCACCCGGTCTCGTCGACGCTGGTGTCCTCGACCACCCCGGAGAGCGTCATCGTGTCGCCGGGGAACACCGAGCCCTTCATGCGGAACGTCATCCGGCCGAGCCGACCGGTCGGGCCGGTCCAGTCGGTGATGTAGCGCTCGAACCAGGCTGCCTGGTTCGGGGTGTTCATGAAGATGTCACGGGTGCCGTTGCGGTTCACGGCGAAGTCGTGGTCGTGGTGCATGGGACGCCAGTCACGGGAGGCGAGCGCACCCAGCACGATCGTCGTGGCGGTCACGTCGTGGTGCAGCGGTGGCAGGGTGTCCCCCTTGTGAACCTCGTCGAGCGTCAGCACCGTGGTCATGGTTCCCTCCGGTAGCCGAAGCCGGTGTAGCTCTCGACCCCCACCAGCTCGTCGCGCTGGTTGAAGTACTCGACGTCGATCACCCAGAAGCGGCCGGTGCCGAGCTTGGTGGTCTTCGGTGGACTCACCGAGCGCAGGATCTGATGGGTGCGGAGCCGATCCCCCGGCCGGACCGGTTCGTGGAAGACGATGGTGTTGTCGGTCATCACCGCCTCGGGCAGGTCGAAGCGCTCCTTCAGGTCGAAGTGGACCTGCAACGGCAGCGCCTGCTCGGTGCGGCCCGGCGCCCAGTGGTGGGGCCGGAACCACACCGACAGCATGGTCGGCGGCGCGATCGGACCGCCGGTGATCTCCTCGGCCACCTGGTCGTCCCAGAACAGCGGGTTGCCGTTCTCGACGGACGCGCAGCTGGTCCAGATGTAGCCCCGCTCGACCGGGAACTCGCCGGTGACCTCGTACTGGACCTTGCCGATCATCGCCGCGACATCCTCGGGAAGGTCGGTGTCCGGGCTGGTCATGCGACCACTCCTCTCTCCCGCAAGGCACGGATCCGCTCGGCGCTGAAGCCGGCCGCGCCGAGCAGATCGTCGGTATCGGTCTCGCCGGCGTCGCGCACCTCGAAGTGGCGTCGCCCGGTGTCGGTGCCCGCCAGCAGGGTGCCGAGCTGCCGGAACGTGCCCTCGCGCTCGTGGTGCGCCTCGGCGATCACCCCTCGGGCGGTGAGGTGCGGGTCGTTGACCAGCTCGGGCACCGAGTACACGGGTGCCACGCAGGTGTCGTTGGGTGCCAGCTCCGCCACCCACTCGTCGCGAGGCCGGGTGGCGAACGCGGCCCGGAAGTCAGCGCGGATCTGATCTTGCACGTCGTCGTCGAGCTGGTGGCCGATCCACTGCTCGCAACCCAGTCGCCGGCACAGGTTCTCGTAGAAGTGCGGCTCGATCGCGCCTACCGCCACCCACCTCCCGTCGGCACACCGATAGGTGTCGTAGCACGCGTAGCGGCCGGTGAGGATGTAGTGGCCCGGCCCCGGAACGGTGCCCGTGGCGAGGTACTCGTCGATGTAGAGCGACATGAGCGACAGCACCCCGTCGGTGATGGACACGTCGAGGTAGGCGCCCTCACCGGTGCTGCTGCGGCGCACGAGCGCAGCCATCACCGCCATCGCTGCCTGCATCCCGCCGCCGGCGGCGTCGGCGACGGTCGCGCCGGGCAGCGGCGGCTTGCCGTCGGGTGCCCGCTCGCTGCAGTCGAGGTAGCCGCCGAGCGCGAGGTAGTTGATGTCGTGGCCGGCCCACTGGGAGTAGGGGCCGCTCTGGCCGTAGCCGCTGGTCGAGCAGTACACGATCTCGGGTCGGACCGCTCGCACGTCCTCGTACCCCACCCCCAGGCGGTCGGCGACGCCAGGCCGGAAGCTCTCGATCACCACATCTGCCCGGCTGGCGAGGGCGAGGAAGGCCTCGCGTCCCTCGGCGGCTTTGAGGTCGAGCTGCACCCGCTTCAGGTCGCGATGCCCCGAGTAGGCGTAGTAGGGGGGGATGATCTGCACCCCACCGGCGCGAGGTACGGCACCGACCTTCACCACGGTCGCCCCGTAGTCGCTCAAGATGCGCGAGGCGCGCGCCGCAGGCCCGACCGTCGAGAGGTCGAGAATCGTGATGCCGGCGAGTGCAGGGGTGGGCATCCCTAGAAGTTCTTCGGAAGGCCGAGACCGCGGCGGGCGATGATGTTCTTCTGGATCTCGGAGGCGCCGCCACCGATGGTGTCGATCACGGTGTAGCGGTAGGTCGACTCCGATCGGCCCTTCATCGGGGCCTCCTCGGTGTGGACCCGCAGCTGACTTCCCGGAGCTGCGATGTCCATCGCCGCGTTGGCCAGCCGCTTCGAGAACTCGGTGGCGTACAGCTTGTACTCGGAGGACTCCACGGTGGGCGGTGGAGTGGGCTTGCCGGTGGCCTTCGTCTGCTTCTCACCCTTCACCGACTCGGCCACGACCTTGAGCCCCATCACCCGGGCCACCTCGGCTTCGGTGTGCAGACGGGCGATGCGAGCCCGGATCACTGGGTCGTCCTTGAGGGGCTTGCCGTCTCGGGTCTCGTTGCGGACGTAGTCGGTGAGCAGGTCGAGGCGCTGCTTGATCGGCGAGAACGTGAACATGGTGAAGCGCTCGAGATCGAGCGCCTGGCTGATGTACTGGAAGCCCTTGTTCACCTCGCCGACGACGTACTCGTCGGGCACGAAGACGTCGTTGATGAACACCTCGTTGGTGCGCTCGTCGCCCATCGTCCAGATCGGTCGGATCTCGATGTTGGGATGGTCGAGCGGAACCAGCATCAGGGTGATGCCGTGGTGCTTGTCATCGGGGTTGGTGCGGGTGCCGAGCCAGTACCACTCGGCGAAGTGGGCGGAGGTGGTCCACGTCTTCTGCCCGTTGAGCAGCCAGCCGGTCTTGCCGTCCTGCTCGTGGCGGACAGCCTTCAGCTTCATCGCGGCGGCATCCGAGCCGGCGTTCGGCTCGCTGTAGCCCACCGCGAACTCGACCTCGTTCTCGAGAATCAGCGGCAGGAACTTCTTCTTGAGGAACTCGCTGCCGTGGGCGATCAGCGTCTTGCCGATGATGCCCACGCCCTTGCCGATCTGGGGCCCTCCTCGTGCCGCCAGCGCCTCGTTGAGCAGGTACTCGTAGACCCCCTCTCCCTCGCTGCCGCCGTACTCCTTCGGCCAGGTGATGCCGAGCCAGCCCTTCTGGCCGAGCTTCTTCATGAACGCCCGCCGCTTGGGCGTGTCGACGATCTGGGCCATGTTCTCCCGGGTGACGTCGAAGACCTCGGGGTCGTCGTTCTCGTCGAGGAAGCGCTCCACCTCGGCGAGGAAGTCCAGTTGCTCCTGCGAGAACTCGAAGTCCATGGGTGCTCCTGCGATCGGGGCGGACGTATCGGGGACAGGTCTGAACCAGCGTCGGAGATCTGACGATCCGTCAGAAACGTTACCGCTCTCCGCCGCGCTGAGCGAAACCCGTGCCGGGCTGGCGCCGGGGGACAGCTCGGCACGGGTGAGGCGCGGACACACCGGGGAGCGTCTGGCACCGCCGAGCCGAACGGACGCCTCGAGGGGCGTCACCGTTCACCGCAGGGGTCAAGGGGAGATGACCCCCTCGGCGGCGAGCTGGTCGAGGCGAGCGTCGTCGAGTCCCAGCTCGGTGGCGAGCACCTCCCGGGTGTGCTCGCCCACCCACGGCACCCGCGTCTCGGGCCCCTCGGCCATCTTCGAGAGCTTCACCGGGTTGCCGGGGACCAGGATCGGTTCCTCCACGCCGTCGGTGCGGGGCATCTCCACCAGCATGTTGCGGGCTGCCACGTGCGGGTCGGCGATCACGTCGGGGGCGCTGTTGCTCGGACCGGCCACGATGCCGGCGGCGGTGAGCTCCCTGGCAGCTTCGAGCTTCGTGCGGCTCGCCAACCAGGCCTCGATCGCGGGACGGATCTCGGACTCGAGGTGGGGCATCCAGCCGGAGCGGTCGGTGAACCGGGGGTCGGTCTTCCACTCGGGCCGTCCGATGAGCTCTGCGAGCCGCTCGAACTGGTGTTCCCGTACGATCTGCACCACGACGTAGCCGTCGCGGGCTTTGAACCCCTCGCAGATCACCGGCACCTGCGCCTCCGGTGTCGGGCGCACCCCCATGGACCAGAAGTTCGTGACGATGTCGGTCATCGAGATCATGGCGTCGAACATGGCGATGTCGACGTACTGACCTTCGCCGGTGCGGTCACGGTGGCGGAGCGCCGCGAGCACGCCGATCACGGCGAACAACCCGGAGCTGATGTCGCCGAGCGCCCCCACCGGGATGGTCACCGGCGGTCGATCGGGGCCGCTTCGGTACTCGTAGATCCCGGACATCGCCTCGACCACCGAGGCGTAGGCGGGCCAGGACCGGTACGGCGTGTCGACCGTGTTGCCGAAGCCTGAAATCGACAGGTAGATGGCACGGGGGTGGATGGCCGCGATGTCCGCATAGCCGAGGCCCATGCGATCCATGGTCCCCGGCTTGAAGTTCTCGCAGATGATGTCGAAGTGCGGGACCAGCTCGAGGAAGAGCCTGCGTCCCTCTTCGTGCTTCAGGTCGATGCCGACGCTGCGCTTGTTCAGGTTGTTGCGCAGGAAGGTGGCGCCGACGCGCCGGCCGTAGGGGTCGAGCATCGCGGGGGCGGCCCCCCGACCCGACTCCCCCTCGACGGGGTGCTCCACCTTCACCACATCCGCGCCCAGCCGGGCGAGGAGCTGGGTGGCGTAGGGGAGCGCCTGCATCTGCTCGGCGGCGAGCACCCGCACCCCGTCGAGCGGCCGCCCATACGCCATCGCCTCCGCGTTCGCCACCTCTCCGAGCTTCATGCGGCGCATCGTACCGGTGGCGTCCAAGCATCTGACGGAGTGTCAGATCCCGCCTAGACTGCCCGCATGCGAGGGATCATCAGCTACGGCGCGTACGTGCCGTACCGCCGACTCGACCGCACGGCCATCCGCTCGTTCCTCGGCAGCGGCGGCGGCAGGGGCACGCGATCCGTGGCGTCCTACGACGAGGACACCACCACGATGGCGGTCGAAGCCAGCCGGTTGGCACTTCGCTCCGCCCCCTCGGGCACCCAGCCTGACGCGCTGTGGTTCGCCACGGTCGCTCCCGCCTACCTCGACAAGACCAACGCCACCGCCATCCACGCCGCGCTCCGGCTCGACTCCGATGTCCTCGCCGCCGACTTCGGGGGCGCGGCCCGCTCGGGGGTCGCCGCGTGGCGAGCTGCTCTGGAGGGCACCGGATCGGTGCTGGTCGCCACTGCGGACATCCGCACCGGCCTGCCGGGGAGCGCCGACGAGGCGGCCGGAGGTGATGCCGCCAGCGCGCTGCTGATCGGCGAGGGAGGCGACGGCGACGAGGGCGGGGCACTGCTCGCCGAGCACCTCGGCTGCGCGAGCGCGACCAGCGAGTTCATCGACCGTTGGCGCACACCGGGTGAGAACCGCTCCAAGCAGTGGGAGGAGCGCTTCGGCGAGCTGCAGTACGTCCCGTTGGCCGAGCAGGCCTGGAACGGGGCACTCAAGCGGGCTGAGATCACCACCGCCGACGTCGACCTGGTGGCCGTCACCGGGCTCCACAGCCGGGCGGTGCGCGCCACGCTGCGCACGCTCGGGGTCGCCGAGGACAGGATCATCGACGATCTCAGCTCCACGGTGGGCAACAGCGGCACCGCACACCCCGGGCTGCTGCTGGCCGCCGCGCTCGACCGCGCCGAGCCCGGCCAGGTGATCGCGGTGCTGTCCCTCGCCGATGGTGCGGACGCGTTCGTGTTTCGGGCCACCGATGCGCTCGAGGCGCGTCGGCCGGCTCGCACGGTGGCGGGGCAGGTCGCCAACGGCGCCGACCTGCCGTACGCCAAGTTCCTCTCGTGGCGGGGCATGCTCACCCTCGAGCCGCCCCGGCGTCCCGAGCCGGCCCGGGTGTCGGCCTCGGCGGCGGCACGATCGACGGCATGGAAGTACGCCTTCGTCGGCTCCCGGGACCGCACGAGCGGCGCGGTGCACCTGCCACCGGCGCGGGTGTCGATGGTCGGCGACGCGGTCGATGACATGGAGCCGATCCCGATGGCGGATACCGAGGGCACCATCGTCACCTACACCGTCGACCGGCTGGCGTACTCACCGAGCCCGCCGGTGATCTTCGCGGTGGTGGACTTCGACGGCGGCGGTCGGCTCCCGATCGAGCTCACCGACATCGACGAGACCGACGTGGCCATCGGCGGACGGGTGGAGATGACGTTCCGCCGGCTCAACACCGCGGACGGCATCCACAACTACTTCTGGAAGGCACGACCGGTTCGAGGCTGAGGGGACAGCACAGTGGGCTCACACGGGATCAAGGACAAGGTCGCCATCATCGGGATGGGGTGCACGCCCTTCACGGAGGCGTTCGGCAAGAGCACCGATGACCTGCTCATCGACGCCGCGCAGGAGGCGTTCGCCTCGGCAGGAGTCGACAAGCACACCGTCGACGCGTACTGGCTTGGCACCGCGCAGTCCGGGATGAGCGGCATCACGCTCGCCAAGCCGCTGCAGCTCCACGGCAAGCCCGTGACCCGGGTCGAGAACTTCTGCGCCACCGGCTCGGAGGCGTTGCGACAGGCGTCTTATGCCGTGGCGAGTGGCGCCTACGACATGGCGATGGCGATCGGGGTGGAGAAGGTGAAGGACTCCGGCTTCCAGGGGCTCAACGCCTTCCCCATCCCGAACGACGGCACGGCCCGTACCCTCACCGCCGCGGCCATGTTCTCGATGGTCGCTCCGGCCTACGCCAAGAAGTTCGGGGTCGACGAGGCCCAACTGCGGGAGGCGCTGGCCCACATCGCGTCGAAGAACCACTACAACGGTGCCCGCAACCCGCGCGCCCAGTTCCGCCGTGAGGTCAGCGCCGAGCAGGTCTGCGCCGCGCCGCCGGTTGCGGGGATGCTCGGCGTGTTCGACTGCGCTGGGGTGGCTGACGGAGCCGCGGCCGCGATCGTGGTCCGTGCGGAGGACGCCGAGCGCTACACGGACAAGCCGCTGTACGTGAAGGCGCTGTCGTTCGTGGCCGGCAACGGCAGCGGTCTGCTCGATCCGGACTACGACTACACGACGTTCCCCGAGATCGTCGCCTGTGCCCGGGACGCGTACGCCCAGGCCGGGGTGACCGATCCCCGTCACCAGCTAGCGATGGCCGAGGTGCACGACTGCTTCACGCCGACCGAGCTCGTGCTAATGGAGGACCTGGGCTTCGCCGACCGCGGCACCGCGTGGAAGGAGGTGCTTGCGGGCACCTTCGACCTGCACGGGGAGCTGCCCGTGAACCCCGACGGCGGTCTCAAGAGCTTCGGTCACCCGGTCGGCGCCTCGGGTCTGCGCATGATGTTCGAGGCGTGGCTGCAGCTGCGCGGGGAGGCGCCGCCGGAGCGGCAGATCGAGACCATCGCGGAGCGTCACCTGGCCCTGACCCACAACCTGGGCGGCTACCCCGGCGAGATGGTGAGCTTCGTCGGCATCGTGGGCACCGAGCGAGGCTGAGCCCGGGTCGCTCCCGCTCAGCTGGCCGCTCCGTGCTGGCGACCTGAGCGCCGTGTCGGCGGCGCCCGTCACGGCAGGCTCCGCCGCGCCTATTCTTCATCCTTCTGGTAGGGAAAGGTGGGAATGGGCGCCGAGGCGTGGATCACGCTCGCAGTCATCGTCGCGCTGGTGGGGGTGTTCGTCACCGAGCGCGTCCCGCCGTCGGTCGCGATGGGGTCCGCAGTCGTCTTGCTGTACCTGCTCGGCGTCGTTGACGAGGCACAGGCGTTCTCCGGCTTCTCCAACATCGCCCCCCTGACCGTCGCTGCCCTCTACGTGCTCGCGGGCGGCTGCGGACATCACCGGTGCGCTCTCCGGCCTGACCCGGCGAGCGCTCGGGCGCGGAGCGGGCAGCGAACGACGGACGCTGGCGCGCATGCTCTTCCCGGTGATGCTGGCTTCGGGGTTCGTGGCCAACACCCCCCTGGTGGCCATGCTCGCCCCACGGATCACGACCTGGGCCCGGCGCACCGGCAGGTCACCGTCGCGCTTTCTCATCCCGCTCAGCTACGCGGCGATCCTCGGTGGGGTCATCACCGTCCTCGGCACCTCGACCAACCTGGTGGTCAGTGGCCTGCTGCATGACGCCGGTCAGCCCAGCCTCGGTGTCTTCGAGATAACCCGGGTCGGGTTGCCGATCGCCCTGGTGGGGATCGTGGTGATCACCCTCGTCACCCCCTTGCTGCTGCCGGTGCGTCGCGCGCCTGACGAGGATCTGGCCAGCGTGAGGGAGTTCACCATGGAGATGCTGGTGCTCCCGGACAGCCCGCTGGTCGGTCAGTCGGTCGCCGGCGCACAGCTGCGGAACCTGCAGGGGGTGTACTTGGTCAAGATCTTGCGTGAGGAGCGCACCGTTGCGCCGGTTGCCCCCGAGGAGGTGCTCGAACCGGGCGACCGACTGGTCTTCGCGGGCGCGGTCGACCGGGTGATCGATCTGCAGGGCGTCAGCGGGCTGGTGATGGCCGAGGAGCACCACTTCACCGCCGACGGGAGCATCGGCCACCAGTTCTACGAGGTGGTGATCGCCGAGGGGAGTCTGCTCAACGGCTCGACCCTCAAAGCCGCCGAGTTCCGCTCGACCTTCGGAGCTGCGGTCATCGCCATCCACCGCGCCGGGCAGCGGTTGGGGGGCAAGCTCGGTGACCTGCCGCTGCGGGCCGGCGACGTCCTGCTGCTCGTGGCCCCCGAAGGGTTCCGCAACGTGGCGCGCGAGTCCTCGGCCTTCTCGGTGGTGGCCCCCTACGATGGCGCGGCGCCGCTGCGACGCCGAGGTGCCCGCCTCGTGGAGCTGGCCACCCTCGCGCTGGTGGTGCTCGCCGGTTCGGGGGTGGTGGACCTCACCAAGGGGGCGATGGGTGTGGTGCTCGCGCTCCTCCTCACCAGGGTGATCACGCCCGCGGAGGCCCGACGGTCGATCAACCTCGACATCATCGCCATGATCGCGTTCAGCTTCGGCCTCGGCGCCGCGGCCCAGGCGAGCGGGCTGGCCCGAAGCGTCGCTGAGAGCCTCGTGTCCGCCACCTCCGCGTGGGGGGACGTCGGGATCGTGGCCGGGGTCGCCCTGGGCACCGTCCTCGCCACCGAGCTGCTCTCGAACAACGCGGCCGCGGCGCTCATGTTCCCGGTCGCGGTGGCGGTGGCGTCGCAGACCGGGCTGCAGCTCCGACCGCTGGCCATCGTGATCCTGCTGATGGCCTCCTGCTCGTTCATCAGCCCGATCGGCTACCAGACCAACACGATGGTGTTCGGCATGGGCGGGTATCGCTTCACCGACTTCACCCGGGTGGGTCTCCCGCTGTCGATCACGAGCGTGATCCTGGCGGTGCTGCTCGTGCCGGTGCTGTTCCCGCTCCGCTGAGCCGGCGCAGCCGGCACCCGCTCTCGACCATACTGAGCCGGTGGCAGCCACCGCACCGATCCCCGTCGAGGCAGCCGCCGATCTGATCCGTCCCGTCGACGCGATCGGCATCCCCCTCGGACCCGGTCAGCCCGCCGCGTTCCTGCACGCGCTCGCCGGGCGCGGCGACTACGAGGATCTCCGGATCTACGGCGCGCTCCTCGTCGACTTCTACGAGGTGTTCACCAGGCAAGGCGTCCGTCACCTCAGCGGGTTCTTCGGACCGGTCGAGCGCCTGCTCGCCGACGCCGGCCACGACGTGCAGTTCGTGCCCAGCGACTTCCGCAGGTTCACCCCGCTGCTCGAGCGCGAAGCGCCCCGGGTGATGGCCACCGCCGCCACCCCTCCCGACGCAGACGGGTACGTGAGCCTCTCGCTGCACGCTGGCGCGACGGTCAGGGAGCTGCACCGGGCTGGGGCCGACCCTGATCGGGTTCTCCTCGTGGAGGTGAACCCCAACCTGCCGCGCACCAGTGGCCTGCCGCCCCACTACCCGCATCGTCTGCACGTCGACGAGATCGACGTGATGGTCCAGAGCGACCGCCAACCGTTCGTGCTCGACGAGCCGCCGGCTACCGATGTCGAGCGGGCGATCGCCGAGCACGCCTGCCGGTTCATCAGCGACGGCTGCACGCTGCAGACGGGCATCGGGGGTGTGCCGAGCACGATCGTGAAGCTGCTGTCGGAGCAGCCAGGCGGCGACTACGGCGTCCACTCCGAGATGTTCACGACCGGTCTCATGCACCTGCACCGGGCGGGCAAGGTCACGAACCGCAAGGGGGGCGAGTACGACGGGTTCTCGGTCACCACGTTCGCCGCAGGGACCGCGGAGCTCTACGAGTGGCTCGACGGCAACGACGAGGTGCGGTTCCTCCCGGTCGACCGGGTCAACTCCCCGGAGGTGATCGCGGCGCAGCGCAAGATGGTGACGATCAACGGTGCGCTGTGCGTCGACCTCCACGGGCAGGTGGTGGCTGACACGATCGGCGGTCGGCAGTACTCGGGGATCGGTGGCCATGAGGACTTCGTCTCCGCGCCGGGCCTCGAGCTCGAAGACCGCTCCCTGGTGTGCCTGCCCTCGACCACCACGGTCGATGGCCAGCTGGTGTCGCGCATCGTCGGCACGCTGCCCGCCGGGTGGGTCATCACCACCCCTCGGCACCAGCTCGACGTGGTGGTCACCGAGTTCGGTGCCGCTGAGCTGCGTGGGCTCACGGTGCGGGAGCGGGCCCTCGCCCTGGCGGAGGTCGCGCACCCCGACTTCCGCGACGAGCTGCGCGAGCAGGCGCTGAGCTGACCGCCAGCGCCCGCACCCACCGGGGGCGGGCCATCCTGCTCCGGGATGGCGGGACACGCGGTGCGCCCGCGAGGCGTGTTGGTGGCACCACGCTGCGGGAGAACGGGGGCGGATGTGCTGATCTGGCCGTAGGCTCACGACCGAGAGGACAGTGCCTCTCGCGCGGGTTGGTCGCCGCGACCCAACCACCGACAGGAGGTGCGCGTGTCGCTGTTGCAACGCCTCCGCGAAGCACAACGGCTCACCGGCGCCCGATCGTCCCCCGCCCGCGCATCACCGTCGCTCGGCCAGATGGCGCTCGCCCAGCTGTCTCCCGCGACCATCGAGGCGATGACCAGGGTCGTGGAGCACGAGATGCCCGCGATCCGCGCCCGGCTCGCGGCGGCTCGCGCCGTGCGGGAGGTGGAGCGCCTCATGACCACCGACGCTGATCGCCCCGCGCTGGGGCCGGCATCCCCCCGTCACCTGCCTGCCCGGGTCAGCAGTGACCCGGTCCCTGAGCGATGCCCCCAGTGCGGCGGCACCGGGACCACCGTGAGCCACATCGATCTGACGGTGGGGAGGAGCTGGTTCGAGTGTCGGGACTGCGGGCTGCGGTTCGAGGTCAGCTCGATGGACGAGAGCGGGAACGCAACGCGTCGCTTCTGAGGTTGTAGCGGAGAGCAGAGCCGGAAGGAGAGCACCCATGTGGTTCGAGAAGCACAACCTGGAGCTGCCGACTGCGGAGACCGCGCTGCCCGGTCGTTCGACGGCGATGCCGGTGACCGATCGTCATGCGGTCAACGGCCACCCTCTGCTTCCACCGTTCCCCGATGGCTACCAGCGGGCGATGTTCGGCATGGGGTGCTTCTGGGGTGCCGAGCGCAGGTTCTGGGAGGCACCCGGTGTGTACACGACCGCGGTGGGCTACGCGGGAGGCTTCACCCCCAACCCGACCTACGAGGAGGTGTGCTCGGGGCGGACCGGGCATGCAGAGGTGGTGCTGGTGGTGTTCGACCCGACGGTTGTCAGCTACCAGCAGCTGTTGCGGATCTTCTGGGAGAGCCACGACCCGACGCAGGGCATGCGCCAGGGCAACGACGTCGGGACGCAGTACCGCTCGGCGATCTACTGGTTCGACGAGCGCCAGCGTGACGAGGCGGAGGCGTCGAAGCGGGTCTACGGGGAGCGCCTGGCTGCGGCGGGCTACGGCCCGATCACCACCGAGACCCGTGAGGCTCCGCCCTTCTACTACGCCGAGGACTACCACCAGCAGTACCTGGCGAAGAACCCGAACGGGTACTGCGGGCTGGGCGGCACCGGCGTGACCTGCCCGGTGGGCATCGGGGAGCTGAGCTGATCTCGCGGCGCCGGGTCGCTCCCGCCGGGGTCGCTCCCGCCAGGGTGCGCGATCGCCGCAGTCGACCGGGTAGGTTGACGCGCAGTCCCACCGAAACAACCAGAGAGGTGTCCACACCGATGGCGTTCGAACTCCCACCGCTGCCCTACGCCCAGGATGCGCTCGCGCCCCACATCTCGGCCGAGACGCTCGAGTACCACCACGGCAAGCACCACCAGGCGTACGTGAACAAGCTCAACGAGCTGGTGGAAGGCACCGACGACGCCAACGCCACGCTCGAAGAGATCATCAGCAAGGCCGAGATCGGCACGCCCCTGTTCAACAACGCCGCGCAGCACTGGAACCACAGCTTCTACTGGAAGTGCATGGCTCCCGGTGGTGGTGGGCAGCCGTCAGGCGAGCTGGCTGAGAAGATCAACGCCGCGTTCGGCTCCTACGACGAGTTCCGCAGGCAGTTCGTCGACGCCGCGACCACCCAGTTCGGCTCGGGCTGGGCGTGGCTGGTCGACGACGGCAGCGGCCTCAAGGTGATGAAGACCCCCAACGCCGACCTGCCGATGAAGCACGACGCCAAGGCTCTGCTCACGATCGACGTGTGGGAGCACGCGTACTACATCGACTATCGCAACGCCCGTCCGAAGTACATCGACACCTTCATGGACCATCTCCTCAACTGGGACTTCGTGGCGGAGAACCTGGCGAGCTGAGCCGTACGCGCGCCCTCGTCGTCTTCGTGTTCGGGGCCTCCGCCCTGCTCGCGGCCGCGTGTGCCGGGAGTGGGTCGAAGGCCCCCTCCGCGCCTGAGCGGGCACGATCCGCCGCGCCCGCCGACGTCCGCCTCGGGGGCATGACCTCGGTGGCCGACGCCGGTCCCCGTGCCTTCGGGTTCTCCGCTCGCAACCTGGGCCGGCGGGACTCCCTGACCTTCGCCGCCGGTCGACCGTTCTTCAACGAGCCCTGGCAGGTCGCAGCCGGCACGACCTCCGACCGCGACGGTCTCGGGCCGACGTTCAACGCCGACAGCTGTACCGCGTGTCACGTCGGGCACGGGCGGGGGCAGGTCCCGGTGGCGCCGAGGGGGACGGCAACCGGCCTGCTCCTGCGACTCTCAGTTCCCGGGGTCGACGCCCACGGTGGGCCAGCACCCGAGCCGATCTACGGGGTCCAGCTGCAGGACCGCTCAACGGGCTCGGCGCCGCCCGAAGGTCGGGTGCTCGTCTCCTACGAACCGGTCGAGGGCACCTACGCGGAAGGAACTCGCTACGTCCTCCAGCGGCCCACCTACACGGTCACCGATCTGCAGTTCGGTCCGTTGACGCCGGGGACGATGATCTCGCCGCGCCTGGCACCGGCACTGATCGGACTCGGTCTGCTCGAGGCCATCCCCGCCGAGGAGATCCTCGCCGGAGCCGATCCCGATGACGCCGACGGCGACGGGATCTCCGGTCGCCCGAACCTGGTGTGGGACCACACGTCGGGCACGAACGTGCTGGGACGCTTCGGCTGGAAGGCCAGCCAGCCGAGCGTGGCCCAGCAGACCGCAGCCGCGCTGCACCAGGACCTCGGGGTCACCAACCCGCTGTTCCCGTCGCCGAACTGTCCGCCGGTGCAGCTCGACTGCAGCCGCGCCCCGCTGGGCGGCGATCCCGAGGCCAGCGCTCCCGTGCTGGAGAAGCTCACCTTCTACACCCGCACCCTGGCGGTCCCGCTCCGCCGGCCCACCGCCGATGGCACTGATCGGCGGGGAGCCGAGCTGTTCGCGCAAGCGGGTTGCGCGTCGTGCCACCGCCCGTCCTGGACCACCGGCGACGATCCGGTCAACGCGCTGCGGGGCCAGACGATCCGCCCCTACACGGACCTGCTCCTGCACGACCTCGGCCCCGAGCTGGCCGACGGCCGCCCCGAGTTCCTCGCGACCGGATCGGAGTGGCGGACCGCCCCGCTGTGGGGCATCGGCCTCGCGCAGCAGGTCACACCCGGCACGGGCTTCCTGCACGACGGACGGGCCCGCACCCTGGCGGAGGCGATCCTCTGGCACGGCGGCGAGGCCGAGCGGGCACGGGAGCGGTTTCGGACGATGGACGCGTCCGATCGCGACGCACTGCTGGCCTTCCTCAGCTCACTGTGAACAGCCGACGGCTCGTCCTGGCGCTGCTGGCGGTGCCGATCGTGGCCGCGGCCGTGGTCGCGGTCGGGGTGGCCGCCCGGGATGGTGGAGCCCGTGGACCGGGGTCAGCCGCTGTGGAACGAGGATCGGCGGAGGCGGAGGCTGTCGTGGTTCCCGCCGAATCCAGCGTGCATGCGACGAGCCTGGCTGAGCTGATCGACGCCTCCGACACAGTGGTGATCGGCCACGTCCTCAGCACCCAGCGGGGGCGGCTGGTGGCCGGCGAACGGGGGAGCGGCTTCGTGACCCGACTGGTGCGACTTCAGGTCGATGAGGTGCTCGCGGGTGAGGAGCCCGGCGAGGAGCTGATCGTCGAGGAGCCCGGCTGGCTCACCGACGGCAGCCCCATCGCCGTGAACGGCGTGCCCGGCTCGGTGGAGGGAGACCTCGGCATCTGGTTCCTCATCCGGGGCACGGACCCCGATGCGCCGTACTTCGCGGTGGTCAACGACCAGGGTCGCTACCTGGTCGATCCACACGACGAGACGAGGTTTCGGGACGTACCGGTCAGCGACCCTCTCATCGATCAGCTGGAGCGCACGGAGCCGATCATCCTGCGTCACCAGGTCCAGGAAGCGGCGGGCGTGCTCCGCCCGGGCTGAGCGACCGGTAGCCCGCGCCGGTGTGTCACCTCACCGCCTGCCCGACGGTAGGGTCGGAGCGATGATGGCTCAGGCCACACCGACCACGGCACCGAACCCCGCGAGCGGTCTGGTGGAGGGCATCACCAACCTCGACAAGGCCTGCGGCGAGGATCCGTCGTGGGCCTGTCAGTTCGTGTTCGACCACACGCACAACGCCACCCTCGCCGGCGCGGCGGAGTGGTTCGTGGCCAAGCCGCTGGCGATCCTCGCGGTCATCGTGGTGGCGTTCATCAGCAGCCGGGTGGCGCGCGCGGTCATCAAGCGGGTGATGCTGCGGGTGCTCGATCCGACGTCATCACGACGTCTGGCCCGTCTGCGCAAGCACGCGCCGGACGTGCTCCTGCGCACCACGCAGGAGTGGACGCTGCGGTCCACCGCTCGGGTGCAGACGCTGACCGGGGTGGCCCGCAGCCTCGCCTCGCTGATCGTCTGGATCATCGCCGTCGGCTGGATCCTCGACATCCTCGAGGTGAACCTCGGCCCCTTCATCGCCGGAGCGGGCATCGCCGGTGTGGCACTCGGGTTCGGCGCGCAGAACATCGTGCGGGACTTCCTCGCCGGGTTCTTCCTCATCGTCGAAGACCAGTTCGGGGTCGGTGACGTGGTCGACCTGGGTGAGGCGACTGGCACCGTGGAGAAGCTCACCCTGCGGTCGACCCGCCTGCGTGACGTGCACGGCGTGGTGTGGCACGTGCCGAACGGGCAGATCCAACGGGTCGCCAACCAGTCCCAGGAGTGGGCCCGGGCGCTGCTCGACGTGGAGGTGGCCTACGACACCGACCTCGACTACGCGCAGCAGGTGATCGCGGAGACGGCCGAGGCGATGGCCGCCGACCCCGAGTGGGCGATGGAGATCCTCGAGACCCCAGAGGTGTGGGGCATCGAAGCGTTCACCCCCAACGCGGTCGTGATCCGACTGGTCATGAAGACCCGACCGGCTGCGCAGTGGCGGGTGATGCGTGAGCTGCGCAAGCGGCTGAAGGAGGCGTTCGACGCGCGGGGCATCGTCATCCCCTTCGCGCAGGTGGACATCCGGGTGCATCACGACCAGGACCGGCGCGCGATCGAAGCGGCGTCCGAGCGCGACCCGTCCGGTGACGACCGTGCGAGAGGTGCCGAAGCGGAGTCCGCTGACTAGCTGTCGGCCAGGGTCACCTCGACGGCCGCCTCATCGGACTCGACGGCCAGCAGCTCCCCGGTCACGTTGCCCGCTTCGCGCACGTCGGCCAGAGCTGCCTGCAGCGCCTCGAGCCGCTTGTGGCGGTCGCGCACGACGACCCGCTCGACGGGGACCTTGAGCGAGCGCTTCGCTTCGGTCTTGGCCTTGCGGATCTCGCTCAGCACCGCCGCTGCCACGTCGAAGACGTTCGGGTCACCGTCGGCGGCCGCGTCGCGGAGCTGGCTGACATCGGGCCAGGTGGCGCGGTGGATCGAGCCCTCCTGCCACCACGACCAGATCTCCTCGGTGACGAAGGGCAGGAAGGGGGCGAACAGCCGCAGCAGCGTCGACAAGGCGAGCTGCAGCGCGGCCTGCGCGGACGCGGCGGGGGCATCGCCCTGTGCGCCGTAGGCCCGACCCTTCACCAGCTCGAGGTACTCGTCGCAGAACGTCCAGAAGAACGACTCCGTGCGTTCGAGTGCCCTCGCGTAGTCGTAGCCGTCGAACGCCGCGGTGGCATCGTCGACCAGCTCGGCGAGGCGGACCAGCATCGAGCGGTCGACCGCCTCGACGATCACGGAGAGGTCGGCCTGGCGTGCCCCGAGTCCGAGCGCGAAGCGCGACGCGTTCAGCAGCTTGATGGCCAGCCGGCGACCGACCTTCATCTGCCCCTCGTCGAACGCGGTGTCGGTGCCGGGACGTCCGCTCGCCGCCCAGTATCGCAGCGCGTCGGCACCGAAGCGCTCGATGTACTGCATCGGGGTGACGACGTTGCCCTTCGACTTGGACATCTTCTTGCGGTCCGGGTCGAGCACCCAGCCGGAGATGGCCGCGTTGTGCCAGGGAAGCGTGTCGTGCTCGAGGTGTGCACGCAGCACCGTCGAGAACAGCCAGGTGCGGATGATCTCGTGAGCCTGGGGGCGCAGGTCCATGGGGAAGGTGCGCCGGAACAGGTCGTCGTCCTCCTCCCACCCGGTCGCGATCTGCGGGGTGAGCGACGAGGTGGCCCAGGTGTCCATCACGTCGGGATCCGCGGTGAACCCACCCGGCTGGTCGCGCTGGGACTCGTCGAAACCATCCGGGGTGTCCGTGCTCGGGTCGACGGGCAGCCGGTCCTCCGAGGGGAGGATCGGGTTCGCGTAGTCGGGCTCGCCGTTCTCGTCGAGGCGGTACCAGATGGGGAACGGCACGCCGAAGAAGCGCTGGCGGGAGATGAGCCAGTCACCGGTGAGACCCTCGACCCAGTTCTCGTAGCGGACCTGCATGTAGGGCGGATGCCAGTGCAGCTCCTTGCCCCGACGCAGCAGCGCCTCGCGCAGCTCCGGGTCGCGGCCGCCGTTGCGGATGTACCACTGCCGGCTGGTGACGATCTCCAGCGGACGCTCACCACGTTCGTAGAACTTCACCGGGTGGGTGATCTCGCGTGGCTCACCCTGCAGGTCCCCGGACTCGCGCAGCAGCTCGACGATCCGTCGTCGGGCCTGCGCCGCCGTCTTGCCGGCCAGCTCCGCGTACGCGGCCCGGCCCGCTTCGGAGGTGATGGCTTCAGGCGGATCGGCGACCAGCCGGCCGTCGAGCCCCATGATCGAACGGGTGGGCAGTGCCAGCTCGCGCCACCAGGTGACGTCGGTGACGTCGCCGAAGGTGCAGATCATCGCGATACCCGAGCCCTTCTCGGGGTCGGCCAGCTCGTGCGCCTTCACCTCGACCTCGACGTCGAACAGCGGGGTGCGGACGGTCGAGCCGAACAGGGGCCGGTAGCGCTCGTCGTCGGGGTGCGCGACCAGTGCCACACAGGCCGGGATCAGCTCCGGTCGGGTGGTCTCGATGAAGACCGGCTCCGTGCGGGTGCCGTTGTCATCGGTGCGCCAGAACGAGATGCGGTGGTAGGCGCCGGGGCGCTCACGGTCCTCGAGCTCGGCTTGGGCGACCGCGGTGCGGTAGTCGACGTCCCAGAGCACGGGCGCTTCGGCCTGGTAGGCCTCGCCCCGGGCGAGGTTCCGGAGGAACGCCCGCTGAGCGACCCGCTGGCAGTGGTCGTCGATGGTGGCGTAGGTCATGGTCCAGTCCACCGACAGTCCGAGAGCGCGCCACAGCTGCTCGAAGGCCTTCTCGTCCTCCGCGGTGAGGCGGTGGCAGAGCTCGATGAAGTTGCGCCGACTGATGTGGCGGGGTGGGTCGAACGGCTCGCTCGGGGCCCGGAAGTCGGGGTCGTAGGGCAGCGTCGGGTCGCAGAGCACCCCGTAGTAGTTCTGCACCCGTCGCTCGGTGGGCAGGCCGTTGTCATCCCACCCCATGGGGTAGAAGACCTCCCGGCCACGCATGCGCTGGTAGCGGGCGATCGTGTCGGTGTGGGTGTAGGAGAACACGTGGCCGACATGCAGCGAACCCGACACGGTCGGCGGCGGGGTGTCGATCGAGTAGATCTCGTCGCGGGTCCGAGAGCGGTCGAAGCGATAGGTGCCTTGGTCCTCCCAGATGGCATCCCACTTGTGCTCGAGCCCCTCGAGGCTCGGCTTGTCGGGGGTCGACCACTCGCGTCGGGGGGTGGGAGCGTCGCTGGTCACGTCGTCAACGTAGCCGGTGCGCTGGCGGGCTCGTTCTAGCATGCGGGCCGTGATGCGCCTCTTCGACACCGCCCAGGGCAGGGTCGTGCCCCTCGATCCCCGCGAGGAGGGGGTGGTGTCGATGTACGTGTGCGGCCCGACCGTCTACGGCCCTCCGCACCTGGGCCATGGCCGCTTCTCGCTGGTGTTCGACATCCTGCGCCGCTACCTGGAGTGGTCGGGGTTCGAGGTGCGCTATGTCTCGAACATCACCGACATCGACGACAAGATCATCAACCGGGCGAGGGAGGAGGGTCGCTCCACCGAGGAGGTGGTCGCGCAGTACGAGCAGCTGTGGTACCGGGCGATGGACGCCATCGGCGTGAAGCGCCCCACCCACGATCCGCACGCCACCCAGTACGTGGAGCGGATGCTCGAGCTGATCGCCGACCTGATGGGCCGGGGCTTCGCCTACGAGACCTCGGACGGCGTGTACTTCGATCCGAGCGGCGTGCCCGACTACGGGTTGCTGGCCCGCCAGTCGATCGACTCACTCCGGGCCGGGGCACGGGTGGAGACGAACGAGGAGAAGCGTTCACCGATCGACTTCGCCCTCTGGAAGAAGGCCAAGCCCGGCGAACCGTCGTGGCCCTCGCCGTGGGGGCCCGGGCGCCCGGGATGGCACACGGAGTGCGTGGTGATGTCGCTCGACCTGCTGGGCGAGGGCTTCGACATCCACGGGGGCGGTCAGGACCTCGCCTTCCCACACCACGAGAACGAGCGGGCCCAGGCGGTCGCAGCTGGCCGGGTCTTCGCCCACCACTGGGTGCACAACGGGTTCGTGGAGGTCGGCGGCGAGAAGATGTCGAAGTCGCTCGGCAACTTCACGGATCTGCTCGACCTGGTCGAGTCGACCGACCCCCGCTCCTACCGCCTGCTCGTGCTGCAGTCGCACTACCGCTCGCCGGTCGAGGTGAACAAGGCCACCACCGACGCGGCGGCCAGTGCGCTCGAACGGCTCGACGCGTTCGCCCGCCGCACCGCCGCGCTTCCGGCGGTGCCGCCGGACCCGGAGGCGATCGAGGCCTTCCGCCGGCACATGGACGACGACCTCGACACCCCCGCCGCGGTCGACCTGCTGTTCTCGCTGGTACGGCGGGGCAACCAGGCGCTCGACGCCGGCGATCGGGAAGCCGGGGCCACGGCAGCGGCAGCGGTGCGGGAGATCTGCCGTGCGGTGGGCCTCGACCTGCACGAATCTGTCGGCGAGGTCCCTGCGGAGCTGCTCGAGCTGGCCCGGCAGCGCGACGACGCCCGTGCCCGCAAGGACTGGGCGCAGGCCGACGCGCTGCGCGAGCAGATCCAGGCCCGGGGTTTCGTGGTCGAGGACACCCCTGCGGGTACGCAGGTTCGCCGGTCCTGACGCCGGCTCCTAGCCTCAAGGGCCGTGAACCGGTCCCCGACGAAGGCGCGAGAGGCACTGCCCGCCGGGTACGGGGTCATCTGGACCACCGTCGCCGTCGATCTCGTGGGGTTCGGGATCGTCGTCCCGATCCTTCCACAGTACGCCGAGCGGTTCGGTGTCTCGGGCACGGTGATCGGTCTGCTCTTTGCGTCGTTCTCGCTGGCCCAGCTCGTGTTCGCCCCGGTGTGGGGGCGGGTCTCGGACCGGGTGGGGCGCAAGCCGGTGATCCTGATCTCGCTGTTCGGAACGGCTCTCGGCAGTCTGCTCACCGGTCTCGCCTGGTCGATCGGCGTGCTGTTCGTGGGTCGGGTCCTCGATGGCGCGTCGGGCGCCAGCGTGTCGGTGGCACAGGCCGCGGTCGCCGACGTCGCGCCCGCCCGTGACCGGGCGCGGCTGATGGGCATGCTCGGGGCGGCGTTTGGGGTGGGGTTCGTGGCTGGTCCCGCCATCGGTGCGCTGGCTGGGCTTGGCGGCCCGCACGTCCCGTTCTTCGTCGCGGCCGCCATCTCGTTCGTGAACGGACTGGTGGCGATCCGACGGCTGCCTGAGACCAGGCCGCGGCTCACCGCCAGCCCGGCAGGACACGGACCCGCAGGGCACGATGCCGAAGCCATCGCGGCCGCTCCGGCGCTGGACGGTCCGGGGATCGCCGAGCCCGCGCACCTCGCGACCCCGAACCCGATCGAGGTGGCGGTGATCGTGCGGCTGATCGTCGTGGCCTTCGTCGGCATGGTGGCCTTCAGCGGTTTCGAGGCCACGTTCGCGCTGCTTGCCGAGCGTCGCTTCGACCTGCACATCTCCTCCACCGCAGCGATGTTCACCGCCATCGGCCTGGGGTTGGTCGGGGTGCAGGCCGGCCTGGTCGGTCCGGTGACGCGCCGGTTGGGTGAGAGCAGGTCGCTGCGGGTCGGCCTCGTGGCGAACGGCGTCGGCCTGGCGCTGCTGGCCGTCGAAGGCGGCTGGGTGAGCCTTGCGCCCGCGCTGGCCCTGCTCGTGGTCGGCCAGGGGATCATCACCCCGACCCTCGCCTCGGCGGTGTCGTTGAAGGCCCGCGAGCAGCGGGGCGAGTGGTTGGGCTGGCAGCAGTCAGCGGGCGGGGTGGCTCGGGTGATCGGCCCGGTGGCGGCGGGAGCGCTCTTCCAACACGTCGGGGTGGGCGCGCCCTACCTGCTCGGTGCGGCGTTGGCGCTGGTGGCGGTGCTGCTCGTCCCGAGCACCTGAGCGTTATCTGATCGTTCACTCAAGTCGGTCGCCGGGTCGGCCGAGATGCCCAGGGGACGGTGAGGAGGCGGGCACAAGGAGGAGCCCGTGGTGTCCGCTGCCGTGTCGAGTGATCTGCCGTCCGCCCCGCACACCGTCGACGACCTGGGACTGCCGCGAGGGTTGGTGCACGACCTGGTGTTGCGGCGGGCGCTCACCGACGGTCGCACGTCGACGCTGCGATTGAGTGAGACGCTCGGGTGCAGCCCCGTCGTCGCCTCCGAGCTGATCGAGGAGCTGCGGGACCTGCGCTACCTGGAGGTGCAGGGGCTGCAGGGCCGTGACTACCAGGTGGTGCTCAGCGATCTCGGACGACAGACCGCGAGGGAGCGACTGGAGATGAGCCGGTATGTGGGACCGCTGCCAGTGAGCCTCGCCGCCTATCGCGAGACCGTGACGCGTCAGCACGCGGAGCCACGCGTCGATCCACCGACGATGGAACGGGCCTTCTCCGACCTGGTGGTGAGCCGGGCTCTGATCCACCAGCTCGGTCCCGCCTCCTGCTCCGCGGGTGCGCTGTTCCTCTACGGCCCGCCGGGCACCGGCAAGTCGAGCATCGCGGAGCGGCTGATCCGCATCCACGAGGACCACGTGCTGGTGCCCCACGCGGTGGAGGTCGACTCGCAGCTCATCACGGTCTACGACCCGGTGGTCCACAAGGCGGTCGATCCGCAACCCAGTGGTCTCGATCGCCGCTGGGTGCTCTGCGAGCGCCCGTCGATCATCACCGGCGGTGAGCTCACCGGATCAATGCTGGATCTCACCTACCAGCCGAGCAGCGGCGTGTACCTGGCGCCGCTGCAGATGCAGGCCAACAACGGCATCCTGGTGATCGACGACTTCGGCCGGCAGTCGATCTCACCGGAGGCGCTGCTCAACCGGTGGATCGTCCCGTTGGATCGAGGGATCGACTACCTCACCCTCGACTACGGCCTGAAGTTCGAGATCCCCTTCGATGCCAAGGTGGTGTTCTCGACCAATCTCGATCCCGCGAGCCTCGGCGACGAGGCGTTCTTCCGGCGGATCGAGAACAAGGTGCTGATCCCGGCGATCGGCCCGGCGCAGTTCGACGAGGTGCTGCGACGCACGGCCCAACGCTACGGGGTCATCCTCGTGGAGGAATCGGGTCCGTACCTGCGCGAGGTGAGCCAGACGCTCGGCGACGGCGACCTGCGCCCGTACCTGCCTCGGTCGGTGTGTCGGCTGCTGGTGGCCATCAGCGGGTACGAAGGCACCCCGCCGGTGCTCGACCGGCAGGCGATCGACCGGGTCGCCGCGCTGTACTTCACGAACGCCAGCAAGCAGGTCGAGCTGGACGGGGACGCGGACTTCGCGGTCGACTGGCCCCCCGAGCAGCCCGACCAGGAGGACGTCGACGCGGAGATGCTTCCGTGGCCCGGTGAGCACCGCGGGGCGGGCGCGACGATCCCCTCCGCCGACCCCGGTTCGGGTTTCGTGGGTGGCCCGGGTGTCACCGACCCCACCTCGGCACTGGTCGCGTTCTGAGCGATCGCGGTGGCGGGGGGTTTGGCAGCCGTGTCCGTCGCGGGATAGCGTGATGTTACTGAGGGGTAACTTGTGTTGGGTGCCCACTGGCCGTCAGATCGGAGCCTGAGCCATGTCCGATTTCTCGCTCTCCCTGAACGAAGACCAGCTGCAGCTGCAGAAGTGGGTCCATGACTTCGCCGAGGACGTCATCCGACCGGCCGCCGCCGAGTGGGATGAGCGTGAGGAGTTCCCGTGGCCCATCGTGCAGGAGGCCGCCAAGATCGGTCTCTACGGGATGGACTTCATGGCCCAGATCATGATGAACGATCCGACGGGTCTGTCGATGCCGGTCGCCACCGAGGAGCTGTTCTGGGGCGACGCCGGCATCGGGCTCGCCATCATGGGCTCCGGGCTCGCCGCCGCCGGCATCCTCGGCAACGGCACGCCGGAGCAGATCCTCGAGTGGGTGCCGCAGTGCTACGGCACGCCTGAGAAGGTGCAGCTGGGCGCGTTCTGCGTCAGCGAGCCCGATGCGGGCTCCGACGTGTCGTCGTTGCGCACCCGCGCGGTCTACGACGAGGCCAAGGACGAGTGGGTGCTCAACGGCACCAAGGCCTGGATCACCAACGGCGGCATCGCCGACGTGCACGTGGTCGTGGCCACGGTCGATCCGGAGCTGAAGAGCCGCGGGCAGGCGAGCTTCGTCGTCCCTCCGGGAACCCCAGGCCTGTCGATGGGGCAGAAGTACTCGAAGCTCGGCATCCGTGCTTCGCACACCGCTGAGGTGGTGCTCGACGACGTGCGGGTGCCGGGCAGCTGTCTGCTGGGCGGCAAGGAGAAGCTCGACGAGAAGCTGGCCCGGGCTCGTGAGGCGCTCGCCAACCCCGGCAAGGTCCACAGCGGCAAGCAGCCGGCCATGGCCACCTTCGAGGCCACTCGTCCCGCGGTCGGCGCGCAGGCCATCGGCATCGCCCGAGCCGCTTACGAGTACGCGCTGGCCTACGCCAAGGAGCGGGTGGCGTTCGGCAAGCCGATCATCCAGCACCAGGGCATCGCCTTCATGCTCGCCGACATGGCCACCGAGCTCGATGCCGCCCGGCTGCTCGTGTGGCGGGCCGCGTGGCTGGCGCGCAACGGCAAGTTCACCAACGCCGAGGGCTCGATGTCGAAGCTCAAGGCTGGCCGGGTCGCGGTGTGGGTTACCGAGCGGGCGATCCAGATCCTGGGCGGCTACGGCTACGTCAAGGAGTACCCGGTCGAGCGCTGGCACCGCGACGCCAAGATCTACGACATCTTCGAGGGCACCGAGCAGATCCAGCAGCTCGTCATCGCCCGGGCGATCTCCGGCATGCGGGTGGAGTAGGGTAACCAGGCTCCCCGCCCGTCCGGGGTTGTGTCGGTCGCCGCGGGTGGGGGCTGGACGTCGCGCGAGAACCTTCCCTCGCTCGCAGGGCCTTCCCGGGAGGACAGTCCGCGATGGCTCGGAGAGCTCGCTCTTCGATGGTGTGGCTGCCCGCACTGCTGACGGTCGCGTTGCTGGGGACGGTCGGCTGCTCCGGCGGCGGTGATCGAGCCTCGTCCTCGAGCGGCACCAGCGGGGGCGGCGTGGAGGCGGAGGCTGACGCTGGCGCTGGCGGGGATGCCGCTTCGCGGGACCTCTGTGCCGAGCTGACCGCTGAGGAGGTGGCGGCCGTGGCCGGCCGCCAGATCGCGTTCGCACGCCCTCTACCACCTGACCTCCGGGTCAGCCGCGGCTCGGAGCTTCCCGGGTGCGTCTATGAAGACTCCGGTGGTCTCGCCATCACCCAGATCGAGATGGTCTCCGCCACGAGGTGGGACGAGGTCATGGCCGACGCGACGCTCGGGCTCGAGCCACTCCCCGGGGTGGCTGACGAAGCCTTTGTGAGGTTGGATGCCGGCGGGGTCGGTCGGGTGCTCAACATCTACCTGCGTGATGGTGAGGACCACTGGGAGATCGGGGTGCTCCGTGGTCTCTCACGGGATGACGCCGCCGCACTGGCGAGGCTGCTGACCGGTCGCTGACGCCCGACGCCGTGGGGCGCACGCAACCAGCTGGCCTCCACCAGCTCGGTCGTCGCCGTTGCCCAGCGTCGCCCTGCGTCGCCCGGGACGCGTCAGCGGGGTTCGATGGAGGTGGTCTGCTCGCCAAGCGCAGCCCCGATGCCGCGCAGCACGACGCGCAATCCCTGGCTGAACTGCTCGTCGGGGTCACGCTCGACGAAGACCGAGCCCATCTCGAGCAGGTCGGGATGTTCCGTGTCGAGATGGGCGAAGTCCACGGTTCGCCCCTCGAGGACGTCGCGGATGCCACCCGGTTCGATCAGCGCGAAGCCGAAGACGAACGAAGCCAGCGTGACGACCGAGTCGAGCGCGGCGGCGGGCTCGAGCCCGTTGCGGCGGAGCACCGCGTAGGCCCGCTCCAGCGGGGCGAACGCCTCCACCGAGCGGATCGCCCGGGCCCCGAAGAGCGGCAGGACGCCGGGATGGCGTCGACCGCAGTTGCGGAACTCGTGGGCGAGAAGCCACAGCTGCTGCCACCACGACTCGCCCTCGGGCGGGAGCGCGATCTCGGCGATCACCTGATCCAGCATCCGGTCGAGCAGCTCGTCCTTGCTCCCGACGTAGTGGTAGAGCGACATCGCCTCGACTCCGAGCTCCGCCCCCAGTCGACGCATGGAGAGCTGATCGAGCCCTTCACGGTCGGCGAGTGCCACCGCCGCGGTGATGATCCGGTCGAGGCTGAGAGGCGGTCGCGCAGATTTCACCAGCTGAGCTTACGTTGTACGCATCAATCCGCTCCGCCCTCCGACTCCGAGCGGGGACGGGGCCGGAGGACAGCGGACAAAGACGCAGGCTGACGAAGTGGGAATCTCGAGTTCTCCCGACCCGATCTGACCAGACCCCTTGTCTCCGGTCGTGAACTATGTTTACTTATGGTGTAAGGCAATCGTGGGGGAAGGGAGGAGCCAGCGATGGACACCCGTTGTCATGGTGAGCGGACCGGGTCCTGGTCCGGAAGAGGCGGTGCGAGCATCCGCAGGGGGGTTCGGCGTTGGGCCGGTCCGGCGGCGACCAGCCGACGACGGACGAGGCTGGTCTGCGGGTTCGTCGCCTTCGTCTGTGCCTGCGCGCTCCTCGCGGGTGTCGCCGCGGCGGCCGGTCCGACCCAGCCGGGCCAGCCCACCTCGGGTCCGGGCGGCTCAGGCGGCTACATCGCCTCGTCGGTGACCCGCTACGAGACCGGGAGCGGCTCGGCCGGCACCCGCGTCTGGTGGTTCGTGCCGAACCGGCTGCGCAACGGCTCGAGTGCGCCGGTGGTCGTCTACCTGCACGGCTTCATGCTGTTGGCCCCCGACATCTACTTGGGGCACATCAACCATCTGGCCCGGCAGGGCTACATCGTCATCTACCCGCAGTTCAACAAGGGTGGGATCCTCGGACTGCTCAGCGACACCGATCAGCGACAGATGCTGCGTCGGGCTATCGATGCGACCAACGTCGCGCTCACTGCGCTGGGCTCGAAGGCGGACCGCAGTCAGCTCCATCTGTTCGGGCACTCGCTCGGCGGGTTGATGGCGGGGACTTGGGAGGGCGCTGGTGGGCCGCGCCCGGTCAGTGTCACGGTCGCCAACCCGTCGTTGAACGCCGGTGCCAGCATCCCGTCGTTCGTGCGGGGGCTGATCAGCATCACCCCGATCGATCACGCGAGCCTGGCGCCCGCCAACCGTGCCCGCACCGTGATCCTCACCGGTGACGCGGACACCATCGCCTCACCGAGCGAGGCACTGCAGTTCCGGGCCGAGATGATCAACGCGCCGAGCCGTCCGGTGTTTCAGGCCACCTCTGATCGGCGTGGCGATCCACCGGTCATCGCCGACCACATGGCGCCGATCCAGGATCAGGGCATCGTTCCCGATTTCATGATGCAACTGTTCGGTGGGGTCGGCCGCCAGGACACGCTCGACTACCGGTTCTACTGGTCGGCGCTCGATCAGAACCTCAGCGGAGCGAGCAACATCTCCTTCGATCTGGGCACCTGGAGCGACGGCGTCCCGGTCGCAGCACCGATCAGGCTGGCCTGATCTCGCAAACCAGCACGACCCGACGCTGCAGGGGAGGCTCGCGATCGCCGGCTCCCCTGCAGCGTTCGTGCGTGGGTTCGACCCGTCTCTCCCCGATGGGTGAGGGCACGCCGGCCAGGGCCTGGTCAGCCCTGGGGCTGCGCGGGACCACAGCTCGTGGTACGAGCCGTCGCGTCTGATGCTCCACCCTCGAAGCGGTCAGCGAGCCAGGCCACCGCGGCTGCACCGGCCGCATCGGCGGCGCCCGTGTGGCCGACCCCGGTCATCCAGTCGGCTGACACGTCGATCCCCGCCTCGCAGAAGCCGGCGATGAGCAGACTCGTGGTCTCGGGCAGGACCACGTCATCCGCAGTGCCCTGCGCGATGAACACCGGCACGGTCGCTGGGGGCGGGCCAGGGGTGTTCGCCGCGGCGGCCGCGGCCCAGGCGGGCACGTCGACCGGATCCTGAGAGAAGAGCGGCTCGTTCAGTCCGGTGCGGGCAAGCGCGTCGAGGGCCAGGGGGATGAGGCACTGGGAGGCGAGCGTAGGCAACGCTCGCAGACCGTCGGGGGTGAGGATGTCCCCGGCGTCGAGTTGCGGGTACCACGCTGGCCAGGCGGCCGCCACGTACGGCCCGATCACCTGTGAGCTGAGCGTCTGCCACTGCGCGCTGATGAGCTCGACGAGCTCCGCTGCGGGCGCCGCCGCCGAGATGCCGACGAGCGTGAGGTCGGGCGCAGAGGTCGGCGCCCGCACCCCCACCCAGAGCGAAGCGTGCCCACCCTCGGAGTGACCCCAGGTCGCGAAGGTCGCGCCGGCGCCCGCCCCGGGGAGCTGCCGGGCGGCGCGCACCGAGTTGATCACGTCGTTCGCCGCGCTCGGCCCGATGAGGTACGGCAGGGTGCCAGGGGTGCCGAGCCCGTAGTAGTCGGTGGCCACCACCACCCAGCCGTTCGCCAGCATGGCTGGAAGCCAGGACAGCTCCGAGCCGGGAGCAGCCTGGCGCGAGGGAGCGCACTCGTCGGCCATACCGGAGGTCGGGTGTGCCCAGGCCACGACCGGGCGTCCACCCTCCGGAGCGAGCCCGGTCGGGGCGAAGACCATGCCCGAGACCGCCACGTCGTTCCCGGCGAGATCCTCCGAGTGGTAGAGGATCCGCCAGGCCAGCGCCCCCGCTGGAGCGGGGTCGATCGGCTCCCAGCGGATGAGCTCACCTGGGGGGCCTGGCGGGAGCGGGTCCGGGGGTGTGTAGAAGGGCGCCAGCGCGTCCTGCAGCTCGCGTTCGCGCGCACCTCTCAGGGTGAACGCCGCGATCCCTGCGATCGCCGCCAGGACCACCAGTAGCGCGATGGCCTGCAGGAGGTGGTACTCGCGGTCGATCCGGCTGGTTCGTCTCCCCACAGCGACACCCATGAGGGCAGAGGCTAGGTGCTGGTGCCCCGGCCAGCGGGGTTCGCCCGCTGGCCGGGGGGCGGCTTGGTCAGATTGCTAGAGGGCGCGGCGGGATCGGGCGGCGAGCAGCAGCGCACCGGCGGCCACCAGCGAGATGCCGAGCACGACCAGCTCACGGATCGGGCCACCGGTGACGGGCAACGTGCCGGTTCGCGCCGCGCCCTCAGCCGTGACGACCACCCCTGCGACCTGCGGACCGGCCGTGGTCGGGCTCGTCTGGGGCGGAGCTGTCGTCGAGGGGCTCGTGGTGGTCGGTGGGGTGGTGGTCGGTGGGGTG
>JBBFLY010000032.1:0-33215 GCA_037478855.1 Acidimicrobiales bacterium | reverse complement strand
CGGCGGCCCGCTCGCACGGTGCTCGTAGGTGAAGCACGACACGACACCGGCCAGCGACGCGGGGTCGAGGTCGTCGAGCAGCCCGGCCTCCAGGCACTCCGCGACCAGCAGGTCCGACTCGTGGAAGATCCGCACGAGCTGGTTGCCGCGCCGGGTCAGGGCCCAGCCCTCCAGGTACCCCCAGGCCTCGAGGAGTTGGAGGACCCGATCGAACTGCCGCGCGAGCGACTCGGTGTGACCCCGGATCTGACGCTCCAGATCCTCGATCTCCCGCTCCAGCCGGGGCAGCTGGCGTGCGGCCCGCAGGTGCCGGTCGCGGTCCGGGCACCGGTGGACAGGGTGGGCGCGTGCCTCGGCGGGCTGCTCGTACCGCTCCCGGACCCCACCGATCGACCCGCCGCGACGAGCGGGGCGCTCCACCGTGACCTGCTGCAGCGCTTCTGCGACCGCCCGCTGGAACGACGCGCTCCGGGGCGCGAAGGGTTGTGGAAGCGGGACCGACGCGAGGGGGACCGGCGGCTCGGCGAGGTCGGTCTCGCCGAGGTTGAGCACCCGCCGCTGCGGCGTGATCACCCGCAACCGCACCGCGCCGGCCTTGCGATGCGACACCGACAGCACCGCGACCTTCCCGGCGGTCTTCCCACCGCGCAGCCAGATGACGTCACCGGGCTTGAGCCGACCGAGCGCGTCGCGGATCCCGGCTTCGCCACCCGCGAGCTGCTCCCGGCTCGTCGCACGATGCGCATCGAAGAGGGACCGGTACTCCTCCACGTCACCGAGCTCGCAGGACGCAGCCGCACGGAGCTCGTCGCGGTGCGCGATCCGCTTCGCGAGCCAAGTCTCCAGACGTACGACAGCCCGGTCCGCCTGGAACTGGGCGAAGGAGAGGTTCAACAGCTGGTGCGCCCGCTCCGGCGAGTACCGACGAACCAGGTTGACCGCCATGTTGTAGGTCGGACGGAAGGCAGAGGTCAGTCGGAAGCTCCGGCTGGCAGCCAGCGCGGCGACGTCTGCGAACGGCACGAACGGGGACCACAGCACGATGGCAGTGCCCTGCTCGTCGATGCCTCGGCGCCCGGCGCGCCCGGTGAGCTGCGTGTACTGAGCGGGGGTGAGGAACTCATGGCGCTCCCCGGTGAACTTCGTGAGCTTCTCGATCACCACCGAGCGCGCCGGCATGTTGATGCCGAGGGCCAGGGTCTCCGTCGCGAAGACCACTTTCACCAACCCTTCGACGAAGCAGGCCTCCACGGCCTCCTTGAACGGTGGGACCATCCCCGCGTGGTGAGCCGCGAAGCCCGCTTCAAGACCGGCAAGCCACCGCCGGTGGTCGAGGATCTCGAGGTCGGCGTCGCAGAGGGCGGCCACGTGACGCTCCGCGATCTCGCGGATGCGCGTGCGCTCGCGGGCGTCGGTGAGCCGTAGACCCGCTCGCAGGCAGGCGGCCACCGCGTCGTCACACGCCGCGCGGCTGAAGATGAAGTAGATCGAGGGGAGCAGGTGACGGCCTGCGAGGAGCTCGATCATCTCGAGCCTGGTTGGAGTGGCGTAGCGCCTCCGCCCGCGGGAGCGCCACGCGAGCCTCGGGTCGACGTCGAAGCGGGAGCCCTCCCGGTTGGGTCTCCCGCCGGTCAGGGTGGGGATCACCACCAGCTCATCGCGGAGCCGGTCGTCGACCGCGAAGAGGTTCTCGAGCTCCACGGGCCGCCGCTCCTCGATGATCGTGGCAGTCGGGCCCCGCACGATCGTGATCCAGCTGGCCAGCTCGTCAGCGTTCGACACGGTCGCGGAGAGACAGACCAGTCTGACCTCCTCCGGGAGGTGGACGATCACCTCCTCCCACACCGGTCCCCGGTAGGCATCCTGGAGGTAGTGGACCTCGTCGAGCACGACGTACTGCAGGCCGCTCAGGGCACCGGCGCGCGCGTAGATCATGTTGCGCAACACCTCGGTGGTCATCACCACGATCGGCGCGTCCCCGTTGATCGCGTTGTCGCCGGTGAGCAGCCCCACCTGATCCGCCCCGTGCCGGCGCACCAGATCGTGATACTTCTGGTTGGACAGCGCCTTGATCGGCGTCGTGTAGAAGGCCTTCCCACCGCGCCGCAGGGCCAGCTGGACGGCGTGCTCGGCGACGACGGTCTTGCCGGATCCCGTGGGTGCGGCGACGAGGACCGACTCGCCACGCTCCAGCGCTTCGATGGCCTCGAGCTGGAACCGGTCGAGCTCGAAGTCGTAGCTGGGTGCGGGCACGGGAGGCGACCTCAGGTGGCGCTCCCGGCAGCCGCTCGACGCTGCTTGCGACCCTTGCGCCAGTTGAAGAGGGCACCGATGGCGATCGATCCGAAGTACAGGATCGTCATCGGGGTGACGAGGGCCAGCATGGTGATCGGATCACCGCTGGGGGTGATGACGGCGGCGACCACCGCGATGATCACGATCGCCATGCGCCAGAAGCCGAGGAGCTGCCGGGGGGTGAGCACGCCGATCATCTGCAGTGCGACGAGCAGCACGGGCACCTCGAAGCCTGCACCGAACGCCAGCATCATGTAGGTGGTCAGGGTGAGGTACTTCTCCTGCGAGAAGATCTCCTCGATGTTGTCGCCCCCAAGGCCGAGCAGGAACTCGAGCGCGGGCGTGAGTGACCAGTACGCCAGCGCCGCCCCGAACGCGAACAGCACGAGGGAGCTCAGCACGAAGGGGACCGCGTAGCGCTTCTCGTGCGGGTAGAGCGCAGGGGTGACGAAGCGCCAGACCTGCCAGAGGATCACCGGCATGGCCAGTGCGATGCCGATGTAGGCCGAGACCTGCAGACGGACCGTGAACAGCTCGAGAGGATCGGTGACGAACAGCTGCGCATCGGGCTTGATCTCGCGGTAGGGACCGAGCAGCAGGGTGAGCACGTTCGGGTACACCAGCCATCCGACGACCATGCCCACCAGGACCGCCACGATGGCCTTGATCAGCCGAGAGCGCAGCTCCGCCAGGTGCTCCCAGATCGTCATGTGGCCCTCGGCCAGCTCGCGCGGCACCGCGCTCATGGTCACCGACCCCCGCTACGCAGCGCTCGGGTCACCCGTGGACGCATCCGGTTCGCCGTCGGCGGACATCCCGCCCCCCGCCCCGCTCTCGACCGGGTTGTGGGGAGGCTCGACCAGCCGGGGTCCGGTCGGGGTCGAGGGTCGGACGAGCGGTTCGGGATCCAGCTCCATGGCCTGGCGCATCTCGTTCTGGAAGCCCTGCGAGAGCCGGCGCAGCTCGCCCATCACCCGCGCCGCCTTGCGCGTGTACTCGGGAAGCTTCTCCGGACCGAGCACGACGAGCGCGATCAGGAGGATGACGAGCACCTCGCCCCCTCCGACGTTGAACATGTGTTGAGTCTACCGAGGAGCGATGTCCTCCAAGGAGGCGGTGACCACACGGGCGAGGCGTCGGGCCCGCTCCGTCTCCAGGGTGAGCTCCCGGCGGCGCGCCGACGCCTCGCTCACGGTCTGCAGGAGCTGCCCCAGCTCGCGGACCTCACGAGCGACCCGAACCGCGAGCACCCACGTCGCGATCGCGGCCGCGAACAGCGTTCCTGCGGGCAGGACCCACCACGGGTGCATCCGCGCATCCTACGGGGCTGGCGGACGGCACCCGCCCACCAGGCCGTCGGCGCCGAGGCTCAGCGCTCGTCGAGTGCCGAGAGCGCCTCCCAGAGCTGCTCGTCGTCGGCGAGCAGCCGGTGGAAGTCGATGAGATCGTCGTGGGTGATCGGTTGTCCCGTGCCCCGCGGCTCGCTCAGCTCGAGCGGCAGCTCCCAGGTCTCGTAGGAGACACCCGAGGCGACGAGCAGATCGATGGTGCGCGCCTCGGCCGGCTTCACAACCGTCATCGCGCAGATCGGGCACCGGAAGAGGTACGTGCCGCGGTTGTCGGCGGTGCAGACCCGAACGTGCACGTCACGCGTGGTCAGCTCGACGTCACCACACTCGCTGCAGCTGGCGCGAATCGTTGCCATCTTCGAGGCCCCTCCTCTCACGCTTGCCCGAGGCATCGGCAACCGTCCTGTCCGCCTTGAGCGTCCGACGATGGGTCGTTCGACCCATTTCGCGCGCTCCGCCACCGAGGGTGACGGTTGGCAGGCTGCCGGCCACCGGGCGAGGATGACCGCGTGCCGACCCGACTTCCCTCGTTGCGCCGACCACCGATCGGGTTCGCCCATCGCGGAGCCCGCGCGCACGCACCAGAGAACACCCTGGAGGCCTTCCGTCTGGCGCTTCGCCTCGGCGCGACCGGGATCGAGAGCGACGTCTGGCTCACCGCGGACGGCGACGCGGTGCTCGACCATGACGGGGTCATCGGCCGTCTGCGCCGCGAGCGGATCCGGAACCTGCAGCGACACGCCCTGCCCAGCCACATCCCGTCGTTGCGGGAGCTCTACGAGGAGTGCGGCGACGGCTTCGAGCTCTCCCTCGACGTGAAGGACCCGGCTGCCGCCCCGGTGGTGATCGCCACCGCCCGCTCGGTCAGCGCGACCGCGGAGGAGCGGCTCTGGCTCTGCCATCACGACTGGCGCGTCGTGGCCGGCTGGCGTGAGCTCTCCCCTGTCGTGAAGCTCGTGGACTCCACGAGAGCCAGCCGCATGCCCGAAGGTCCCGAGCGGCGCGCCGCCACCCTGAAGGCGGCGGGCATCGACGCCGTGAACCTCCACCACACCGACTGGACCGGCGGCTCCGTGGCGTTGTTCCACCGTTTCGGACTGCTCGCGCTCGCCTGGGACTGCCAGCACGAACGGATCCTCGACGAGATGCTCGACGCGGGCATCGACGCGGTCTACAGCGACCACGTGGACCGCATGGTCAGCGCGCTCGCCCGCGCCGCGTGAGCGGTCAGAGCGTGAGTGATCAGAGCGACCCAAACCGGCCGAACGGCCAGATCCGGAAGAACGCCCGTCCCACCACGGCGTCCTGTCGGATGGGCCCGAACCATCGACTGTCCCTGGACGAGCCCCGGTTGTCACCCATCACCCAGATGGTGCCCTCCGGAATCACGCACGGTCTGTCCTCCGTGCACTTCTCGTAGGGTCCGTTCTCGGTCCTCGTACCGCTCGGCAGATAGGGCTCCGAGAGGAGCTGGCCGTTCAGGTAGATCTGGCCGTCACGGATCACGAGCCGGTCGCCGGGCAGTCCGATCACGCGCTTGATGAGATCCTCGATCTCCTGGCCGCTCTGATCAGCTGGCGGGCGTTCGAAGACCACGATGTCGCCGCGGTTGATGTCGTGGAGGCGGTAGCTGAGCTTGTTGACGAGCACCCGGTCGCCGATCTCCAAGGTGGGCACCATCGACTCGGAGGGGATGTAGAAGGCCTGGAACAGGAACGTCTTGATCACCAGCGCCAGGACGACCGCGCCGACGATCACCACCAGCCACTCGAGCAGGGCGCGCACCGCTGAGGGTTCGCGCTCGGTGACCAGCACGTCCCGGGTCGGGAAGTCGAAGTTCGGTGTGTCTGTTGGCGGGGGGATGTCGCGCCGAGAGGGTGCCCGGTCTGGGTGGTCGGAGTTGGTCACCGGCGGTCTCGAAGTGGGTGATGGACGGGTGCGGCGAGGCTAGCTGACCGCACGTGCCGCCCGAGCGCGCTCAACTCTCCGCGTAGCGTGCGAGGATCCGCTGGGCGGCCTTCGCCCCCGCGTCCGCGAGGTCGTCGGGCACCTCGACCACCCGTGCGTCGGGCCCGAGCCGCAGGAGCAGACGCTCGAACCAGGCCCTGGCCGTGACTGCGAGCCTGACCCGCACGGCGCCGCCACCGAGCTCGACGTACTCCTCCACCGGATACTCGTCGATGACCCAGCGCGCCCCGGGACGCAGCTCCAGCACCACCCTCGGCGCGGTCGGATCGGGGGCGAAGGACGGCACAGGGTCTTCCGGTGGCGGTTGCCCGATCGGTTCATCGAGCAGCCCGGCGGCGTCGATGCGGTCGACCCGGAAGGTCCGTCGCGCGCCGGACTGCTCGCAATACCCCTCCAGGTACCACTGGCCGCTGCGAGCGAAAAGCCGCCAGGGGTCGACCACCCGCCGTGTGTGCACGTCACGGCCGTAGCTGTAGTAGCGCAGCTCAACCTTCCGTCGTTCCGACACGGCGGTGCGCAGCAGCTCGAGCGTCGTATCCTCGGCCTCCCCGAGGTCGACCTCCACGGTGGCAGGGTCGATCTGCAGAACGGACGCCACCTTCGCGATCCCTCGAGCGAGAGCGCCATCGGGGTCGGCGCCGGGCACCGATGCGAGGCTCCGGCCGGTCACCACGAGCGCCAGGGCCTGATCCGGCGTCAGGCGCAGCGGCCGCTTGAACCAGTCCGCGAGGTAGATGTGCAGGCGGTCGTCGGCGTCGATCTCCCAGTCGATCAGCTCATGCGGCGTGTAGGGGTACACACCGACCATCCACAGCAGGTTCAGCTCCCGCTCCAGCGCGTCGCGGCTGAGTCCGAACCGACGACAGACCTCTTCCACCGGTGCGCCGTCACGTTGGGCGATCACCCACGGGATCAGCGCGAGCAGCCGGCGTAGGCGGGAGGTGGCGGAGAGGCGGGTCACGACGCGACGTCAGCGAGCTGGTGGAGCCACTCGACCATGGCGGCCCGACACGCCGGCGGTCCGAGCACCACGGCGTGATCGAGGAAGGTGAGCACGAACGAACGAAACGGCGGCCAGTTGCGCACCGGGACCGTGAACACCACGCTGCCGTCCGCCCGCTCCTCGGTCGCGACATCAGGACCGAGGTACCGGCGCGCCCAGCCCGCCTGCTCCGCGTCGACCAGCAGCCGCACCTCGACGAGATCTTCGTCGCCGTAGTCCCATGGTCGGGCAAGCTCGTCGTCCGAGGGCGGCAACCGCTCAAAGGAGTCGGGGTCTCCGACGTCGACGGGCCCGACGATCCGGTCGACCCGGAAGCGACGCTGCTCGTCACGGGCGTGGTCCCGACCCAGCACGTACCAGTGGCCGAGCTGGAAGTCGAGCCGGTACGGGTCGATCGTGCGGGTGCGCACCCGCTCCCCGCTGCGGTAGGCGAAGGTGACGGGCCGGCACTCCACGACCGCGCCGAAGAGGGGGATGAGCGCGGGCTCGCTCGGGAGCTCCGCGACATGCTCAGCACCACCGCCGACCTGTCCGCCCAGCTTCCACAGCGCCTCCACCCCCTCCACGCCCTCCACCCGAACGGCAGACAGGGCCAGGTTCAGCGCCGCGAGCTCGTCGGGCTCGAGGCCCGGGTCCGGCAGACGGTAGTCGCCGGGGTGGATCCGGTAGCCCTCCGCCGGGGGGTCACGGAACGGGATGGGCTCGACCGAGATCGGGATGCCCATGTCCCGCAGGGCCTGCTTGTCACGCTCGAAGGCTCGATGGAACGCGTCGTCGCGCTCCGGATAGCCCTGCACCCGCTCCCGCAGCTCCTCCGCGGTGAGTGGCCGAGCGGTGTGCAGCAGGGTCGCCGTGAGCTTCAGGAGACGCTCGACCTTGTCCATCGGCGGCGATCCTACCGACGCCGAGCCGCCACCCCGACGAGGGTGACCCCACCTCAGAGCGAAGCGATCAGCTTCTCCACCCGCTCGTCCCGGGCCTTGAACGGGTCCTTGCAGAGCACCGTACGCTGCGCTTGGTCGTTGAGCTTCAGATGGACCCAGTCGACCGTGTAGTCACGCTTGCGCTCCTTCGCCCGACGGATGAACTCCCCCCGGAGGCGGGCCCGTGTGGTCTGCGGCGGGGTGTCCACCGCCGCGTTGATCTCTTCGTCCGTACAGACCCGTTCGACGAGGTCACGCGCCTGCATCTTGTAGAACAGCCCACGATCGCGACTGACGTCGTGGTACTGCAGGTCGAGCAGCGCGACGCGGGGATGGTTCAGCGGGAGGTCGTGCTTCTCGCGATAGGACTCGATCAGCTTGTGCTTGATCACCCAGTCGACCTCCCGATCCAGACCGAGGGGGTCCTTCTCGAGCTGGGTGAGGCAGTGCTCCCACATGCCGAGCGCCTTCCGCTCCCAGGGGTTCAGGTCTCGACGCTCCGCGAACTTCAGGGCGCGCGAGAGGTACTCGCCCTGGATGTCGAGCGCGCTGGCCTCCCGGCCGTTGGCCAGACGGACCCGACGCCGACAGGTGATGTCGTGACTGATCTCACGGATCGCTCGGATGGGGTTCTCGAGGGTCATGTCCCGCAGCACGACCGTCGGCTCCTCGAGCATCCGCAGCATGATGCTGCAGGCCCCGACCTTGAGGAAGGTGGAGTACTCGCTCATGTTGGAGTCGCCCACGATGACGTGGAGGCGCCGATAGCGCTCGGCGTCTGCGTGCGGCTCGTCGCGGGTGTTGATGATGGGGCGCGACCGGGTGGTCGCGCTCGACACGCCCTCCCAGATGTGCTCGGCTCGCTGACTGATGCAGTACATCGCGCCCCGCGCGGTCTGCAGCACCTTGCCCGCTCCGGCGTAGATCTGGCGGCTCACCAGGAACGGGATCAGCACCTCGGCATAGTGACTGAAGTCGTCGCGCCGGCTGGTCAGGTAGTTCTCGTGGCAGCCGTAGCTGTTGCCCGCCGAGTCCGTGTTGTTCTTGAAGAGGTAGATCACGCCCCGGATGCCCTCTTCCCGCAACCGCTGCTCGGCGCTGGCCAGCAGCTGCTCGAGGATCCGCTCCCCTGCCTTGTCGTGCACCACCAGGTCGTGGATCGAATCACACTCGGGGGTCGCGTACTCCGGGTGGGATCCGACGTCGAGATAGAGCCGGGCACCGTTGGCCAGGAAGACGTTGCTCGACCGACCCCAGGAGACGACCCGCCGGAACAGGTATCGGGCCACCTCGTCGGGGCTCAGCCGACGCTGCCCACGCAGGGTGCAGGTGACCCCGTACTCGTTCTCGAGCCCGAAGATGCGCCGCTCCATCGACCTCACCGTACCGGCCTGCACCCGCGATCGGGTCCACGCCAGCTCCCTCGTCCCTCGGTCGCGAGTCGGCGGGTCACCGAGCGCTGGGAGACGGCCCCGATGCCAGGAGCGGGCGCGCCTGGCGCGCCATCTCGAGATCCTCCCGGGCGGTGACCACCGCGACAGCCACCGCAGACCCCGGTGAGCTCACCAGTGCGTCACCGCCCCCGTGGTCATGGAGCCGATCGGGGATGCCGAGGAAGCCCAGCCGGGCACAGGCCGCAGCGCGGATCTCGCTCGCATGCTCGCCCACGCCGCCGGTGAACACCAGCGCGTCGAGCCGAGGGAGCGCGGAGCGCATCGCCGCGATGCCCTTCACCAGCCGGTGGAGGTAGACCTCTCGTGTCAGCGAGGCCTGCGCATCGCCGGATCGGGCACGCTCCAGGATCACCCGGAGGTCAGCCGTGCCGGCGAGAGCCAGCAGCCCGCAGTGGTGGTTGAGGACCTCCTCGAGCTCCGTGGCCCCCTGGCCGGTCTGCTGCTGCAGCCAGAGCAGGGCACCCGAGTCGAGGTCGCCGGGCCGGGTGGCCATGACCAGTCCTTCGAGAGGCGTGAAGCCCATGGAGGTGTCGACAGACCGACCCCTGTCCACGGCCGCGAGCGAGGCCCCGCGCCGAGGTGGCAGCTGACGATCCGGAGCTGATCGACGGGCCGTGCCAGCAGCTCAGCGGTCCGACGGACGGCATGGGCATGGCTCAGACCATGGAACCCGTAGCGTCGGATACCGAGGCGCTCCCTCCACGCCGCGGGGATCGCGTAGGTCGTGGCGCCGGCCGGCATGGTGGCGTGGAAGGAGGTGTCGAAGCACGCGATCGCCGGCGGGTCCGGAGCGAGAGCGGCCAGCTCCCGGATCAGCGCGAGGGCGGGCGGGTTGTGCAGCGGCGCCAAGGAGGAGACCTCAGCGATCGCGTCGAAGCAGTGGTCGGGCACTGCTGCGAGGTCGTGGTGGACCCGGACGGGGTCATCCCGGGCGACGAAGCGTGGCGCGTAGCCGTGGCCCTCGAGCAGACGGGCGATCTCCTCGTCGCTGGAGCGACCGAGAACGGTCGGGTTCGCGATCTTGTAGCCGTTGAGGTGGAGGATCGGGAGCACCGCGCCGTCGCGGACGGGGTTGAGGAACCGGACGCCCTTCCACGAGCCTTCCAGGGGCGCGGTCTCCGCCTCTCCGTCGCCGATCACGCAGGCGACGACGAGACCGGGGTTGTCGAAGGCGGCGCCGAACGCGTGGACGAGCGCATAGCCCAGCTCGCCAGCTTCGTGGATCGAACCAGGCGTGGCCGCGCTGACGTGGCTCGGCACGCCCCCAGGGTGGAGAACTGCCGGAAGAGGCGCAGCATCCCCTCGGCATCGCGTGAGACGTCGGGGTAGATCTCGGAGTAGCTGCCCTCCAGGTACACGTTGGCGAGGATGGCCGGCCCGCCATGCCCCGGCCCGGTGATGAAGAGCACGTGCTCGTCACGTTCGCGGATCACCCGGTTGAGGTGCGTGTAGACGATGTTGAGCCCCGGTGAGGTTCCCCAGTGGCCCAGCAGGCGGGGTTTGAGGTGGTCAGGGATCAGCGGCTTGGTGAGCAGGGGGTTGTCACGCAGGTAGATCTGGCCGACCGTGAGGTAGCTGGCCGCTCGCCAGTGCGCGTCAAGTCGTCGGAGCTCCTCTTCACTGATGACCGTCCCGGTGGGTGCCCGCCCGCCGGTCGGGCTCGGTGCGCCGTGAGTGGAGCCCACGACCGATGACCCTACCCAAGTCGGCCGCCCGAGCGACCGCCGGAGTCGGACCGCCACACCGATCGGCGGTCAGGACGGCGTGGACTGGTCCCCCGCCAGGTAGCCCGCCAGCTCGTCGTCCCCGAGGCGCCGGAACGCCCGCCGTCCGTTCGCGCGCGCCAGCACCGCGGCCTCCAGCTCGCTCGGTCCGAGGGTGCGCTCCGGCCCCGCCAGGCCCCGGACCGTCACCCGCACGGCGTCGGCGAGGGACAGCCCCGGCTGCCAGTCCTGCTCGAGCCTCGCCGCGATCGCGTCCGCGTCACCACCGAGCACGGTGAGGTTCTGCTCATCCATCACCGTGCCGTCGTAGAGGATGTGGAACAGCTGGTGCTCACCGGGTGCGGTACCGATCTCCGCCACCAGGATCTCGACCTCCATGGGCTTCATCTCGTGCGTGAAGATCTGGCCGAGGATCTGCGCGTACTGGTTGGCGAGGCTCCTGGCGTCGACATCCTCGCGGCTGTACGCGTAGCCCTTGAGGTCGGCCGCCCGGATGCCGGCGATGCGGAGCTGGTCGAACTCGTTGTACTTGCCGACCCCAGCGAAGGCGATCCGGTCGTAGATCTCGCTGATCTTGCGGAGGGTGGCCGAGGGGTTCTCTGCGCAGATCAGGACACCGTCGTCGTAGAGCACCGCCGCGAGGCTGCGGCCGCGCGCGATGCCCTTGCGCGCATAGTCGGCCCGATCCTTCATGACCTGCTCGGGCGCGACGTAGAACGGCATCGTCATGGCTGGTCACCCCCTTCGGTCGTCGTCTCGGGCAGGCGGGGCGCGGCGGCCTCACGCTCGGTGAGGGTGGCGACGAGCCCCTGGAACCGCTCCGCGATCTCCGCGTCGGCGAGACGGGTGAAGCCGTCACCGGTGATCGTGGCGATCACGGGGTAGATCCCCCGGACCAGGTCCGGACCACCGGTGGCGGAGTCCTCATCGGCTGCCTCGAACAGCGCGGTGATCGCTAGGTCGACCGCAGCGTTGCGTTCGAGACCCTCGCGGTAGCCCAGCTTGATCACCGTTCCCGCGTGCAGGCTCCCGGAGCCACTCGCGGCGAAGCGCGTCTCCTCGTAGCGACCACCGGTGATGTCGTACTCGAAGAGGCGACCGGACCGCCGCTGCGTGTCGTAGCCCGCGAAGAGGGGCACGACCCCCAGACCTTGCATGGCCGCGGGGAGGTTCGAGCGGACCATCTGTGCCAGGGTGTTCGCCTTGCCCTCGAGGCTGAGCGGGGTGCCCTCGACCTTCTCGTAGTGCTCGAGCTGCAGCTGGAACAGCTTGACCATCTCCATCGCCGGACCCGCCGCTCCAGCGATGGCCACCCCGGAGTGGCGGTCGGCCGGGAACACCTTTTCGATCGCCCGGTGCGAGATGAAGTTGCCGCTCGTGGCACGGCGGTCACCGGCCATCACCACACCGTCAGCGAAGCGGATCGCCACCACCGTCGTGCCGTGAGCGATCTCAAGGCGCTCGGCTGCGGACAGCATCGGGATCTCCGGCGCCAGCCCGACGCGCCGGAGGAGCTCGGTGAAGCTGGGCCCGGGGTCGTCGCCGGGCGGGAAGATCGGCATCGTCACGGGGAGCAGGCTACCGGTCCGCCGCACCGGGGTCCGCACCACGACCACCCACACCTGAGCGCGCGCTGGTGGGGCAGCAGGAGAGCTCTCCTACCGCCCCACGATCAGCTGCCGGTGCGTCTGTCTAGCTGGCCCGGACGCACGACCAGGTCCCCTTCGGGCCACCGGGCGCCTCGAACGTGCCGCCCGTGCCGGCTGCGTTCACCGTCAAGGTGCCCTCATAGGTGGTGACCGTCGCCGTGTCGGATCGGCCGAGCCCGACGCTGATCGAAGCCGGTTTCGTCTCCCCCACGTCGATGCCGTCGTCGACCTTGATCGTGAACGTCCCGACCGGGGTCGGCGGGTTCTCGCCCGGGAGCGCGATGAACTCCAACAGGAAGATCGGTTGACCGGGTTGCGAGCAGTTGGCGTAGCCGGGGACACCGGCGACCTTCAGGCTCTCGAGCGTGGTGGTGCCGGCGATCTCAGCCGGCTCCTCGATGGTGACCTGCAAGTCGATCAGCGTCCCGGGCGCCACCGGGCCGCTGCTTCCCCCGGCCGTGGTGGAGGTGGCGCTCGGATCCATCGGGGTGAACGCGATGAGCGAGGACTCGAGCATGCGACCGAGCTCGATGGCCTGAGCCCGCGGGTCATCCGTGCCCGTCACCGTGATCGTTGCGTACCACCCGTGGATGACCGCATCGAGCACGGCCTGCTTGCCGCTGGACCCCTCGACCAGCTTCACCACTGCCCGATCGCCGAGGTCGACCTCCTCGGTGCCCTGCGACGCCTCGAGGTACTGCATGACGCCGTCGAAGGCCTCCTGGCCCGGCCGCTCCGTCTCGATCGTGTACGTGACGAACGCGTCGGGTCCCGCGGACCAGCGGCAGCCGATCTCGTACGACTGCACGGTCGGCAGGGGGTCCTCGACGGCTCCGCCGAGGATCCGCTCGACCGTGCCCTCGCCGAAGATGGCACAGGGATCGGAGAGCGTGCGGGGGTCGACCCGTGCGGCGGCGTCGGTGGCGGGCCGCCCGGCGGGCACGGTGGTCGGCGCGCCCGCCGTCTCGGTCGAGTCGCTGCCGCTCGAGCACGCAGCCAGGGCCAGCGCGGCTGCCGTCGTGATCGCTGCGACCCTGACCCGCCGGGCTCGGCGAAGGGCGGACGGCTGTGACATCAGGGTTCCTCCTCGACATCGGGGGTATCGGTGATCGTGAACAGGTCGGCGAGCCGGGGCCCATCGGCGCGGCGCTGGTGACGTTCGAGGATCGCGAGGTCCTCGTCCGTCAGGGCGAACGCCCGCACGACCGAGGCCGGGTCAACGTCGAGACGTCTCGCCAGCTCCGGGTCGGTCTCGAGCGCCTTGCGCAGTGCGTCGAGGCCCGTCTCCTCTCCGTCCACGACCCCAGGGGACCACAGCACCACAGGTGCGGTCTTGAGTGGTGAGCACGCAACCGCCCCGTCCGGGTACTCAACCCACCGGGCGGCCGCGGCCAGGGCGGGCCCTGGTCAGGCCCCGGTCACGCCGAGCGCGTCCGCGAGCTCGGCGCGGGAACCGATGCCGAGCTTGATGAACGCCCGGTAGAGGTGGTTCTCCACGGTGCGCTCCGAGACCACGAGCATCGCCGCGATCTCCTTGTTCGCCCGCCCGGCCGCGGCCAGCTCCGCGACCTGGCGTTCCCGCGGAGAGAGCGGACCGCTCGCCACCCGCCCGCCCAGCGGAGGTGTGGCCGCCACCGCCCCCGTGTCCAGAAGGGCAGCCGACCGACCGGCCGCCAGCAGCGCCTCGCGACGGCGCCCGCTGCGACGGCGCAGCCTCGCCGCTCCGGCATGCGCTTCCGCGGCGAACAGCTTCGCTCCCATGGCCTCGAACTGCTCGGCCACGAGGTCGAGCCCTCCAGGATCCGCGACCGAGACCGCCTCGACGTAGCCGACACGGGCCCGCGCCAGCGGGGAGAGCTCGGCGGGCAGACGGCCCACCAGCTCGATGGCGGCATCGACCAGACCGAGCCGTGCCAGGTCGTGCGCGATCCACGCGGCGAAGGCCCACGCACCACGTTCGACGGCCAGATCCGCTGCCTCCCGTGCCGCCGCCACCGCAGCCGCGTCGTGGTGGTCGGCGACGGCCAACCAGACGCAGGCCAGCCGTTGCAGGGGCTCGAACAGTCCGAACCCCTCTGCTGGATACCCCTCCATCCGTCCGAGCGCGGCTCGGGCGGTCTCCCGCTCACCGAGCCCTGCCGCCGCCAGCGCGACCCCCGTGGCACACCAGCGTGCCGGACCCCGCAACCCGCAGTCGATCCACAGCAGCTCAGCCTCGAGCAGGCGACGGACGGCGACCTCCAGCTGCCCAGCCACGAGCGCGCTGCAACCTGCGAGGACCGCGCCCCACGCGCGGGGCTGCGGGTCGGGTCGTGCCCTGGCCCCTTCGTCGACCAGCGCCGCGATCTGCTGGGCCTCCTCGAGACGCCCGTCGTAGAGCAGGCCGAGCTGCAGACCGACCACCTGCACGTCGAGGTCCGCGAACAGCTCCTCTCGCTCGCGCTGCAGATCCGCGTAGACCTCACTTGCGATCGCCGCAGCCTGTCCGCCCTGGTCCCCGTAGGCGAGCGCGTGCGCGACCGCCAGGCCAGCGCAGAACCGCACCGCTGGATGCGGATGCTCGAGGTAGCGCGAGCCGATCTCAGCGGCGTCGCGGATCCGCCCGTCGAGCATGGCGAACACACCGAGCTGCGCCTCGAGCAGCGCTGCAGCCTCCCCCGCGCCATCGATCCCGGCGCGCAGCACTGCCAACGCGGAGCAGGTGTCCTGCGCACCCCACCAGTGCTCCTCGCTGATCCGCAGGTCCATGGCGGCCCGATCCCAGGCGGTCTCCACCGCTGGCCGGAACCGCTCGATCAGCTCGATCGCCTCTTCGTGGCGCCCCTGCTGCGCGAGGCACCATGAGGCCAGCAGCGCCGGTCTCGCGGCCGGCACCACCTCGCACGACGCGGCCGCCAGCTCGGCTCCGAGCGCGGTGTCGCCCAGGGCCACCGCGGCGGTCGCAGCCTCGAACAGTGCGTCCGCCCCCACGGGCATCCCACCCCGGAGACGCCAGACCGTCACCTGCACGTGGACCTCGGGGCGGTCACCGAGCGCCCCGTCGGCGAGCGCGGTCTCGCTCGACTCCGCCAGGATCCGGCACAACCGCAGCACGGCGAGCGCCGGCAGCCGGGCCCGTAGCAGCTCGCGCACGAGCGGATGACCGACATCCACCAGCGTGCGACCTCCCACCGCTCGCACGCGGAGATGCTCAGCGCGCTCGAGGCGCTCGAGCACCTCCGATGCCACCGAGCGCCCGATCACCGCCAGATCGAGCTCGCCGGCGACCGCCAGCGCCTCGAGGGCGTCGATCTCGTCCGGGCTGAGGCAGAGGATGCGGGCGAGCACGACGTCCTCGAGCACCGGTGTGGACGTGAGCTGGCCGCGCAGGCGCCAGAGCCCGGCATCGTCGACCAGGGCCCCGGCGCTCAGGGCTCCCTCGACGATCTCACGGAGGTACAGCGGGTTGCCCTGCGCCGCCCCCACGATCCGGTCAGCCGAGTGCGGCTCGAGACGACCCCCCAGCCGCCTGATCACCGCTTCGCGGGCGGCGGTCTCATCGAGGGGCCGGGGCTGCACGAGGGCGGTCCCGTCCATGGCGAGCACGGCGGCCACGGGGTCGGGTAGCTCGACGCCGGATCGGGCCAGCAGCACGAGCCGCACCGGTGCGAGTGTGCCCGGTCGTCCCCGCACCGCGAGCTGGTGCACGAGCGCGGCCGCAGTCGGGTCGAGCTGGTGAGCGTCGTCGACGATCAGCACCGGCGCCCCGGCACCCCCGACGGGTCCCAACGCGTCGAGCACCGCCCCGAGCGGATCATCGAGCCGGCCCTCGACGAGGTTCAGGAACGGGGCCATGGCCATCGCCACGTCCCCGGGCGTCGCCACGACCCGTCGCACCACCACCCCGGTGGCAGCCACTGCCGCCGTGGCGTCCTCGACCAGCCTGGTCTTGCCCAGCCCGGCGGCGCCGAGCACGACCACATGCCGGCCTTCGGCCAGAGCAGCCTGCACCGCCGCGATCTCGGCCTCCCGGCCAACCAGCGGCCAGATCGCCTTCCTCACCGCGGTCCGGCCTCCGTCGGCGTCAGCGCCAGGCTGCACGTGGATGATCCCCGCTGGGACGGGACCGGCCTGCTACTCCCCGCCCTTTTGGACGTAGCTCTTGACGAACTCCTCGGCGTTGGTCTCGAGGACGTCGTCGATCTCGTCCAGCAGCTCGTCGAGCTCGGCCTTCAGCTTCTCGCCGCGCTCGGTGGTCGCGGGCGAGTCGTCGATCTCGACGTCTTCCCGTTCCTTCGCCGGCTTCTTGATCTGCTCTCGCTCAGCCATCACCGCTCGCTTCGTCGCTCATCGTGGTCCGGACCTACGAGCCGAGCCGCTCCAGCAGCTCCGCGGACGTCGAACACTCCGCCAACAAGGTACCCACGTGCGCCTCCGTTCCGCGCGTTGGCTCCATCATCGGAACCCTGCGGAGCGGGTCACGACCCACGTCGAACACCAGCGAGTCCCAGTTCGCGGCGACGATGTCATCGGCCCACTTCTGCAGGCACTTGCCACGGAAGTAGGCCCGGGTGTCGAGCGGTGGCTCGGTCATCGCCCGGCGGACCTCCTCATCCGTGGTCAGTCGGTGCAGACCCACCCGGGCCGCGAGCGACCGCTCGGGGCGCAGATCGTGGTACTGCAGATCCATCGCAGCCAGCCTCGCATCGTCCCACCCCAGGCTGTGCCGTTCCCGGTAGCCGTCGATCAGCCGGTACTTGGCCACCCAGTCGAGCTCACGGGCCAGCGACCAGGGATCGGACTCGAGCGCGGTGAGCACTGCCTCCCACCGGCGGAGCACCTCCTGGCCGGTGCTCTCACCCACCGATTCGAGACCGAAGGCGTCGGCGTACTTGCGGGCCCGGTCATAGAACTCCCACTGGACCTCGAGCGCGGTCACGGTGGACCCGTCGATCAGCTCGAGCGGCTCCCGCAGGGAGAGGTCGTAGCTCACCTGACGGATGGCCCGCACCGGGGCGTTGAACACGACCTCCCGGGTGAGGAAGTCGTCCTCCACCATCGCGAGCACGAGCGCGGTGGTCCCGACCTTCAGGAAGGTCGCCACCTCAGAGAGGTTCGCGTCGCCGACGATCACGTGGAGACGTCGGTACTTGTGCGCGTCGGCGTGCGGCTCATCGCGCGTGTTGACGATGGGTCGCTTCAGCGTCGTCTCGAGCCCGACCTCCTCCTCGAAGAAGTCCGCCCGCTGCGAGAGCTGGAAGGGCACCTCGCGCCAGGTCACGCCAGCCGCCTCGGAGCCCACCTTGCCGGCCCCGGTGAAGATCTGCCGGGTGATGAAGTGGGCCATCGCGTGCACGACGATTCGCCCGAAGGGAACGTGGCGGTCCATCAGGTAGTTCTCATGGCAGCCGTAGGAGTTGCCCTTGCGGTCGCTGTTGTTCTTGTAGACGACGATCTCCTGCCCCTCGGGTAGGAGCCGCCGCGCCGCCTCCATCGACTGCTTGAGGATCTCCTCCGCGGCACGGTCGTAGACGACCACCGAGCGGGCATCGGCGCACTCAGGCGTCGACAGCTCCGGATGTGCGTGGTCGACGTAGTAGCGGGCCCCGTTGGTGAGCACCGCGTTGACCAGATGGGTCTCCACCTCCGGAGCCATCGAGCCGGCTGCAGGGATGCCCCGGGCGTCGTTGCCGGGTGACTCGTCCTCGAAGTCCCAACCGACCTTCGAGGACGCGCCACCAGTACCGCGGGCCCGGGCCAGCTCGTTCACGTACGCGTTGATGAGCATCGACGAGGCCGCGATGGGGTTGGCGTCGCCTGCCCCACGGAGCACGATGCCGTACTCCGTCTCCACCCCGCAGATCTTCTTGATCGCCACGACGTCGCCCTGGTCCGGCCGCTACAGGTACTGCCCGGTGGCCACCCGTTCGATGGCCCGACCGCCTTCGGCCGCCTCGTCGTCGTTCCGCTTGATGAGCGTGCGGACGTAGATGATGCGCTCGCCCTTCTTCCCCGAGATCTTCGCCCAGTCGTCAGGGTTCGTGGTGTTGGGCAGGTCCTCGTGCTCCTTGTACTCCTGGTGGATCGACTCGATGAGGTCGGACACCCGGATGCCCTTCACCCGCTCGGTGATGTACCGCTTGATGGCCAGCTTCTTGGCGCGGCGCACGATGTTCTCGATCATGGCGCCGGAGGAGAAGTCCTTGAAGTACATGATCTCCTTGTCGCCGTTCTGGTAGGTGACCTCTAGGAACTGGTTCTGCTCAGTGGTCTGGTACATCTCCTCGACGGTCTGCTCGATCATCGCCTGCACGGCCTTCGCCGGGTCGCCACCGCCCAGCCGTGCCACCTCGTCGGGGTCGAGTGGGAGGTCCGGCGTCAGGTAACGGCTGAAGATCTGCGCCGCAGCCGCTGCGTCGGGTCGTTCGATCTTGATCTTCACGTCTAGCCGACCCGGGCGGAGGATGGCGGGGTCGATCAGGTCTTCACGGTTCGAGGCCCCGATGACGATCACGTTCCGCAGCGCCTCCACGCCGTCGATCTCGGCGAGCAGCTGCGGCACGATCGTGGACTCCATGTCAGAGCTGATGCCGGTGCCGCGGGTGCGGAACAGCGAGTCCATCTCGTCGAAGAAGACGATCACCGGCCAGCCTTCCTCGCTCTTCTCCCGGGCGCGCTGGAACACGAGCCGGATCTGGCGCTCGGTCTCGCCGACGTACTTGTTGAGCAGCTCGGGACCTTTGATGTTGAGGAAGTAGCTGCGGGCCTCCTTGTCGCCGGTCGCCTCCGCCACCTTCTTCGCGAGGGAGTTGGCCACGGCCTTGGCGATGAGGGTCTTGCCGCAGCCTGGTGGGCCGTACAGGAGGATTCCCTTCGGCGCCGGGAGCTTGTGCTCCGCGAACAGGTCCTGGTGGAGGAACGGCAGCTCGACCGCATCGGTGATCTGCTCGATCTGACTGTCGAGGCCACCGACATCCTCGTAGGTGACGTCCGGTACCTCCTCGAGCACCAGCTCCTCGACCTCGGGCCTGGGAAGCCGCTCGAGCAGCAGGTTGCTCCGGGCGTCGACCATCACGGAGTCGCCAGCACGTAGCTTGCTCCCCACGAGGTGGTCCGCGAGCTCGACCACGCGCTCCTCGTCGGCCCGCCCGACGATCATCGCCCGCCGCCCATCGTCGAGCAGCTCCTTGAACGTGACGACCTCACCGGTGGACTCGTGACCGCGAGCCATCACGACGTTGAGCGACTCGTTGAGCACCACCTCCGCGCCACGGACCAGCTCCTCCGGACGCAGCTCCGGGTGCACCGAGACCCGCATCTTCCGGCCGCCGCTGAACACGTCGACCGTGCCATCCTCGTTGACGCCAAGAAGGGTGCCGTACGCAGCCGGCGGTTGGGTCAGCTTGTCGACCTCGTCGCGCAACGCGGCGATGTGCTCGCGGGCCTCCCGCAACGTGTAGGTGAGCTTCTCGTTCTGCGACACCGCCTGCGCGAGCTGCCCCTTCGTCTCGAGGAGACGCTCCTCGAGCGTGCGGACGCGCTTGGGCGCGTCCTGCAGACGCCGCCGGAGGGAGATCACCTCCTCCTCGAGGGCCTTGGCCTGCTCGCGAAGCTCGGCCATCTCCCGTTCGTAGGCAGCGAGTCGGCGTTCGTATTCGGCCTCGTTGACGGGACCCACCTCCTCGTGAGCGGTCTCACCGGACCCTACACGCGAGATCCCTGAAATCGGCGGAGCCGCCGCCCCCGTCACGCACCCGGGGCGTGTCCCGGGACCCCGAGGGCCCGGCGGCGCGGGGTGGGATCCGACGGCTCGGCGGAATTTCCCCCGAGAATCCCGTCTTTATTCGCGGACCCGATAGAGTGCAACCGATCAGCCGGGCGACCGGCGCCGATCACGCCAGCGGGGGCCGAACCCGCGAGGCACCTAGACCCGAAAGCCGACACCACGACAGACGCAGAAAGGTACGGGCGCAACCATGAAGGTCTGGATCGACCAGGATCTCTGCACCGGCGATGGCCTCTGTGAAGAGATCGCCCCGGACGTGTTCACCCTCCTCGATGACGGGCTGGCCTACGTGAAGGAAGGTGACAAGGTCTTCAGCGACCCAGGCGGCGCCGAAGGCCTCGCGAACGTGCCCGCCGGGCAGGAGGAGGCGGTCATCGAAGCGGCCGAGGAGTGCCCCGGCGAGTGCATCTTCATCGAGGTGGAGTGAGCCCCTCGCGGCCACCGGTGCCGCAGCGGCACTGAACGGAGCCACCGTGTGCTCGAGTGGAGGCCCGTGCGGGCCTCCACTCGCGTCCGGTCCCATGCCCCGGCGCCCGGGCCCCTCCCACGGCGTTTGCAGCCCCGACCCCGGGGTCCCGCAACGGTCGGTCACCGAAGACGTCGGTCACCGAAGACAAGGACCCGTGGAGACCCGTCTGGCGCCGGCGATCGCGGCGAGGAACGCCTCGAGCTCGCGGTCGCTCAGCGCGTAGGCCGTGCTGGCCCGATCGGTGGAGATCGCGAACACCACGCCGATCACCCGGCCGTCGGATCGCACGACGGGCGAGCCGGAGTCGCCGTGGGCGAGCGCAGCGTGCAGCTGGAGGACCTCGCGCTCCGCGAACCCCGCGTCGTAGATGTCCCGACCGATGGCGTTGAGTACCCGATCCACGGAGAACGGTGCGATCCGCAGCGGCCCACCGCCGGGATGCCCGAACACGCCCCCGCCCTGGCCGGGCGACGCCGCTCCTCGCGCCAGCACCGGGGCGTCCAGACCACGCACCGAGAGCAGGGCGAGATCACGCGCCGGATCGAAGCCCACCACCTGCGCACCGCGCTCTGACCCGTCGTCGAGCGCAACGGTCGTCTGGCGGCTCCCGGCCACCACGTGGGCGTTGGTGACCACCAGGTCGTCGCCGACCACGAACCCTGTGCCGCTCTGGATGCGACGGCAAGCGAGAGCCTCCACCTTCACCACCGACCGCCGCACGGTCTGCGCCAGCTCCGGGGAGAGGCCCGCATCCGCGGGAGGTGGGCCGAGATCCGGTGGGGGCTGGAGGGTGGCGAAGACGGTCGGGAAGCGGTCCTCGCCCACGATGACCCGAAGTGCCTCGCTCGCGTCCGGGGGTGCCGGCAGGTGGGCCTCGATCTGTCTCGCGATCCAGGACCCGGACGTCTGCCGCTCCAGCCATCCGGGCGCGCTGACCGCCAGGGGCAGGAGGATCCAGACCATCCCGAGCACACCGAGGACGCTCGCGAGCGCGCCGAGGGCGCCGTCGAGCGCCGTTCCGGCCCTCGAGCGCACGGGTGGCCGGAGCTGCTCGCCCAACACGTAGCCGAGCCCCTGCCCGAGCAGCAGCATGCCGAGCAGGAGCCCCACCGCCACGAGGAGCACCGACGTTTGGTCAGCGTCGGCCACCTGCGTGAGCGCGAGCGGCAGCAACCTGGCGCCGAGCACCAATCCCCCGATCGCGCCCGCCCACGACAGCACCCGGGTCACGAAGCCGATCCGGTAGCCGGCGACCGCCACCGCCAACGCCAGCCCGAAGATAGCGGCGTCGAGGGCGTTCACGCCGACCTCAGTCGCCGAGGAGCCGGGCGTGGGTCAAGAAGCCGGTGTGAGCGACCATCCGGTGGTCGGGGCGGACGGCCTGTCCCTCGACATGCCAGGTACGGTGGAGGACCTCGACCGTCTCGGTGAGGTCGAAGCGGCTGGCCTCGATCGCCTCATGCAGCTGCATCACCTGGACGATCGAGGGCGTGTAGGCGAGGAACACCCCACCGGGGTGCAGAGCGACCTCCGCGTGTTTGACGACCTGCCAGGGCTCAGGCAGATCGAGCACGATGCGATCGAGATCCCTCAGGTCGATCCCCTCGTAGCAGTCGCGGACCTCGACCCGGTACCGGCCCGCCGCCTCCGCACCGAGGAACGCTTCAACGTTGTTGCGTGCCCTCGACGCGAAGTCCTCGCGCAGCTCGTAGCCGGTGACCTCCGCGCCGGCTCGGAGCAGCGTCATCGACAGCGCTCCCGATCCGACGCCCGACTCGAGCACCCGCGCCCCGGGGAAGATGTCGGCGAGCATCAAGATCGGACCGAGATCCTTGGGATAGATCACCTGGGCTCCGCGGGGCATCTTGAGCACGAAGTCGGCGAGCGTGGGTCGAAGCGCCAGGTAGCGGCTCCCCTTCGTGGAGCGCACCGTGGCTCCCTCCGCCAGCCCGATGATCTCGTCGTGCTCGACGTAGCCGGCGTGCGAGTGGAACTGACCCCCGGGTTGGAGGGTCACCAGGTAGCGGCGCTTCTTGTGGTCGATCAGCAGCACCCGGTCGCCAGGTCCGAAGGTTCGACTCACGGCTCCGACTTCCCGGGGCCGGTGCTCAGCTCGACGGCGACCGCTCCGCCGGTGGGGTCGCCACCCGCCCGCTCCACGAGCCGGCAGAACGCGCAGACCTCCGTGACGGTCGGTGCGCCGCACGAGACGCACGGTTGCAGCGCACCCTGCTCGCTCTCCACGTCGTCCCGAAAGCGCGACGAGGCCCTCGCGAGGAACCCGAAGTAGAAGTCGTGCTTGCTCCCCGGAGACTGCTCCTCGATGGCGTTCAGCGCCTCCTTGTAACCGAGATGCCTGTTGCCGACCGCCATCGGGCACTCCTCGACGATGTAGTCGATGCCGCGGATCACGCAGTAGGCGGCCATCTCCCGTTCGGTGAGCCGGACGAGCGGCTTGACCTTGCGTGGGAAGCCATGACGGGCGGGGAGCACCGGCAGCTGCCGACCCAGGTACTCGACCTGCCAGCGCAGGACGTTCCCGAAGAGCACCGCTGCCTCGTCGTCGAGGTTGTGTCCTGTGGCCACCACGTCATAGCCGCCTTCGAGGGCGGCACGATCGAACACGTGGCGCTTCGAGAGACCGCACGCGGAGCACGGCACCCGGCGAGCGGCTCGGGCGCCGCTCGGGATGTCGTAGCCGTAGCGCTCCCGGAGATCGACCTCGATCAGTCGCAGACCTCTGCTCTGTGCGAAGCGACGGGCATGCTCGCCGGAGGCCTCACTGTAGTCCCCGATCCCCAGACCGACGTACAGGCCGTCGACGTCGTAGCCGAGCGACACGAGCAGGTCCCACGCGGCGAGCGAGTCCTTCCCGCCGGAGACCGCGACGAGAACCCGGTCGTCGGGCCCGATCATCGAGAACTCCTTGATGGCCTTGGCGACCTGGTCGCGGCACAATCGGAGGAAGTGCTCGCTGCAGAAGCCCGCGTTGTGCCTTCGCAGGTCGATCACCGCCGGCTCCCGACAGACCCGACACTTCATCCGAGCGCCCCACCGGAGATGACCGGGCGGATCTCGACCACGTCGTCGTCCAGCAGCATCGTGTCCCCCGTGACCAGGGTGTCGCCCCGGATCACGAGCACGGACTCCCGGTTGATCCCAAGCTGAGCCAGGAGCGCCTGCACGCTCAGGGGACCGTCGATCTCGACGTCACGGTTGGGGTTGCGGAGCCGAACCTTCACGGTGCCCATCATGGCCTGCCGAAGCCGGGATGCCGAAGCGGGATCCCTCCCGGGTCTCACCCGCTTCCGGATCGAGCCGGTGGGCGCTCAGCGTGAGCGGTGGCGACGACGCCCCTCCGGGCGGCGCGTCGTGATGAGGAGCTGCTCGCCGGGCTCGAGCGTCTCGACGAAGATCACCTCCTCCTGGTGGCGCAACGCCCAACGGAGCGCGCTCACCACCCAGGCCAGACCGCCGATGACCAGCCACGCCCGGCTCCCCCCGAGCACGCCCCGCCGGAGGGCTTCCGCACGGGCGCGACGCAGCAGGGCCTGAGCCATCACACCCGCCTGATCTCGACCACGGTGCGCAGCTTGCGTCCCCGCCGCCGACCGAGCAGGAAGGCGACGGCGACCACGGTCACCACCGCCACGGCGACCGCCAGGCCGGCGTAGTTGCGGGCCTCGTCCTCGATCAGCTCGACCTCGCCCTGGATCTCCCGGAACTTCGCTTCGATGTCGTCACGGGTGATGCGCGGTGCTGCGTTGGTCATGCTGGCCCCTCCCGATCCGGGCGATTGGCGTGTGGTCCACGGGTGATGCGGCTGGCCGCGAGCGCGGCGACCCCCAGGAGCGCGACCGCCACGATCACGTAGGGCCCAACGGACCAGACACCGTCGAACGTCTCCCCCGCCTCCGTCTGCAACGCTCGCAGGGCGGACAGGGCAAGGAAGAACGTGCCCACCGACAGCAGGAGCGCGCCTGAGAGGCCGAAGCCGAGATACCGGCCCAGGTTGCGGAGCGGATCGATCGTCTCCTGCTTCGCGTAGGCCTTCAGGAGCTCCCAGAGCTCGACGGCGATGTCAGAGAGCGGCTTCTGCTTGGCCACGGTGGTCCTCGGTCGATGCGGTGCGATGCGATGCGGATCGATCCTCGGCGCGCCGCCGATCGGTGCGTCCGGGTGGTCGACCTCTCTCGTGCGCAGCGCACGTTACCCACCGGACGTGCGGCCGGCACGAACCGGGGGCATGGCGGGTCGCCCGCTGCCGGCACCCGGCCACCCGCAAAGGGTGGCTCACGGCGTACCGGCGCTGCCAGCCGCGGCTGGACGACCGCGACGTCACGTCCACCTCGCCCGGCTCGTGCGGCGAGCTAGTCCTGCGCTGGCCCACCACCCTCGTCGAGTCGCATCTGCGCCACCAGCACCTCCCGGACGTCCTCGAGCAGCTCGACGAGCAGCTCCAGGCGAGTCTCCGGAGAGGGGGCAGCGAGCAGCCGCTGCTGGTCGGCGGGACCGAGTGGCGAACCCGCGCACAACCGGTAGGTGGCCAGCACCGGATCGTCGGGGAGCTCGATCTCGAACCGGGCCGTCCTGCCGGTCTCCGAGAGGGTGGCCGCGAGCAGCCGGAGGCTCGCGGTGGCCCTGGTGATGAGCGGGGCGAGCTCCGCTGAGGGGGGCGGATCGGGCCACGGTTCCACGTCAGCGAGCGGATAGGGGTGGTCCGGCAGCCACTCGCGCACGCGGAGGCGCTCCACCCCCGCTGCCAGCAGCACCCAACGCCCATCGGGCAGCTCGTCCGCCTCGAGGATGCGGGCGAGGGTACCAACGTCGGTGCGCACGTCCCCTCCGCCGACCTCGCTGCCCCGTTCGATCAGCACGACCCCGAACTCCCCCCGGCCTTCCAGGACCTCGCGAACCATCTGCCGGTACCTCGGCTCGAACACGTGCAGAGGCAGCGCCGCCGTGGGATGGACGACGGTGCTGAGCGGGAACATCGCCAGGGTGGCCACGCGGGCAGCGTACGGCTCCCGCGATGACGCCGGGCGGCGCTCAGGCGCCCGCCGGTCTGGGAGCGAGGCGCTCGATCGGTGGGCCGTCGGGCACGGAGACCAACGCCGCCGCGAACTCGTCGAGCGGCAGCACACCCAGGGTTTGATCCGGCCCGTTGATGAGGTAGGCGAAGGTCAACGTGGTGCCCGTCCCGGTGACCGCGAAGCCGGCCAGCGCGTTCACCTCCGCGAGCGTGCCGGTCTTGGCCCGCACCCGTCCCTCCGCGGCGGTGCTGCGCATCCGCTTGCGCAGCGTCCCGGTGCGGCCGGCGATCGGGAGGCTCCGACCGAGCAGGCTGTCGGGCCCGACCCGATCCAGCGCGGCCACCAGCAGCCCGCAGGTCACCCGATCCGCCGGATCCAGGCCGGAGCCGTCACGCAGCTCGAGCCCGGCGGTGGGCAGACCGAGCTCGCTCAGAGTCCCCGCCATCACGTCCAGCCCAGCCTGGGTGCTTCCGTCACCTCGCACCCGGTGACCGAGCTCCTTCACGAGCAGCTCCGCGGTGGTGTTGTCGCTGTCGGCGATCAGCTCGCCCACCAGGTCGCCGATCGGCGGCGAGTCCAGCGTGGCGACCGGCACCACACGCTCCGGCGCCCGACCGACCGTCGGCTCACCGCTCACCCGCACCCCACGGCTCTCGAGCAGGGACTTCAGCGTCTCCGCGGCCAACAGTGCGGGCTCACCGGGCATGCGGACCCTCGCCGGTACGTCAGGCGCGAGCGACAGCCCGGTCGAGCCGTCGTTGACCACGAGCGCGCTGAGCGGCCCGACGTAGCCCTCACGTTGGTAGCGCTGCGGCCAGGTGGGGACCCAACGCTCGGTGTCGTAGCGAGACTCGTCACCCACGATCCCGCCCCGGATCTCCCTCACGCCGGCGGCCCAGATCCGGTCAGCCAGCTGACCGAAGTCGTTCGAGAGCTGCTCGGGGTTCTCGAAGGTCACCTTGTAGCCGGCGGTGGTGAGGATCGGATCGCCGCCGCCGATCAGGTACAGGTCCCCATCGATCACCCCGTTGCTCGGCGCCCGAGCGGCGGCTGCGGTGGTGGTGAGCCGACTGTCGGGGTCGAGGACCTCCAGCACCGCCGTACCGGTGAGGATCTTGAGGGTGGATGCCGGCGCCATCGGCACGGCGGCATCCTTCGCCACGACCACGCGGCCGCCGGCGCTGACCACGAGGCAGCTCGCCGCCGGTGCCTCCGCGAGCACGGGTGCGAGCGCCTCGCGGATCCGCTCGCCGGTGATCGTCGATCGGAGCAGCTCAGGTGCCCGCCGGGCGGACAGGACCGGGGTCGACAACCGGGCGGCCTCACCGGGTGGCGGAGCTGCGGCCGCCCGCTCCGCCGGGGTAGCGCCCTCGCCCCCGCAGGCCGTCGCGAGCAGGACGACGGCCAGCCCGAGCGCGACGAAGGTGCCGGCGCGGCGACGGGGGCGGGGTCGCGGCTGGTGCATCAGGTGCGAGCCTAAAGGTCGCGGCCTACCTGCCCTGACCACCTCACCCCGCACGCTTGGGCCTGGCTCTCCCGGTGTGTCCTCAACGAGCCCGGCGGGCCCGCCAGCGGGCATACCGCCACAGGTGAGCGAGGGAGACCACCGCCCGATTGGATGACGGATAGCAGTACCGCCCGCTCTCCACGACCCCCCTCACCGCGGGGTTCTCCGGTGAGGCGACCGCCAGCTCCGTGGCGGTGAGGATCGGTTTGCCGAGCTGGTCGGAGAGCGCGCCGGCCGTCGTGGTGTAACGATGGTCCTGCCGCTCGTGGAACGCCACGATCCGATCCAGGCCGTAGTCCGGGTAGAAGGGACCTTCCCGCTCCAGGCGCCCCTGATTGCCCTGGATGCCCATGCCGAGGAACACCACCGCGTCAACGTCCTCATGCCGGGCGACGATCGACAACACCTTCGGGATGGTGTCCTTCGTCTCACCCCCGGCCAGGTCGATGGGGTTGTTGCGACTCCAGCGCGGGGGCAGCTCTGCGTCGAGCGCCCGCAGCAGATCCGGGGGGAGCGTCATGAGATCCAGGTCGGTGCGGGCGACGGCGTCGGCGGTCACCACTCCCCAGCCACCCGCCGTCGACACGATGGCCACCCTCGGGCCCCTGGGAAGCGGCTGGGTCGCGAAGGAGGCGGCGGCATCGAACGCCTCCTCGATCGTCGCAGCGCGCACGGCACCGGCCTGGCGGCACATCCCGTCGAAGACTCGATCGTCGGTGGTCAGCGAACCCGTGTGGCTCGCCGCCGCGCGAGCCCCGCCGGCTGTGGCGCCACCCTTGACGAGCACCACCGGCAGCCGCTCGCACACCGCCCGGAGCCGCTCCAAGAAGCGCCGGCCGTCGGTCACCCCCTCGACGTAGGCCAACGCCACGTCGGTCGCCGGATCCTCCGCGTAGAACTCGAGGAAGTCGACGACCCCGACCTGAGCCGCGTTGCCGGCGGAGACCGCCCGGCTCACCCCGACCCCGCTGAGGATCGCGTAGTTCATGAACGACGACACGAAGTTGCCCGACTGGCTGACGATGCCGATCCGGCCGGCGGGTGGGTACGGCGCGACGATCTGCGCGCACATCGACACCGGTGTCGAGACCACCCCCTGACCGTTGGGTCCGACGAGCAGCATGCCGAGCTGGTCCGCGAGCGCGACCAGCTCCGCCTGGCGGGCTCGACCCTCCTCACCGGCCTCGGCGTAACCCGCGGACGCGATGAACGCGGCACGGATGCCCTTCTCCGCTGCGCTGCGCAGCACGTCAGGGTTGGAGGCCGCGGGCGTGCACACGAAGACCAGATCGGCCTCCCCCTCGGGGATCTCCGCGATGGACGGCACCGTCGGCCGCCCGAGCACCTCGGCACCCTCCCGATTGGTCGCGAACACCTTCCCCCGGTAGCCGCAGGCGAGGAGGTTGTGAAGCGCCACGAAACCGAACTTGCCGGGATGGGTCGACGCTCCCGCGACCACCACCCCACGAGGCTCGAACAGAGCTCGGAACTGCTCGGTCGCGGCCATCAGCCCTCAACCTCCACCAGAGCGTCGACCGCGATCGGCTCGCCACCAGCGATCAGCACCGGGTTGAGATCGACAGAGACGATCTCCGGATGAGCGAGCGCCGCCTGCGACAGCGCGAGCAGAAGATCGGCGAGTCGTGATCGGTCCACCGGCGGCTCCCCGCGGAACGCGCCCAGGAGCCGCTGGGTGGAGAGGTCCTCGATCATCTCCTCGGCGTCCTCCCGCTCGATCGGCACCAACCGGATGGTCACATCCGCCACGGCCTCCGCCAGCACGCCCCCCACACCGAGCATGACGGTCATCCCGAACTGCGGATCACGGGCCAGTCCTGCGATCAGCTCGCGCGTCGACCGGAGCATCGGCGCGACCAGGAGGCTCACCTCCCCGTCCTCGGGGGTGGCCGCCCCGAGCAGCTCAGCTGCCGCCTGACGGACCGCGCCGGCATCGGAGAGGTTCAGGCGGACCAGACCACGCTCGGTCTTGTGCGCGATCCGCTCACCGTTCAGCTTCACCACCACGGGGAAGCCGATCCCTCTGGCGGCCTCCGCGGCGCTCTCGGGGTCGCCCACCACCTGCTCCTCCGGGAACGGGATGCCGAAGCGTGCGAGCAGCTCCTTCGAGCGGGCCTCGGACAGGGTGTGGCTGCTGCCGGGCACGTGCGGCGCGCCGGCTGCGTCGGCGGCTGGAGACATGGATGCGTACCCTAGCGAGCGATGGCGTGGGCGATCCGCGGGGTGATCGAGGGCTTCTACGGTCAACCGTGGTCCTGGGACGAGCGCCTCGGAATCATGGCGTGGTGCCACGAGCGGGGGATGACCCACTACGTGTACGCACCCAAGGACGACCCGCTCCACCGACAGCGCTGGCGCGAGCCCTACCCCGCTGACGAGCTCGACGGCTTCGAGCGCCTGCTCGCCGCGGGCACCCTGCAGGTGGGGTTCGCGATCAGCCCGGGGCTGTCGATCGACTACCGCTCGGCTGACGACCGGGCCGCGCTGGCAGCCAAGCTGGCCCAGCTCACCGCGCTCGGGATCCGCCTCGTCTGCCTCGCCTTCGACGACATCGCGCCGCGGCCCGGGCTCGGGGAGGAGCACGCCGAGCTCACCACCTGGCTGCGCGACGAGCTCGACGATGAGATCGAGCTGGTCCTGGTGCCGACCGAGTACACCGGCACGACCTCCAGTCCGTACCTCGACGCGCTCGCCACCGGCGTCCCTGCCTCGGTGCTCATCGCCTGGACCGGGCCGACCGTGGTCTGCGACGAGATCACCGAGGCGCAGGCTCGGCAGCGCGCGGCAAGCCTCGGGGGTCGGGCGCCGCTTCTGTGGGACAACTACCCCGTGAACGACGCCCTCATGGCCGACCGGCTCTTCCTCGGGCCTCTCCAGGGTCGTGACCCGCTGCTGGTCGAGAGCTGTGCGGGCTACCTCGCCAACCCGATGGTCCAAGCCGCGGCCTCGAAGCTGCCCCTGTCCTCCGTCGCCGCCTTCCTCCGGGGCGAGGATCCACTCGCGACTTGGGAGGCCGATGCGCAGGCGCTCGGGATCCGGACCTTCGCCGAGGCGTGTGACGGAGCGGAACCCTGGCGGCTCGCCCGCGACATCGTGACCTCTGGCGGCGACGCGCGCCGCGCTGAGATCGCGCGACTGCGCGCCTGGATCGACGGAGCTGTCGACCTCTCCGCAGCGCCGGAGGAGCTCCTCGCCGAAGTCAGCCCCTGGCTCGCCCAGCTGCGGGCCGAGCGCGAGGTCGTTCGGATCGCGCTCGACCTCCTCGACGCGCTCGACGACGGTGAGCGGACGCGCGCCACCGAGCACGGCCTCGCACTGCTCTACCTGTGGCCGGCGCTCCGGCGGGCGACCCACAGCGTCCTGGGACCGCGCTGCTCGGCGCGCCCCGTGCTCGGACAGTGGCCGGACGGGACCTGGCGCTACGAGCGTGGATCTCTCGTCGAGGACCGCAACGCCACCGACGCCCTGGTGCGGTTCGCGCTGGGTGCGCTCGCCGATGCCGGAGCGCAGCGCTGAGTCACAGCCCGGTCAGGGCTCCAGTGCCGCCCGCATGAAGGCGCGCAGATGCTCGAGCCGCTGTCGGAGCAGCTCCGCGTCCATCGGGTCGCGGCCGAGGAGCCCTTCGATGAACGGTCGGTCTCCGAAATAGCTCAGGAGCGCGCCGTACCCGGTGAGCAGGAGCTGCTCCGGATCGAACCGTCGGAAGGTGCCGGCCTCCATCTCGCGCTCGAAGTACGCCACCGCCCGCTGGAACAGCGGCCGGAGCATCACCCCGAGATCGACGCCCAGGTGCGAGCCACCGTCGAGAGCCTCCCGCCGCACGATGCGGACGAACTCCGGGTTCGCGACGAAGAACTCGAACCCGGCGGTGAGGACCTGGTCGACCCGGGCCCATCCGCTCAGGACGTCGTGTGGCGGGCCGGTCGCCTCGTCGACGCGGGCCATCCACTCGCTCAGGGCCGCCGCGAACACCTCACGGTAGATGGCATCCTTCGACGGAAAGTGGTGCAGCACGCTTGATCGGCGGATGCCCACGGCCTCCGCGATGTCGTTCAGCGACGTGCCGGCGTAGCCGTGCTCCGCGAAGCAGTGCCGAGCCGCGAGCAGGATCGACTCCCGCGTCGATGTGGTGGAATCCTCGAGGGCCACGGTGCCAGGGTAACGAGCCCCGGCCCCCGGAGCCGGCACCTGAGTCGCGATCGCGGCGGTAGGTTCCCGTCGTGCACATCCTCGCAGCGCTGTTCATCGACGGCATCGACGTGCGGCAGGTCCCCGGACCGTCCACCCGCATCGACCTCACGGGCGTGGGGTTCTCCGCCCCGGCGCCCGCTGCGGTGCCCGTCACGATCGAGCCCCATCTGGTGGTGATCGTGCACTGCCCCCTCGACCATCGCGGCACGGCCGCGCTCGAGGTCGTGTACCGCCGCAGGGGCGAGCAGGTGGCTCGCAACGTCACGCCGCTCGAGGTCGAGCCCGGCCGGTTCACCTACCGGCTGGTGCGGGCCGAGCTCACCTTCGACGACTACGGGACGGTCGAGGCGCACTGCCGGATCGATCTCGGTCCGACGATGGTCGTGCCCTTCACGTTGCTGCCGCCGGTGTCGTGAGCCGCGTCCGGAGACCCGCCCCGGGGCGACACGCCGCAGGCTCTCCGGGGCATCGGAGGGGGCTTCGGAGGGGCTCGCGCCCCCTTGGCTAGGGTGACCGAATCCACCTGAGGGAGGGACAGTGACCGACGCCGAGCTCCAGCAGCGAAGCATCAACGTGATCCGCGGCCTGGCGATGGACGCGCCACAGGCCGCGAACTCCGGCCATCCCGGCACGGCCATGGCCCTGGCACCGCTGGCGTACACGCTGTGGACCCGGATCCTGCGCTACGACGCCGGGGTGCCCGACTGGCCGAACCGCGATCGGTTCATCCTCTCAGCTGGACACGCGTCGATCCTGCTCTACTCGATGCTCTACCTGACCGGGCACGGGTTGGAGCTCAACGACATCAGGGCGTTCCGGCAATGGGGCTCACGCACCCCCGGCCATCCCGAAGCGCGTCACACCCCGGGCGTCGAGGTCACGACCGGCCCGCTCGGGCAGGGCTTCGCCAACTCGGTGGGGATGGCGATCGCCGAGCAGGTGCTGCGCGCCCGCTACGGCGAGCAGCTCTTCGACCATCACACCTTCGTCATCGCGAGCGACGGCGATCTGGAGGAGGGAATCAGCCACGAGGCCGCCTCGCTGGCGGGCCATCTCGGGCTGGGCAGGCTCGTCGTGGTCTACGACGACAACCACATCAGCATCGACGGTCCGACCGAGCTGGCGCTCTCCGACGACGCCGCCCTGCGCTTCGAGGCCTACGGCTGGCACGTCGAGCGGGCCGGGGAGGTGGCGAACGACGTCGACGCGATCGAGGCGGCGCTGCGCCGTGCCATGGCGGTGGATGACCGCCCCTCCCTGGTGATCCTCCGCAGTCACATCGGCTACCCGTCACCGAGGTTCACCGACACCGCCTTCGCGCACGGCAGCCCTCTCGGCGAGGACGAGGTGCGGGCCACCAAGGAAATCCTGGGCCTCCCGCCGGATGAGACCTTCTGGGTACCCGGGGACGTCCTCTCCCACCTTCGCGAGGCAGGTCGCCGGGGTGCGCCGGCGCGGGAAGCCTGGGAGCAGACCTGGGCGGGGTGGACCGAACGCCGGGAGGAGATCGACGCGTGCCTGCACCGCCGCGGCCTGCCCGGCTGGGCGGCCAAGCTGCCGACCTGGCAGCCCGGTGAGAAGGTGGCCACCCGCAGCGCCGGCAAGGCATGCCTCGACGCCATCCTCGACGTGGTCCCCGGCCTGGTGGCGGGCGGTGCCGACCTGACGGGCAACACCGGCACCGAGCTGCCGCCTGAGGCCGGCACGTTCTCCCGCTCGAACCGCACCGGGCGCCAGATCCACTTCGGCGTCCGGGAGCACGGGATGGGCGGGATCATGAACGGGATCGCGCTCCACGGAGGGCTGATCCCGGTGGGCGGCACCTTCTTCGTCTTCAGTGACTACATGCGTGGCGCGGTCCGACTCG
>JBBFLY010000031.1:0-33296 GCA_037478855.1 Acidimicrobiales bacterium | reverse complement strand
GGCGGCGGAGGAGGAGGCGGTGGTGGTGGTGGCGGCGGGGCGAGCGCGGAGAGCGGGGTCTCCTCGTCGAGGTCCGCCACGGCGGCCGTCTCGTACATCTCGTCGACCAGCTCGAGATCCTCGGCCTCTGCGTCCCCTTCGAGCTGCTCCTCGAGCGACTCGACGTCCCCGACGGGGACCGCCGCCCCCTCGATGCCGGGAACCGGGGTACCGCACTCGCCGCAGAACGCGGCGCTGGGGATGAGCGCCGCGCCACACTCCCCGCAGAACGCCGGCGCGGCGGGTGGCGGAGGTGGTGGCGGCGGCAGCTCCGCCTCAGGTGGTGGTGGCGGCGGCGGTGGTGGTGGCGGTGCGTCCTCGCCCAGCTCGGTCGAACGCTTCTTCGACCCTTCCCGACCCAGTGAGAACAGGGTACGGGGTACCGTCACGTCCCGATCGTCGCTGTCAGTGCTCATGCGTGATGTCCCATCGACAACGCGTCCCCGGCCCCCGCGCGGGGACTGCCATGTCTCCTGTCGGCAGGACGGCACCGGTTCTGGAGCAAACCAGCGCGGAGATGTCCGACGTGCTCACCGACTGCACGCGCAGACAGGGCACCCGCGGAGGCGGCGGGCTCAGACGCCGACAGCGTCGGCCGACGGATCCCAGCTCCCGAGGTCGGCGAGCCGCGGATCGTTCGAGAAGACCTCGACGATCGGCTGCTCGATCCCGAGCCGGCGCATCAGCCGCTTGACCTCGAGCTCCTGATTCCAGAGCACGAGGGTCACCACCAGACCGGACTCGCCCGCCCGAGCCGTGCGGCCCGAGCGGTGCAGGTACGTCTTGTGATCCTCCGGCGGATCGAAGTGGACGACCAGATCGACCTCGTCGACGTGGATCCCCCGGGCCGCCACATCGGTCGCGACCAGCACCCGCAGCCCGCCCGACGCGAAGTCGCTGAGGGCCCGCTCCCGCTCCCGCTGGCGCAGGTCACCGTGGATGGCCCGGGCTCGCACCCCCTCGGCGCAGAGCGCACGGGCCAGCCGGTCGGCCGACCGCTTGGTGTTGACGAACATGATCGCCCGGGTCGCCGGCCTCGCGATCGCCGCCGCGACCCGCACCTTGTCCATCTCGTGCACCTTCAGGAAGCGGTGCTCCATATCCTCGACGGTCACCTGGGTCGAGGCGACCTCGTGCATCGCGGGCTCACGCTGATACCGCTGGATCAGCGTGTCCACCATCCCGTCGAGCGTGGCCGAGAACAGCAGCGTCTGGTGCTCGCCCGGGATGTGCCGCAGGATCCACTCCACCTGCGGCAGAAAGCCCATGTCGGCCATGCGGTCAGCCTCATCGATCACCACCTGCGTCACGTCGCGCAGGTCGACCTGCTTGCGACCGATGAAGTCGATCAGCCGGCCGGGGGTGGCGACCGCAACGTCGACCCGGTCGGCCAGCGCCCGGGCCTGCTGCTCCATGCGGGCTCCGCCGTAGATCGCCTCCACCCGCAGGTCGCGGCGAGCCGCCAGCGGTGCGAGCTCGTCGCGGACCTGCAGGGCGAGCTCACGGGTGGGCACCAGCACCAGCGCCCGCGGTCGACCTGGCTCGGCACGACCGTCCCGCTGGAGGATCGGCAGGCCGAACGCCAGGGTCTTGCCCGAGCCGGTCTTCGCCTTCCCGCAGACGTCGCGTCCGGCGAGCGCGTCGGGGATGGTGAGCTGCTGGATGGGAAAGGGCTGCTCGATTCCGCGCTCACGCAGCGCGGCCACGAGATCTGGGGAGACCCCCAGTGCATCGAAGGTGTTCATGTTGTACGCCCAGGCTACCCGTCCCGGGGGTCGAGCCGGTGACGGGCCCGACGGGGTCAGCGGGGATCAGTCGGGCGGGATCAGCCCCGAGGTGCGGCCGCCGGGGTGGTGCTCATGACGGCAGCACCCGCTCGATGGCCTCCACGACCTCCGGGGCCTCGGGCTCCACCCCGGTGCGAAACCGAGCCACCACCGTGCCGTCGGGGGCGATCAGGAACTTCTCGAAGTTCCACCCCACATCGCCGGCGTTCCCCTCCGCGTCCGGAACCTGGGTGAGCTCGGCGAAGATGGGGTGACGCCCCTCACCGTTCACCTCGATCTTCTCGAACAGCGGGAAGTCGACGCCGTAGGTGGTGCGGCAGAACGTGGCGATCTCGTCGGGAGTGCCGGGCTCCTGTCCGAGGAACTGGTTGCAGGGGAAGCCGAGCACGGAGAACCCCCGCTCCGCGAAGCGCTGATGAAGCCGCTCGAGGCCTTCGTACTGGTAAGTGAACCCGCACTTGGAGGCCACGTTCACGACGAGGAGCGCCTTGCCTCTGAACACCGCCAGGTCGGCGGGTGTGCCGTCGAGGTAGTTGATCTGGTGCTCGTAGAACGACATCCCGGAGACGCTACCGACTCCCCCGCGAGATCGGCACCGTCTCCTACGATGGCGCGGTGGACCCAGCCGAGCGGCAAGCACACCTCGATCGCATCGCGGCCGACGGCTACACCATCGTCGAGAACGCCATCGAGCCCGACCTCGTCGACGCGCTGCACGAAGACCTGCTCCGCTTGGAGCACGAGCTGGGCGTCGCCCCCGCCGACAACAGCTTCGAAGGCCGCCACACGATCCGGATCTACAACCTACTGGTCCACGGCGCACTCTACGAACGGATCCCCGTCCACGAGAACGTGCTGCCCATCGTCGAAGGCGTGCTCGACCGGGGTTGCCTGGTCTCGTCGCTGTCCTCGATCTCGATCCTGCCGGGCGAGACCGCGCAACCGATCCACGCCGACGACCAGCTGATCCCGATCCCCAAACCTCACCCGCCGGTGGTCTGCAACTCGATGTGGGCCCTGACGGACTTCACCGAGGCCAACGGCGCCACCCGGATCGTCCCCGGCTCCCACCTGCGCGACCACGACCCCGAGTACGGCCGCGAGTACCCGACCATCCCCGCCGAGATGCCCAGAGGCGGCGTCCTCATCTGGCACGGCAGCCTGTGGCACGGAGGCGGAGCGAACCGTACCGATCAGCGACGGGTGGGCATCGCCATGAACTACTGCGCCGGGTTCATCCGCCAACAGGAGAACCAGCAGCTCGGCATCCCACCCCGCATCGTGCGGGGCTTCAGCAAGCGGCTGCGCGAGCTCGTGGGCTACTCGATCTACAACGGCCTGATCGGCCACATCGACAAGCACAGCCCCGCCGAGCTGCTCGACGGGGGGCAGGTGGAGGGGCTGGTCTGGGACCAGCTGTGAACCCATGAGCCACGAGTGGACGGTCAAGCCCGGTCCGGCGAGCGCCGACAAGAGTTGGGTGCACCGCAGACCTACCGAGGGAACCGGGTGACCGACTCGTTCGCCGTGGCCCGCGCCCGGGCGGCGCTGAGCGAAGCGGGTCTGGACATCGACGTCCCCCTGCAGCGAGCCAGCAGCGTCACCAACGAGGTCTGGCTGACCGACCGCTACGTGATCAGGGTGAACCGTCGGGCCAACCGGCGTCTGCGCCGCGAGGCGACGCTGGGTGCGCTGCTGCCACCGGAGGTCCAGTATCCGCAGATCATCGCCTACGGCGGCCAGCTGGGTGCCGACTGGTTGATCACCGAACGCCTGCCCGGGGAGATGCTCGCGAGGGCGTGGCCCACGATGAGCACCTTCGAGCGCCGCAACGCGGTGCGCCAGCTCGCCCACATGCTCCGGGCGCTGCACTCGGTGCGCTGCCCACCCGAGCTGGCGCTGCTCGAGGACGCACCTCAGCTGCTCGACCCGACGAAGCTCCCGATCGTCGAACCCCTCCTGCGAGCCCTCGACCAGCTGGAGCGGACACCCGGTGTCGACCGGGGGCTGATCGCCGACACCCGGCACGTCCTGCTGGCCAGCACGCCCGCGCTTGAGCCCTACACCACCGACACGCTGATCCACGGCGATCTGCACTTCCAGAACGTGCTCTGGGATGGCTTCACCGTCACCGGGCTGCTCGACCTGGAATGGGCCCGCGGTGCACCACCCGACGTCGATCTCGACGTGTTCCTGCGCTTCTGTGCCCATCCCGCGTGGCACGTAGCCGAGGACTACGCCGCCGTCACCCGCACCGAGGACTACCGCCCGGTGCCGTTCTGGATGGCCGAGTACTACCCCGAGCTGTTCGAACACGAATACGTGCTGGAGCGCACGCTGCTCTACTCGATCTCCTACGACGTGCACGACCTGATCCGGGAGCTCGCGCAGCAGCCGATCAGCGGACCCACCCGCGACCTGCCGGACTGGCACCCGCACAAGCGGCTGGAGAACACCCTCCGGGGACGCAGCCACCTCCACTGGCTCGCCGGCCAGCGCACCTGGGACGCCGACGACCTCGACGACGACCTCCCCGGTGTGCCGCCGCTCGCTCCCAGCCATCACCGCTGAGCGCCCACCGGCGACGGGGCCTGAGCCACCGCCGCCCACCACACCCGGCCCGATGCGCCGATCAGCTGCCGGCCGGATCGGCTGCGGTGCGGGCGGCACCCACGTAGGGCTCGTCGGTGTCGTCCGGACGACGGGTGAGGCCACGGACCGCGAGCACCACCGCGGCACCCACGATGGCGAGCAAGCTCATCCAGATGTTGACCCGGAGCCCGAACACGATGGTGGCCGCATCGCTGCGCAGCGCCTCGACCCAGAGCCGACCCAGCCCGTAGCCCCCCACGTAGAGCACGAACAGATCGCCGGGACGCAGGATCCGCTTGCGGTCGAGCCACAGCAGCAACCCCGCCAGCGCCAGGTTCCACAACCCCTCATAGAGGAAGGTGGGATGGAACGTCGGGCTGTTCAGGTACGCCGTCGGCCGGTGCGCCGGGTCGATCTCCAGCCCCCAGGGCAGATCGGTCGGTCGGCCGAAGACCTCCTGGTTGAACCAGTTCCCGAGACGACCGATCGCCTGGGCGACCGGCAGCGCGGGGGCCACCGTGTCCAGACCGACGGGCAGCCGGATGCCCCTCCGCCGAGCGACGTACGCCCCGACCGCGACGCCGGCGATGATCCCGCCGGGGATGCCGAGGCCACCCCGCCAGATGGCCAGCGCGTCGAGCGGGTGATCGGGGAAGTAGGTGCGCCAGTCGGTGATCACGTGGTAGAGCCGAGCCCCTACCAGGCCGGCGGGCACCGCCCACACCGCGATCGACCACATGTCCTCGGCGTCCCCGCCACGCCTCGCCCACCGGCGTGCCGACAGCTCCACCGCGGCGAGCACACCGAGGGCGATCATCAGCCCGTACGCGTGCAGCGGCCCGATCCGGTTCGACCCGGGGCTCGGGATCGAGCCGACCAGCGCGGCGAGCGCACCCACGCTCACCCGGAGATCGCCTCCGGGCTCACCTCGTAGAGCCGCTGGTGACCGGCAGTGACGGCCGCGTGCAGGCCACCGACCGCAGGGAGCAGTTGCTCGCAGAAGAACCGGGCCGTCGTCACCTTCGCCTGCAGGAACGCCACCTCCTCACCGCTCGCCCGCTCGAGCGCGGCCCTGGCGGCCAGCGCCTGGCGGGCCATCAACCAGCCCGCGGTGACCAGGCTGAACATGCGCAGATACGGTGTCGCGCCCGCCAAGGCGTCACGGGGGTCGGCCAGCCCGCGCTCGGCGATCCACGCCGTCGCACTCCGCACGGTCGCCAGCGCGTCGGCCAGCGCGGCGCGCATCCCGGCCAGCTCGTCGCCGCCCTGCGCGAGCTGGACGTCGAGGGCTGCGATCGCGTCGAGGTGGTCACGCACCGCCTGTCCATCTCGCATCGGCAGCTTGCGGCCCACGAGATCCATGGCCTGGATGCCGTTGGTGCCCTCGTAGATGGCGGTGATGCGCGCGTCACGGAAGTGCTGCGGGACGCCAGACTCCTCGATGTAGCCCATGCCCCCGTACACCTGGATGGCGAGCGAGGTGACCTCGATGCCGGTGTCGGTGGACCACGCCTTGGCGACGGGGATCAGCAGGTCGAGCCGCTCCTTGCTCGCGGCCCGCACGGACTCGTCGGGATGGTGGGTGGAGAGATCGACCGCCTCGGCGCAGACGTAGATGATGTTGCGCATCGCCTCCACCGACGACTTCATCGTGAGCAGCATCCGCCGCACGTCGGGGTGGTCGATGATCGGCGACATCTCGCCCGGCGGCGCGCCCGGCGCCCGACCCTGCCGGCGCTCCTGCGCGTACTGCAGCGCGTCCTGCCACGCCCGCTCGCCGAGCGCGAGGCCCTCAAGCCCGACCGAGAGGCGGGCGTTGTTCATCATCGTGAACATGTAGCGCATGCCCTGGCTCTCCTCGCCGACCAGGTAGCCGATCGCGCCGCCCTCGTCCCCGTAGGACATCACACAGGTGGGACTCGCCTTGATGCCCATCTTGTGCTCGATCGACACGCAGCGCACGTCGTTGCGCGCCCCGAGGGTGCCGTCGTCGGTCACGAGGTACTTGGGAACGATGAAGCAGGAGATGCCCTTCGTCCCCGGCGGCGCGTCGGGCGTGCGGGCCAACACCAAGTGCACGATGTTCTCGGCGAGATCGTGCTCGCCGAAGGTGATGAAGATCTTCGTGCCGGTGATGCGATACGTGCCGTCGTCCTGCCTGACCGCCCGGGTGCGCACCGCACCGACATCCGAGCCGGCGTGGGGTTCGGTGAGGTTCATGGTGCCGGTCCACTCGCCGGTCACCATCTTCGGCAGGTAGGTCTCCTTCTGCTCCTCAGTGCCGTGGTGCAGCAACAGGTCGATGGCGCCCTGCGTGAGCAGCGGTGCCATCGAGAACGACATGTTGGCCGAGCTGAGCAGCTCCTGCATGGCGATGCCGACCAGCCAGGGGAACCCGCCCCCGCCGTAGTCGGTCGGGAAGGGCACCCCGCCCCAGCCGGCCTCCACGTAGCGGCGATACGCCTCCTTGAACCCCTCGGGGGTGCGCACGGTGCCCGTGGTGGGATCGTGCACGCTCCCTTGGACGTCACCGACCCGGTTGAGCGGCGCGATCACCTCGCTCACGAAGCGCCCGTTCTCCTCGATGACCCCTCGCACAAGGTCGGGATCGGCGTTGTCGAACGCGTCGAGCGCGGCGAGGCCCCGGAGGTCGACGAGGTGATCGAGGACGAAGAAGATGTCCCGCAGCGGCGGTCGGTAGTCAGCCATGCCGACCCAGGCTACCGGTCGCCTCCCGCGCCCTCGGCCGGCGCCTCAGCTGGTGCCGCTCACCGGCTCACGTCCCGGCCGGACACGCTCGCTAGGCTCGCCCGGTGCTCGAGCTCGAACGGCGCGGCGACGTGGCGATCATCCGGATGTGCGACGGTGAGAACCGCTTCAACCGCCGCTCGATCGACGCCTGGCACGCAGCGCTCGACGAGCTGGACACCACCGGAGGCCCGCTCGCCGTGGTCACCACCGGGGTGGGCAGGTTCTACTCGAACGGCCTGGACCTCGCCTGGATGAGCGAGCACCCCGACGAGTCGCTGCCGCTGGTCGCGGACGTCCACCGCCTCCTCGGGCGGATGCTCGGGTTCGGAGCAATCACCGTCGCCGCGGTCAACGGCCACGCCTTCGCCGGCGGGGCCATGCTCGCCACCGCTCACGACTTCGTGGTCATGCGGGAGGACCGTGGCTTCTGGTGCCTGCCTGAGGTCGACCTCGGCCTTCCGCTCACACCGGCGATGCACGCGGTGATCAGCGCGAAGCTCCCACGGACCACCGCGCACGAGGCGATGATGACCGCTCAGCGCTACACCGCGCGACAGGCCCTCGGGGCGGGGATCGCCCACCGGGTGGCGCCCGAGGACATCGTCGTCGACGAAGCGGTGGTCCTCGCCGCACAGCACACCGGACACGATCGGCGTGTCATCGCGGAGCACAAGCGCCTCTCCTACGGCGCAGCGATCGAGCTCTGCGGGGTCTGAGCCGCGTCGCCTTCCTCGCGACCCCACCTCGAGATGCTCGCCGGCTCCCGGACTGAGCTGCTCCGGGCTCTCCGAGCGACGGGCGCGCCAGCCTGGTCAGGCCGGCCGTGTCGGTGAGCAGGCGGCGCTCAGCCCGGTGGATCGACGAACAGCTCGAGCTGGATGCGATCGGGGTCACGGAAGATCAGCACGGACCCGAACGCCTCATGGCGCACTGGCTGGTGTTCGACGCCGAGCTCCTCCAGCCGGGCCCGCCAGCGCTCGAGCGCCTCGACATCCGCCAACCGGAAGGACAGGTGATCGAGGCCAGGGCGGAACTCACTGAACGACGCCCCCTCGTGCGCCTTGTGCTCCTGGAGCAGCAGGGTGAACGAGCCGTTCGCCGCGGCGAGCACCACGGTGCGGCCCTCCGCGTGGTGCTGATCGCCGACGAGGTTCAGCCCCAGCGTCTCCCGGTACCAGGTCACGGAACGGCTGAGATCCGAGACCGTCAGCGACACGTGGTGCAGCGCACCGATCTCACCCCCCTCCGGAGAGGCGGCGCCGCTCACGAGCTGCGACCCGGGCCGTACACGACGCAACAGCCTCGCCCGGCGGCCTTGGCCCGGTACATCGCTGCGTCAGCGAGGGCCATCAGCGCGTCGGCGTCCGCACAGCTGTCGTCGACGGAGACGAGCCCGATCGAGCACCCGACGTGCGCTTCGGCCCCTTCGACGATGACGGGTTCGTCCAGCGCCTCGATGAGCCGCTCGGCGACGGCGCGGAGCTGGTCGGGATCATCGAGCCCCTCGACCAGCACGCAGAACTCGTCGCCTCCGATGCGCGCCGCGGTGTCGGTGTCACGAACCACCTGGTTGATGCGATCCGCAATCCGCTGCAGCACCTTGTCACCGACGTGGTGGCCGTACTCGTCGTTGACCGGCTTGAAACGGTCGAGGTCGAGGTAGAGCAGGGCGACGGGCTGACCGTAGCGGCGGTAGCGAGCCAGCGCCTGCTCGAGTCGGTCGTAGAGCAGCACCCGGTTGGGCATGCCGGTGAGGTAGTCGTGTGTCGCCAGCTCCTGCAGCTGGCTCTGGGCGACCTTCAGGTCGCTGATGTCCCGGGCGACCGCGGAGACCGATTCGATGCGCCCGTAGCGGTTGCGATGGGCGAGGATCAGCGCGGAGACCGGGATCGGATCGCCTTCGCGGGAGCGGAACACCAGCTCCCCGCGCCACACCCCCTCGCTCGCCAGCGCCGGCTCGATGACCTCGTGATAGAGCTCGAGCGAGTCGGCGTCGAAGACGTCGGTGAGGAAGTCGGGGGTCTCCGGCAGCAGATCCGGATCGGAGGCGGAGCTGCAAGCGGGGTCGAGCGCCGTGACGCCGAGCACGTCCTGGGCCGCGTTGTTCACGTAGGTGATGGCACCGCTGCGCTCGGCGATCATCAGGAAGTCCGACCCGGCGTCGAGCACCCGGGCCAGGCGATCGGCCCGGCTGCCGGCGGTCATCTCGGCGGAGACGTCCGCGAGGGTGACGATCCATCCCTCGCAGCGCCCGGCCTCGTCGCGAACGGGTGCGACCCGCAGCTCCGCCCAGACGCGCACACCTTCGAGGTCGCGATCCGGCTCGAGCACGAGCGCGCCCGAGTCCAACAACGCGGCTCGGCGCTCGAAGGGCTCACCGGTGCGGGCCGAGGATCTGGCGAGGTCGATCAGCTCGCTCAGCACCTCGGGTGGCAGCAGGCTCCTCCACGTGGTGCCGGCCAGCTGCACCTGCGGGTCCTCCACAAAGTCGGACCACCGCGAGTTGGCGAAGACGATGCGGCCGAACCGATCGAGCCGGGCCACTGCGAGGGGACCCGCCTCGGTGAGCGAGCGCAACAACCGCCGGGCCTCGGCCAGCTCGGCGCGCAGGCGCTCCCGGTCGGTGACGTCGACGCTCACACCCGCATAGCCGCTGAACCGACCGTCCGCGGCGAAGACCGGCTCGGCCAGGTGGTGCAGGGCTCGCCACTCACCGTCGGCCCGCCTCGTGCGGGCGACGACATCGAGCGGCCTGGCCGCGCGCGTCCGCTCGCGGATCTGCTCCAGCAGCTGCGTGAAGTCAGCGGGATGGGTGCGCTCGAAGACGCTGCGGCGCAGCTCACCGCCCCGCGGCGACTCGCCGAGGAACTCGTAGGTGCGGCGACTCCCCGCTCGGGGTACGCCCGCGCGGTCGGTGAGCCAGAGCATCACCGGTGCCTCCGTCGCCATCAGCTCCGCAGCGGAGCGATGCACTCGGGTGTCCGCGAAGTCGAAGATCTGTGAGAGCAGGTAGGCGGGGCGGGCACCTGGGCCGTACACCGCGGTGACCGCGGCACGCATCCAGCGATCCCCGCCATCGACATCGCGGCAACGCAGATCGCACGGGAAGTAGTTCCGTTCACCCCGCCAGAGATCCTCGACGAACTGGCGGATCTGCGGTGCCTGATCCGGTTCGATGAACGCCTCGAAGGGCTGGCCGACGAGGTCGTCGCGCTCGGTTAGCAGCAGGTCGCACAACACCGGGTTGGCGTGCAGCAGCTCACCGTCGACCGACCAGACACCCACCCCGATGGGGGCGGCGTCGAAGATCGCCGCGACCCGACCGATGTGGCGCGCCAGCGTCGCCTCCGGACCGTTGCGGTGACGTCGGGGTGCCACCCGTCCCTGCCGGGGCGACTCGTCAGCCATCGGACTCCCGTTCACGCTCCTCCGCCGAACGTGGGACCGGACCATCCCGATCCTCCCCCCCAGTGGTTCGGCACGCACCTGCGGTGAGCTTGCGGTGCGACGCTCAGCATACGCCTGCATGTGGGCGCGCATCGAAGTCGGACGGAGCCTTCGCCCGCGGCCCACCCGGCGCCTCCGATGCCCGCTGGTGAGGGCATCGACCGCTCCCGTAGCCTGCGGCACGTGCCCGACCGACCGACGCCACCAGACGCCCACCGGGAGATCGAGGCACTCATCCAGCGCTACGCCCAGCTGATCGACGACGGCGACTTCGCCGGGCTCGGGCACCTGTTCTCACACGGGCGCATCGTCCTCGAGGACGGCACCGTGCTCGCCGAGGGTTCCCACGCGGTGACCCGGCTCTACGAGACGACCACGCGCCTGCACGACGACGGCACACCCCGCACCCTCCATCTGACGACGAACGTGGTCGTGGAGGTCGACCCCGACGGCCACCACGCCCGCGCCAGGTCGTACTTCACCGTCCTGCAGCAGACTGCGACCGTTCCCCTGCAGCCGATCGCCGCCGGACGCTACCGTGATCGCTTCGAGCTCCCCACCGAGGAGGAGGGCGCCCGGCAGTGGCGCTTCCGCGAACGGATGCTGCTGCCGCTGTTCTTCGGTGACGTCCACGATCACCTGCTCATCGACCCGTCACAGGAGTGACCATCACCGTGTCCGATCTGTTCTCGATCGAAGGGAAGACCGCGCTCGTCACCGGCGGCAGCCGGGGTATCGGCCTCATGATCGCCCGCGGGTTCGTCGAGGCGGGCGCCCGGGTGGTCATCTCGTCGCGGAAGGCCGACGTGTGCGAACAGGTCGCCGAGGAGCTGAGCCGGATCGGCGAGTGCGTCGCGATGCCCGCCGACCTGTCCACCGAGGCCGAGTGCCGTCGCCTCGCCGACGCGGTCAGCGCGCACTTCGGCACCCTGAACATCCTGGTGAACAACGCGGGTGCCACCTGGGGCGCTCCCCTCGCGGAGTTCCCCGACTCCGCCTGGGACCGGGTGCTCGACCTCAACGTCAAGGGGGTCTTCCACCTCACCCGCGCCCTCGTCCCCGCGCTCGCAGCCGCTGCGTCACCGGCTGACCCCGCCCGGGTCATCAACATCGGCTCGATCGACGGCATCCGGGTGCCCGAGCTGGAGACCTACTCGTACTCCGCGAGCAAAGCGGCCGTGCATCACCTGACCCGGGTGCTCGCCAAACGTCTGGCCCGGGAGCACATCACCGTCAACGCCATCGCGCCCGGCCCCTTCGAGAGCAAGATGATGGCCGCCACGCTCGAAGCCTTCGGCGACCTCATCAGGGCCCAGTGTCCGCTCGGCCGCATCGGTGAGCCCGAAGACGTGGCTGGCACCGCGATCTTCCTCAGCTCGAGGGCCGGTGCCTACCTGACCGGCGCGGTGATCCCCGTGGACGGCGGGATCGCCACCACGAGATGAGCTCACCGGCCCGGTCCCGGTGCATCGTGCTCAGCTGAGCTGACCCCAGGCGAACAGCACGAGCGCCACACACCCGAGGACCAGCAGGGCGACGATCGCGACCACGATCACCCAGTTGAGCGGTCCCTGCTTGGGCTCCGCCAACCCGAAGTCGATCAGGTCCCGGCGGCTGTGCTCGAGCCGGTAGGCGTCGTCCTTCGGCGTGCCCACCTTCGGCAACGGCCGACTCGGCTTGCGATTCCTCCTGGTCTTCTTCCGGTTGGCCACGGGCGGGCAGCGTACCTGTCCGCCCCGTGTAGCGTGCCCGACGTGGAAGGCCGACTGCACCGACTCGCCCCCGGTGTCGGGGCGTGGCTGAGCGAACGGCCGGGCCACGGGCGCACCAACGCCGGAGTGGTCATCGAAGACGACGGGGTGACGGTCGTGGACTGCCTGCTCACCCCCGCGCACGCCGCACCGCTCGCCGCGGAGCTCGCCGCCACCGGCCGACCCGTGCGGCGCGTGGTGTACACGAGCAGCCACGTCGAGTTCACGGGGGGCTCCTCGCGATTCCAGATGGCGGCCCGCTACGGACGCTCCCAGACCAGCGCCCTGCTCGACCAGCCCCCGAACCTCGCCGCCTACCGCAGCCTGTACCCCGAGCATCGGGACGCCTTCGACGACGACTTCGCCACCCGACCGGTCTCTCACACCGTCGACACCGCGGCCTGGCTCTCCCCCGCGCTCTGCGCGCTCGCCACCGGCGGACAGCAGCGGGAGAACCTGGTCGTCCTGCTCCCTGCCGCCGATGTGCTCTTCGCCGGCGCGATGTGCAGCTTCGGGGTCACCCCCAACGCGTTCGACGGTGATCCCGAGGCGTGGGCCGACGCCCTCGGCGAGCTGAGCACGCTCGCCACGACGATCGTGCCCGGCATCGGCCCCGCAGGAGGCGCGCCCGACGTGCTCGCCCTACAGGCCTACCTCTACGCCTGTGTCGAAGCCGCAGGAGACCCCTCCCGCATCCCGCCCGGACCGTGGGACCGCTGGGCTGACCGCCACCTCGATGCGGTGAACGTGGAGCGGGCCGCCCTGCTCGCTGCAGGCGACGACGGGGTGCCACCGACGATGCTGCGGCTCGCCGGACTGGCCTAAACGATCCCCTTCGGTGCGCGGACCGGCGGCCGACGGCATCGGACGTCGGAGCTGAGCACCGGGCCCACAGCGAGCAGCAGGCTCCTGACGGGCGGCTCAGCTGCCGGCCCGGGCCAGCAGCTGCTCGCTCAGCTCCCAGAGCCTCCGAGCAGCCTGCGGGTCGCGTGCCGCCCGGCTCGGCGTGTGCATGCGACACCGCACGAAGTACCCGCCCGTCACGCCGGCGACGGCCGACGACGACGCCAGGTACACGACGGTCCGCGCCCCGCGCTCCGGGCTGATCAGGAAGGGGCGGCCGAGCACCATCGCCACGCGCTCGAGGCCGCGGGTGTCGTCCGCGGAGCCGAAGTCGCTCGCCACCGCGCCGGGGTGCAGCGCGTTGGCGGTCACCCCGGTGCCCGCCAACCTCCTGGCCAGCTCCATCGTGAACAGGATGTTGGCCAGCTTCGACTGGTTGTACGCCGCGGCGCCCCGGTACCGCCTGCGCTCGAACTGCGGATCAGCGAACGAGAAGCCCCCGGGGACGAAGCGGTGGGCGACCGACGCCACGTTGATGATCCGCGCCGGAGCCGACTGCTTCAGCCGCTCGACCAACAGCTCGGTGAGCAGAAAGTGACCGAGGTGGTTGACGCCGAAGGTGGCCTCGAAGCCGTCTTCGGTGGGCTTCCGCTCCGACAGCACGGCCCCGGCGTTGTTGACGAGGACGTCGAGCCGGTCGTAGTCACGCAGCACCCGCTCGGCGAGCGCGCGCACCGAACGGAGACTCGCCAGGTCGAGAGGCAGCACCGCCGCATCGTCACGACCGGAGCGGCGACGCAGCTCCGCAAGCGCGTCGGCTCCCTTCTGCTCGTCACGCGAGGTGATCAGCACCGTGGCCCCCATCCGGGCGAGCTCGACCGCAGCGGCACGTCCGATCCCCGCGTTCCCGCCGGTGATGAGCACGACCTTCCCGCGCAGGTCTGGAGGCTGTTCCACGGATCGATCTCCGATGCGCTCGACGTTGCGAGCAAACTAGCCCGGTGACCACTCCATCCGCGGACGAGCTCGCCGCCCTCGAGGCGTGGGGGTGGGACGAGCGCCTCGCGACGCACTGGGTCGACGCGCCCGAGGGCACCTTCCCCGCCCGCGTCGTGCGAGCCGATCGCGGCCGGCTGGTGCTACAGGCCGGGTCGGGCACCTTCACCGCCACGGCGAACGCCGCTGGGTGGCTCGACGGTGAGGAGCTGACGCCGACCACGGGGGACTGGGTGGCGGTCGCACCACCCGAGACCGGAGACCTCTGCACGATCGCCGGGGTGCTCCCCCGGTTCTCGGAGATCAGCCGGCTCGATGCGCGAGGCAGCCGGGTGCAGGTCCTCGCGGCGAACGTCGACCGGGTGCTCGTGGTGCACGGGCTGGACCGGCCGCTCCATGACGGGCGGCTGGAGCGGATGCTGGTCCTCGCCTGGGAGGGCGGTGCGGAACCGGTGGTCGTCGCCACCAAGACCGACCTCGTAAACGATCCCACGCCGATGATCGAAGACCTGGCCCGCCTGGCCCCGGGGGTCGAGGTCTTCGCCGTCAGCGCGACCGCCGGCCGCGGCGTCGACGCGGTGCGCGAGCTGCTGCAGCCCCACCGCACCGCGGTGCTGCTCGGCGAGTCCGGTGCGGGCAAGTCCACGCTCGCGAACCGTCTCGTCGGCGAGGACGTGCAGGCCACCGGGGAGGTGCGGGCCGGCGACGCGAAGGGGCGCCATACCACCGTCTCCCGTGACCTGCTGTTGGTGCCGACCGGTGGCGTGCTCATCGACACGCCGGGGCTGCGGAGCCTCGGCGTGTGGGAGGCGGGAGCAGGGCTGGCTCGGGCGTTCGCCGACGTCGAGGAGCTCGCGTCGGGGTGCCGGTTCCGTGACTGCCGCCACGAGCACGAGCCGGGCTGCGCGGTCAAGGCGGCGGTCGAGGCAGGCACGCTCGATCCGGAGCGGGTGGCCCGCTATCTCCGTCTCCGCCGCGAGGTACAGGAGGCCGAGGCCCGCCGCGTCGGCGGGCTCAGGGCTCGACGGTGAGCGCGGCCTCGGGGCAGTTGTGCGCACCCACCCGTGCCTGATCCTCCAGCTCGGGTGGTACGACGTCGAACCTCACCAGGCAGTGTCCCAGGTCGTCGGCGTCGTAGACCTCCGGCGCCAGGGCGTAGCAGCGTCCGTGCCCGACGCAGGCCGACGCGTCGAAGCGGATCCTCACGATGCGGCTCCAGCCAGGGTCGGTCCGGGTTCGAAGACGAGTGGCAGCGAAGCGATCTCGCGGATGCCTGGGGAGTAGGACAGCTCGGCGCCCTCCGCGATCGCGTAGTCGGGGATCCGCCGGTGCAGCTCCTCGAGCGCCACCCGGAGCTCCAGGCGGGCGAGATGCGAACCGAGGCAGCGGTGCGGGCCTCCACCGAACGCGAAGTGGCGGTTGGTCTCACGCCCGAGGTGCAGGTCGTCGGCAGTCTCGCCGAACTCGTCGGGATCGGTGTCCGCGGCGCCCAGCATCACGATCACGTGATCGCCGGGCATCATCCTGACGCCGTGCATCTCGTGCTCCTGCTTGACGACCCGCATGACCTGCATCACCGGGGTGTGGAGGCGCAGCAGCTCCTCCACGGCGGCGGGCACCAGCGAGGGGTCCTCGACCAGCGCCCGGCGGTGTGACGGGTGCTGGGCCAGGTAGGCGATCGAGCAGTCGAGGGTGGAGGTGACCGTGTCGAGCCCACCGAGGATGAACAGGTAGAGCACGTCCGCGATCTCCTCACGGGTGAGCGTGCGACCCTCGATGTCGCCGTGCACGAATCGGGAGATCACATCGTCACCGGGGTTGGAGAGCCGGTCCTCGATGACCCCCTCGAAGTACTCGTACATCGCCCGACCCGTCGAGTACCGCACCTGCTGGGCGGCCTCCGCGTCCCCGAAGGGCACATCGGGTCGGATGATGTTGTCCTTCCAGGTGAGGAACTGATCCAGATCATCGAGCGGCAGCCCCGTCAGCTGAAGGAACACCGTGCACGGGAACGGGACGGACAGCTCGGCGTGGAAGTCGCAGCTGCCGCGCCCGATGAAGCCGTCGATGATCTCGTTCACCAGCGCGCGGGTGCTCTCCTCGAGGTAGGCGACCTCCTTCGGGCCGAGCTGGGGATCCATCAACCGCCGGTACTTGGCGTGATCGGGCGGGTCGATCTGCAGCGGGATGAGCGGTCGATCCTGGCCGATGTCGACCGCCACCACGTCCGACGAGAAGATCTCCGGGTGCCGCAGTGCGAACTTCACGTCCTCGTAGCGGCTGATGATGTGCGTGCCAGAGGGGACGCCCTCCATGTTGGCGACCGGGCACCGGGTGCGGAGCTGCTCGTAGAACGCCAGTGGATCCGCCGCTACGTCGGGCCGGTACGGATTGGCTTCGCGGGTCTCCGGGTTCACCGCCGGTGGTGAGTAACTCATGGGGCCCCCTCCGGGGTTGTCGGTCTGGGTTGGTCGACGGCCGTCGGGTGACGAGGTCAGCCGGTCGGTCTCGATCGCTCGGGGAGCCGGCCACCCACGCGCTCGCCGGCGGAGCTGATGCCACGCATCATCGGCGGCTCCGTCTCCATGGCTCGTGGGGTGTGCCGGTGCCTGCGCCCATGCCGAACCAGCAGAACGACCAGACGTGCTCAGCCACCTCGCGAGGGCGGCGAGGGTCTCTGCCGAGCGCGAGCTCGTGGATGCTGCGCAGCACGAGTGCGAAGACCAGCCCGGCGTCGCGGCGCGTGTCACCGGCGCGGGCCACCCCGGCCTGGCACGCCTGCTCGAGCAGCGTGACGAGCAGGTCGATGAACGGCGCCACCGCCTGCTCCATCTGGTCTGGGCGCTCCTCCGAGAGCCGCCCGTACTCACGGACCAGCACCCCGACGTAGCCCTGGTCGCCCGCGGCCATCAGCTCGAACAGGCCGATCACCCACGCCCGCACCCGGTCGACCGGGTCGTCGTGGGCGTCGATCATCTCGGCGAGGAAGAACGCGCCGACCGCGCAGTCCTCCTCCAGGAGCGCGAGGAGCAAGTCATCCTTGCCGTCGAAGAGCCGGTAGAAGCTCTTGAGGGACTGCCCGGCGCGTTCGACGACCTGCTGCACGGTGAAGGCGGAGCTGCCCGACTCGGTGGCGAGCGCGCGGGCTGCGGCCACGAAGCGCGACAGCCGCTCGACCGATCGGGCCCTCGCGTCAGCCAATGACCGGTCCAGCGCCCTCGCCTGCCAGGCAGGGATAGCAGAGATCTCGCTTGTGGAGAATGTCATTCTCCCCTATCATGACCGTTCCCGGCGGATGGAGCAAGACCCCCGCGGGGTTGCACTGCACGATGATCCCCATCCGACGTCTCAACCACGCGGTCCTCTACGTCCGAGATCTCGACCGCAGCATCTCGTTCTACCGGCGCGCCTTCGGCTTCGAGCTGGTGGAGGAGCTACCCGGGCGGGCTGCGTTCCTGCGCGCCGCTGCAAGCGACAACCACCACGATCTGGGTCTCTTTGCGGTCGGCCGGTCGGCACCGACCCCACCACCTGGCTCGGTGGGGCTCTACCACCTCGCCTGGCAGGTCGACACCATCGAGGACCTCGCGGCCGCCGTCGGAACCCTGCGCGAGCTCGGCGCGCTGGTGGGTGCGTCCGACCACGGCGCCAGCAAGTCGCTCTACGGTGTCGACCCCGATGGGATCGAGTTCGAGATCATGTACCTCGTCCCCCGCGAGGACTGGGGCGACCACGAGGGACGAGCGCCGGTGATGCCGCTCGACCTCAACCGCGAGCTGGCCCGCTATGGCTCCCGAGACCGCAGGTGACCACGTCGCACCCGCAACCCGACGACCATCCGGAGGTCGAGGTCCCCACCATCCCGGCCGCGACCGTGGTGCCGCTGCGTGACGGACCCGACGGTGTCGAGACCCTGATGCTCCGCCGCAGCTCGCGTCTCGCCTTCGCAGGCGGCATGTGGGTCTGGCCCGGGGGCCGGGTCGATGAGCTCGACCACGTGCCGGAGCGACCCGATGACCTGGAGGCCGCCGCCCGGCGGGCCGCGGTGCGCGAAGCACGCGAGGAGTCGGGTCTGCTGCTCGACGAGCGCGAGCTGATCTGGTTCGCGCACTGGACGCCGCCGCCGGTGCGGATGCGACGCTTCGCGACCTGGTTCTTCGCCACCCGGTGCCCCGACAGCGACGTCGCCGTGGACGGGGGTGAGATCGAGGAGCATCGCTGGATCACCCCGGCCGAAGCGCTGGCCCGCCGCAACGCCCTGGAGATCGAGCTCGCGCCGCCGACGTGGATCACCCTCGAGCAGCTCCGCCCCTTCCGCACGGTGTCGGACGCGCTGCAGGCGCTGTCCTCCCGTCCCGCTGAGCACTTCGCCACCCGGTTCGCGCGGGTCGATGGGGGTGCGGTCGCGCTGTACCACGGCGACGCGGGCTACGAGACGAGCGACGCGACGGCGCCCGGTCCCCGCCACCGCCTGTGGATGCTCGACTCGGGCTGGCGCTACGAGCGCGACACCGACAGCAGCGCACCCTGAGGCGTCACCCGTCGCACCGAGGTGCGCTGCACGAGCGCGCCGGCCTCCACCGTGCTGTCGGTTCGCGCGCAGCCGCCCTCGGCCACCGTCTGGTAGCTCACCCGCACCGTGTCCACCCCTGCCACCCTCCCCTGCTCGTCGGTGAGGGCGAGCTGGCGCCAGCGCACCTCGGTGGCCGGCGCGTCGCAGTCGGCGAAGACCTCCGACCACACCATCGGATCAGCGAGGTGGCGCGCCCGCACGTGCAGGTCCCGCACCACCACCGTCTCCCCCGTGGGACCGGTCACCGATCCCCGCCACGCGATCGTCCTCGCTGACGCCGTCTCTGAGGTCGCCGGGTCCACCGGACCGTGGCGCGCGATCCGCAACCGGTACGGCGCGCCGACCGCCCACGGGAGGTCACGGGTGTTGGGGTTGTCGGTGGCGGACGGCAGCGCCGACGTGCTGCCAGGCAGCTCCCCTCCTCCCGGGTCGTACCCACCCCAGTTCACGGCGGTACGACCCGGATGGTGCGGATGCCACTGCAACCCGAGGTGCGCAGCCCCACGGTGGCGGCCGTCCTCGACGAAGGAGACCTGCAGCGCCCAGAACGAGAGCGCGTCGACCGAGGGTGCCGTGACGATCTCCAGCGTCGCCTCGGCCGCTACCCACGCGCCGGGAGGCACCTGCCAGGTGAGATGGAACGACGAGGCCCCGTTCGCGGATCGAGGTGGTCCGGCCCTCCCATCCCAGCGGACGCCGGCCACCAGACGCCGCCACCATCGGGTCACGGGCTGCGCCGCCGGATCGCACGTCGATGGGCTCGCCAGTCGCCCGAGGCGATGATGCTGCCGGGCGGGACGGGACCCGTGAACACGTAGGTCCAGGCCTGCGCACCTGGCTCGAGCGTGCCAACGAGGGTGCGCACGTACAGGGAGCGCTCAGGCGCTGCGGGGTCGAACTCCTCGTAGCGGTCGATCAGCTCCAACACGGCGAGGTCCACGATGCGGTAGAGCTCGCCGACGACCCGACCCCGCGGCTCGAGCAGCAACCCGGGATACCAGCCCAGCTCGACGAGCGTGCCCTCGAGCACACAGGGTCCGACCAGCTCGAGCCCACCGGTGACCCCAAGCCGCTCCTGCCCGCCCTCCCCGCGCATCAACGTGCCGTAGAGCGCGAGCAGGTCCGTGGTCATCGCGGTGGGCCGAGCTGTTCAGCCCCCGGTGAGCCCGGCGAGCTTGGCCGCGATGGCTTCGATGCGCGCCCGGCGCTCACGCAGCTCGTCCCGGAAGCGGGAGTTGTCCGTGTCGGCGACCTCGTAGCGCAGGTCGGCGAGCACCTGGTCGATCACCTCGGTGAGCAGTGCGACCTCGTCGTCGGTGAGGTTGAGCTCTGGCATCGGTCCTCCTGCGGTCGGGACGACGGCCGGTCGTCAGAGGTCCTCAGAGGAAGGCGGGCACAAAGACGAGCGCCACGATGGTCATCACCTTGATGAGGATGTTCATCGACGGCCCGGCGGTGTCCTTGAAGGGGTCGCCGACGGTGTCGCCCACCACGGCCGCCTTGTGCGCCTCAGAGCCCTTGCCCCCGTGACTGCCCGCTTCGATGTGCTTCTTGGCGTTGTCCCAGGCGCCACCCGAGTTCGCCATGAAGATGGCGAGCGCGAACCCAGACACCAGCGCACCGGCGAGGAAGCCGCCGAGAGCGTCGATGCTCACGAAGCCCAGCAGCAGCGGAACAGCGACCGCGAGCCCACCGGGGAGCAGCATCTCCTTGAGCGCAGCGTCGGTGGAGATGGCCACACAGCTCGCGTAGTCGGGTACCACGCCCTCCTTGCCATCGCGCAGGCCGGGGATCTCCCGGAACTGGCGGCGGACCTCTTCGATCATCTTGTTCGCGGCGCGTCCGACCGCGTCGATGGTCAACGCCGCGAACAGGAACGGCAGCATCGCTCCAAGGAACACGCCGCTGAAGACCCAGGCGTCACCGAGGCTCAGGTCGAGAGAATGACCACCACTCTCGACGGCCTGCTCGAACGCCTTGAACAGCGCCAGCGCGGTGACCGCGGCAGAGCCGACCGCGAACCCCTTGGCGACCGCGGCGGTGGTGTTGCCGAGCGCATCGAGCGAGTCGGTGACCTCTCGGACCTCAGGCGGCAGGTGCGCCATCTCCGCGATGCCACCCGCGTTGTCCGCGATGGGCCCGTAGGCGTCAACGCTCACCACCACACCGGTGGTGGCGAGCATGCCGATCGCCGCGATCGCGATGCCGTAGATGCCGGAGAGGTCGTTGTCGGGGAGCGCGTGATCCGCTGCCCAGTAGGCGCCCCCGATGGCGACGATGATCAGCAGCACGGCGGGGGCCACCGACAGCAGGCCGGCTGAGACGCCGCTCAGTACCGTGGTCGCCGGGCCGGTCTCGCTCTGACGGGCAATCTTGCGCACCGGGCCGTAGTGGTCGGAGGTGAAGTACTCCGACACGAAGCCGATGCCCATGCCGACGGCCAAGCCGAGCACGACCGCGAGCGGCATGCCCCACCAGTTCACCACGCCGTCGACGTCGTTGAAGAACAGGTAGCCGAACACGAAGGCCAGGATCACGGTGAGCACCGCAGCCACGTTGGTGCCCATGTGGAGCGAGCGCGCCAGGTCCTTGCTCGTGGCATTGGCCTTGGTGCGCACCGTGAACGCGCCGATGATCGACGCCACCATGCCGAACGCGCCGATCGCGAGGGGGAAGAGCAGGGCCCGCTCCTGGAAGGCGGCGTTGTCGGAGAACGCGAACGCTGCGAGTGCGATGGGTGCGATGATCGAGCCTGCGTAGCTCTCGAAGAGGTCGGCACCCATCCCCGCGACGTCACCGACGTTGTCACCGACGTTGTCCGCGATGGTCGCCGGGTTGCGAGGATCGTCCTCGGGGATGCCGGCCTCCACCTTGCCCACCAGGTCGGCGCCGACGTCAGCGGCCTTGGTGTAGATGCCCCCGCCCACGCGGCTGAAGAGCGCGATCGAGCTCCCACCGAGCCCGAAGGCCGTCACCACCTCGAACGCCTGGTCGACCTCGAGCACCTTCACGAACACGATGTAGGCGACCGAGAGCCCGAACAGGGCGAGGCCCGCGACCGTGAAGCCCATCACCGCACCGCCCTTGAAGGCCAGGGGCAGCGCGAGCTGCGGCCCGGTGCGAGCCGCCTGGGTGGTGCGGGCGTTCGCCATCGTCGCAACGGTCATGCCGACGAACCCGGCCAGGCCCGACAAGCACGCCCCGGCCACGTACGCGATCGCTCCCCACGGCCTCCCGTAGTCGAGCAGCACCGCGATCAGCACCGCCATGATCACCACGAAGCCCGCCACCCAGGTGTACTCGCGGCGCAGGAACGCCCGGGCACCCTGCTGGATGGCGCTCATCAGCTCCACCATGCGGTCGTTGCCGGGGTCGGCTCGCTTCACCACGCCGAAGAAGACTGCGGCAAGGACCAAGCCGGCTAGGGCCGCGAGTGCGCTCACGTACGGAACGGCGTCCATGCATCAACTCCTTGCACCAGCGCCACCCAGCCTTCAGCGGGCTCGCGGCAGACCACGGCGCGTTCTCGTCGGGTCGCGGACATGAGCTTAGGCGGTGGCGGACCACCCCTCGTGCACGGTGGCCGCTCGGGCGACCTCAGCCCCGACCTCGCGCCGGTCGGTGAGCGTGGTCGACCCGCGACAGCCGGTAGAGCACGTGCCGCGAGAGCGGGCTGCCGGGGTCGAGGAGGGGATGGTCGAAGTCATCGCTCGGGTCACGGGTCATACCCAGCCGCTCCATGACCCGCCGCGAGCGCAGGTTCCCCTCAGCGGTGAACGAGACCACCTCGTCAAGGCCGAGAGCACCGAAGGCGAGCTCCAGTGCCCGCCAGGCTGCCTCGGTGGCGTATCCCCTACCCCAGACGTGGCGAGCGAGCCGCCAACCGATCTCGATGGCGGGGGTGAAGTGCGCGTCGAAGGGCACCGGTGCCAACCCGACGTAGCCAACGAACGGTTCGACACCCGGTACCTCGACGGCCCACAGCCCGAAGTCATCGCGCTCGATGGCCTCCTCGATGCGTTCGACGAGCGCGTCGGACTCCTCGCGACCCAACGGCTTCGGGTACCAGCGCATCACCTCCGGATCCGCGTTCAGCGCCGCGAACGGCTCGCGGTCCTCGGGGCGCCACCGCCGCAGGACGAGCCGCTCGGTGCGCAGCTCGGGAGGGATCTGGGTCATGGCGTGCAGCTCACCCGGGGCAGACATCGGCGAAGCTGGCCCGCTCGAAGCGTCGACCCTGCCCGGTACCCGGGCAGGGTCGACTCACGCTCAGCTGCAGCCGCTGGTGGTGCCACAGCTCGGGCAGGCGTGGCAGCTGCCGGCCCGCACCATCTGCACCCCGCACTGCATGCACATGGGCGCGTCGCTGTGGCCAACCTCCGGCTGGCGGTGCGAGACGGCGGGCTCGACCATGCCGACCAGCGTCGAGGCCGACTCGATCGACGGCGGATCAGCCGGCAGCTCACCCTGCCGGTTCTCGGTGACCGTCTCCTCGACACCGGGCAGCGTCGGCTGCGTGCGCTCCGCGGTGGTGAGGATGTTCAGCTCGGCCCGCTCCTCCTTCGACAGGTACATGACCGCCAGCTTGCGGAAGAGGTAGTCCATGAGCGAGCTGGCGATGCGGATGTCCGGGTCGTCGGTCATGCCGGCAGGCTCGAAGCGCATGCCGGTGAAGGCCTCCACGAAGCTGCGCAGCGGCACGCCGTACTGCAGGCCGTGGCTCACCGAGATGGCGAAGGCGTCCATGATCCCGGCGAGGGTCGAGCCCTGCTTCGAGACCCGCACGAAGATCTCACCCGGACGTCCGTCGTCGTACTCACCGACGGTCACGAAGCCCTTGCAGTCGGCCACACGGAACTCGAAGGTGCGAGACGTGCGCGAGCGAGGCAGCTTCTGGCGGATCGGCTCCTGCACCACGCGCTCGACGATCCGCTCGACCACCTTGGTGGCCGCGGCAGGCGCTTCGGACTCGCTGTCCTTCTTCGCGGTGGCCAGGGGCTGGGCCACCTTGCAGTTGTCGCGGTAGATGGCGATCGCCTTGATGCCCATGCGCCAGGCGTCGATGTGGAGCTGCTCGACCTCCTCGACGGTGACGTCCTCAGGCAGGTTCACGGTCTTGGAGATGGCACCCGAGATGAACGGCTGGATCGCCGCCATCATCTTCACGTGACCCAGGTAGTGGATGGTGTTGTCGCCCATCGAGCAGGCGAACACCGGGAGGTGCTCCGCCCGCAGATCGGGGGCACCCACGATGCTCTTGTGCTCGTCGATGTAGGCGATGATGCGGTCGATCTCGTCGACGCTGTAGCCGAGCGTGCGCAGGGCCCGGGGCACCGTCTGGTTGACGATCGACATCGTGCCGCCGCCCACCAGCTTCTTCATCTTGACCAGCCCCAGGTCGGGCTCGACGCCGGTGGTGTCGCAGTCCATCATGAGCCCGATCGTGCCGGTCGGCGCGAGCACGCTGGCCTGGGAGTTGCGCACCCCGTACTCCGCGGCGATCTCACAGGCCTCATCCCAGCTGCGCTGCGCGGCGGTGAGCAGCTCGTGCGGAACCAGCTCCTCGTCGATCTCCGCCGTCGCGGCACGGTGCTGGTCGAGGACGCGCAGCATGTGCTCCTTGTTCTCGGCGTAACCGGCGAAGGGTCCCATGCGCACCGCGGTCCGGGCCGAGGTGGCATACGCGTGGCCGGTCATCAGCGCCGTCACCGCGGCTGCCCAGGCACGGCCGGCGTCGGAGTCGTACGGCAGGCCGAGCGCCATGAGCATCGCACCGAGGTTCGCGTAGCCGAGACCGAGCTGACGGAACCGACGTGAGGTCTCGCCGATGGCCTCGGTCGGGTAGTCGGCGTTGCCGACCAGGATCTCCTGGCCGGTGAAGACCACCTCGACCGCCCGCTTGAACCCCTCGACGTCGAACCTGCCCTGCTCGTCAAGGAAGGTGAGCAGGTTGAGGCTGGCCAAGTTGCATGCCGAGTTGTCGAGGTGCATGTACTCCGAGCACGGGTTGCTGGCGTTGATGCGGCCGGTGTTGCAGGCCGTGTGCCAGCGGTTGATCGTCGTGTCGAACTGCATGCCGGGATCGGCGCACTCCCAGGCGGCCTGGGCGATCTGGCGCATGAGATCACGAGCCCGGACCGTCTTGATGACCTCGCCGGTGGTGACCGCCCGCAGGTGCCAGTCGGCGTCGTCGACCACCGCTTGCATGAACTCGTCGGTGACTCGCACCGAGTTGTTCGCGTTCTGGTACTGGATCGACGTGATGTCCTTGCCGTCGAGGCTCATGTCGAAGCCGGCGGCCTCGAGGGCGCGCGCCTTGCGCTCCTCGTGGGCCTTGCACCAGATGAACTCCTCGATGTCGGGGTGGTCGACGTTGAGGATGACCATCTTGGCGGCGCGGCGGGTCTTGCCACCGGACTTGATGGTGCCGGCAGAGGCATCCGCACCCCGCATGAAGCTCACCGGGCCCGAGGCGGTGCCGCCACCCTTGAGCAGCTCGTAGCTCGAGCGGATCCGCGACAGGTTGATGCCGGCGCCGGATCCGCCCTTGAAGATCGTGCCCTCCTCCACGTACCAGTTGAGGATCGAGTCCATCGTGTCCTCGACGGAGAGGATGAAGCACGCGGACGCCTGCTGGGGGACGCCCTCGACGCCGATGTTGAACCACACCGGGGAGTTGAAGGCAGCCCGCTGGGTGACGAGGAGGTACTTGAGCTCATCGCTGAAGGTCTGCGCCTCCTCGTCGTCGACGAAGTACCCGTCGCGTCGGCCCCACTCGGTGATCGTGTCGACCACGCGGTCGATGACCTGCTTCAGCGAGCTCTCCCGCTCGGGGGTGCCGAGGGTGCCCCGGAAGTACTTCTGGGCGACGATGTTCGTCGCGTTCTGCGACCAGCCCACGGGGAACTCGACGTCGGTCTGCTCGAAGGCGACCGAGCCGTCGCGGTAGTTGGTGATGCGAGCGTCCCGACGCTCCCACTCCACCATGTCGTAGGGGTGCACCCCTTCGGTGGTGAAGTGTCGGCGGATGCCGATGCCCGCTTGTTCCGGCGCCATGGCCATGGGCTGCTTCCTCCCCGGATCGGTTCCGTGTCTCGGCCTGTCATGTCTGGGCCTGTGTCGGCCCGTCGTGTGGTTCAGGGGAGCGGCGAGGCTGTTCCCAGGCTACCGGCCACGCTGCCGTGCGCCCGCTGCGACGCAGTGGACCGCGTCGTCGTGAGCCACAAGATGTTGTGGTGCTGCTGCCCCTTACGCCCCCCGGACCACAAGATGTGCCAGCGATTACAGCACTGTAATTACGACGCTGTCAACGGTTGATCCGCGACGCGCAGCCAGCCGGCGCCGGGGAACCGCCGATCGACGCGTGCTGCGGCGCGAACGAGCAGGTCAAGGGGCCTGCGCGAGCTCGCGGTCGCCCGATGAGCGCCCACTCCCTCGCACTGCCCCCAAGGAGTCGTCCTGCCAGCGAGAACGCAGACGCCTTACCACCATCCGCTGTCCGCGCCGCAGCCGTCGTTGCAGAGGTCAACCTACGAAGCGAACCCTGTGGGACAAAAGAGGTACAACCCTGTGAATTCGCGGTGGATTTCCGGTCAGCAGGTCCACAGCCCTGGGGACCGGCCGGGCAGGCCACACAGCAGCGGAGCGGGCTGCCGGTGGGATCGCGCTAGCCGGCCGAGCGGGCTCGACGCGGCTGGCGCGACCTCTCGATGTCGTCGGCGCGATCCGCCGAGCTCCCGTGGGACAACCCCACCACCGGCGAGCCGTAGCCGGGCAGCCCCTCGGCCGCACCGAGCTGGTCGACCACCGACTGAGCCAGCCGCCTCGAGAGCATGATCGAGAGGTGCCCGTGGTCTTTGACCAGGATGTTCGTGGCCTGCAGCTCCGGCTCGAGGATCATCGCCCGACGGGCGGGCACGATCATGTCGAGATTCGAGTAGTACGCCACGAAGCGGGTGGGCAGTCGACGGGCGCTGTAGCGCAGCATGGTCATCACCGTGGAGTCGGGACGCAGCTGCAAGCCACTGGCGAGCGGGCTGAGCGCGGCCAGCGGCGAACCGTAGCGGGCGAGCCGCACCCCGCCGTGGGGCGAGGCGATCGTGATGCAGACGTCGACCCCCTGCAGACCCAGCACCTGCACGGCATAGCGGGCGATCACGCCACCGAGCGAGTGACCGACCACGTGGATCCGGCCCACGCCGAAGTGCTCCCGGAGCTGCTCGGCACGCTCGGCGCAGCGCTCGGCAAGCCCGGGGATGTCCGCGCTCAGCGGGTTGTAGTTCAGCGCGTGGACCCTCGCGAAGCCCGCCTGCTCCAGGTAGCGCCGCAGGAACAGCCAGTTCGACTTGTTCGCACCGTAGCCGTGCACGAGCAGCACCGGGGTCTCGACGACGGTCGGCAGCGCCTCGACCCGGGCGACGTCCTCGAGACCCGGGTCCCCCAAGCCGAGCGGCCACATCCCCGCAGTGATCACTGTGGAGAGCACCTCACGCGCCTGACCCGCGTACGTCGAGGGACGGCGCGCGGCATGGAGGACGGCTCCCACCGGTTCGATCGCACGCTTCAACGCTCTCATCGTCCCCCTCGTCGACGCCTGACCCGACGATCGGCCCCACCCGCGACCAGCGGTGGCTGTCGCATCCGTGGCGCCGGGCGTAGGCCACCCGATCGCCTCGGGGGCCTCGGCCAGGGGTCGGGCGGATTGGAACGTCGTTCTGGCCAGAGGTTCTACCTGAGCATCGGCACGCCGTCGCGGACCCTGGAGTCGCCGCAACGACATTGCAACATCGCGGGGATCCGGCGCCTGGCATGCCCGTCGCCCACCGCCGCACCGCCGACCACAGCGTGGGTCGTCGTTCGAGAGGTGCGCGGGTCATCTCGTCCCTCAGGCAGCGCCCACCACGGCAGGGCTCAGCTGCTGGCGGCGCGACCTGCAGCAGCATCGAGCTTGAACCGCCCCAGCGCGGTGCCGGTTCACCTCGGCTGGTCACCTCGCCCGGCGACCCGCCGACCGCTGCGTGTCCCCCGGTCTGTCGCAGCGAGCATCTCCCCGGCCTGTCGCCGCTACCGTCGTTCCGGTGCGCCAACTCCTCCCTCAGCCGGTCGGAGACGTCGACGGGCCGGAGCTGTACCGGTCAGACCTGCGAGCCCCTCACGCGAACCGACCCTGGGTCGCCGTGAACATGGTGGCGAGCGCGGACGGCGCGACCGCGGTCGCCGGCCGCTCGGCGGGGCTCGGAGGACCAGCCGACCGCGCGGTGTTCCAGGCGCTCCGCTCCGTCGCGGACGTGATCCTCGTGGGAGCGGGAACCGTGCGGGCCGAGGACTACGGCCCGCCTCGGACCGCGCAGCCGGACCAGCGCCGCCGCACCGAGCGGGGCCAGGCACCGCATCCCCGGATCGCCGTGGTCTCCGGCCGGCTCGAGCTCGACCCGCACGCGCGGCTGTTCTCAGACCCAACGCAGCGTCCGATCGTCATCACGATCGCGGGAGCGGACCCCGAGCGGCGCACCAGGCTCTCCGCCGTCGCCGACATCGTCGACGCCGGCGACCACACGTTCGATCCCGAGGCGGCACTCGCCGCGCTCGGGAAGATGGGTGCCGCGGTCGTGGTGTGCGAGGGCGGCCCGACGCTCAACGGCGAACTCATCAGCTCAGGGCTCGTCGATGAGCTGTGCCTGACGGTCTCTCCACTGCTGGTCGCCGGATCATCGGCCCGCTGCGCGCACAGCGTGCAGTCTCCGACCCCACAGCGGCTCGAGCTGTCCCGGGTGCTCGAAGACGACGGGACGCTCTTCCTGCGCTACCTACGGGCTTGACCCGGCCCGGGACGCCTGGCCTGCTGGCCCGGCTCAGTCAGTGACGCTTCGGAGCGGTGGACTTGGTCAGCAGCCGAACCTCACGCTGGAAGTCGGACGGATCCTCGAAGCCCTTGTAGACGCTCGCGAAGCGCAGGTACGCGACCTGATCGAGCTCACGGAGACGATCGAGCACCGCCAGGCCGATCTGCTCGCTGGTCACCTCACCTCCGGCGAGGCGGAACTGGTCCTCAAGATCGGCGGCGAGCTCAGCGATCTGCTCGCGCGTGACCGGGCGGCCCTTGGACGCGGCGATCACGCCCATCTCGATCTTCGACCGATCGAACGGGACCCGGTCACCCGAGCGCTTGACCACCACGATCGGCTGCTCCTCGTAGCGCTCGAAGGTCGTGAACCGGTGGCCACACTCGAGACACTCCCGACGCCGGCGGATCGTCGAACCATCGTCGGCCGTGCGCGAATCGACCACCTTGTCTTCGAGACTGCTGCAGGCAGGACAGCGCACGCTCTGGACGCTACCGCCACCGCCCTCCAGGACGCAGACACGCCGAGCGGGCACCGACCCCGCCGACGGGCGCGTCAGCGAGCGGTGAGCCGACGGATGACGCTCAGCCGGCGAGCCCATCGAGTCGGAGCCGCTGGCCGACGTGGAGAGCCGCCCCACCGTTCCGATCGGCGAGACGGTCCACCAGCGGGCGGATCTCGCCCTCGGGCTGGAGGTGACGGGCGATGGACCACAACGTGTCACCGGGCTGCACGACGTAGACCTCTTCTCGGACTTCACGGCTGCCTCTTGCGGCCTCTTGCCCGCTCGGCGCCGAAACGGCATCTGCGACCGCGGGTGCCGGCTCGGTGGCGACCCCTGCGCTCGAACGACCGGCGATGAGCGCAGCGGCGCCGACCGCGGCCAGGTAGAGCACCCCGACCACGACGACGACCGCCACCAGCGCGCCCAGGCGACGACGGCGGTAGATGGAGGCGGAGCCACGCCGCGCCGCCCGGCGCCCGCCCGGGATGACCCGCAGCTCTGGTCGGCGGACCCCGACCGGCCGGGGGCCGGCGGAGCTTCCGGCGACGGGGCTGTTGGAGATGATGACGGCAGCCATGGCTGGAGTCTCCTCACAGGGTGTGACAACGACGCGTGGTGCACGCACGCCAGCAAGCCACCACCCGCCCCGTGGAACCTGCTAGAACACCTGTTTCGGGAACGTGCGTTCGATCCACGAGGCCCAGACTGACACGAACATGCGTTCGAGTCAAGGGCGGATCGAACAGGTGTTTGCAGGCGGTCGACTGCCTGCTAGGATGCGAACAGATGTTCGCCCGCGGGAAGAGTGCGGGTGCCGACGAAGGGATGCCGACCATGTCACCGAGCCCGACGCAGCTGAGCCAGCGCCAGAAAGACATCCTCGAGTTCATCGAGCGGCAGATGCGTGATCGGGGCTATCCCCCGTCGGTCCGTGAGATCGGCGAGGCGGTCGGGCTCACCTCACCCTCGACCGTGCACAGCCACCTCGCTACGCTCCAGCGGCTCGGCTTCCTCAAGCGCGATCCCACCAAGCCCCGGGCCATCGAGATCCGCTACGACCCGAGCTCCGGGGCCCCAGACATCGACCGACGCCCTGTCCGTCACGTACCGCTCGTCGGTGACGTGGCCGCCGGAACCGACGTCCTCGCCCAAGAGAACGTCGAGGAGGTGCTGCCCCTGCCAGCCGACTTCTGCGGCGAAGGCGACCTGTTCATGCTCAGGGTGCGGGGCGACTCGATGATCGAAGCCGGCATCCTCGACGGCGACTTCGTCGTCGCCCGCGCGCAGAACCACGCCGACAAGGGCGACATCGTGGTCGCTGGCATCCCGGGCGAGGAGGCCACGGTCAAGACCTTCGGCCGCAAAGGGGGCAAGGTCGTGCTGATCCCGGCCAACCCCCGGTTGTCGCCGATGGAGCTCGATCCCGATGACGTGACGATCTACGGCAGGGTCGTCACCGTGCTGCGCAAGCTCTGAGCGAGCGCCTCCGGAGCCTCCGACGCGCGGTTGCGCCACACCCTCACGGGCGGCACCGCGGAGCAGGCGCTCAGGCGCCGTTGCGGAGCAGATCGGCGAGCGCGCCGTGCACGCGCTCGAGGTCAGCCCGCTCCACGTACTCGCCCTGTGTGTGTGCCACGGTCGCGTCACCCGGGCCGAAGTTGGCCGCCGGGATCCCACGTGCCGCGAAGAACGCGACATCGGTCCAGCCCAGCTTGGCTCGCACCGGCAAGCCGTTGCGCTCGATCAGCGCCTGCAGCAGTGGGTGATCCAGCGAGGGGGGTGCAGCCGGCGCCCGATCCACGACCGCCACCTCGTCACCCTCATCGAGCCACGGCTCGAGCAGCTCGCGCACGTGAGCCTGCGCCTCGTCCACGCTTCGATCCGGCGCAAAGCGGTGGTTGACCGTGAGCTCCACCCGATCGGGCACCACGTTGCCCGCAACGCCCCCTTCCACCGCGACCGCCTGCAGGGCCTCGCGGTACTCACAGCCCTGCAGCACCGGTCTGCGACCCTCGTAGTCGTCGAGCGCGCGTAGCAGCCCGCCTAGGCGGTGGATCGCGTTGCGACCCATCCACGGCCGGGCGGTGTGGGCCCGGACACCTCGCAGCACGATCCGCATCCGCAACGTGCCCTGGCAGCCCGCCTCGATCGCGGCCAGGGTCGGCTCACCGAGCAGGGCCACATCGCCCTCGAGCAGATCGGGGCGGGCAGCCCACAGCTCCGCCAACCCGCTGTGCTCGGCGCTCACCTCCTCACGCGCGTAGAAGACGTAGGTGACATCGACCGCCGGCTCGATCACCGTCTCCGCGAGGTCAACCATGACCGCCAGGCCGCTCTTCATGTCGGCAGCGCCCACGCCCCACAGCCGGTCCCCTTCGACGACCGCGACGTCGTTCCCGTTCGGGGGCACGGTGTCGGTGTGCCCGGCGAGCACCACCCGCTGGTCACGCCCGAGGCGGGTGCGGGCGACCAGGTTGTCGCCGACTCGGGTGACCTCCAACCCCCCGATCGAGCGCAACCGGGCCTCGAGGTGATCCACGATCGCTGACTCGTGCCAGCTGACCGACGGGATGTCCACCAGCGACGCGGCCAGCGCCAGCAGGTCCGTGCCCATCGGTCAGGTGGCGGCGCCGTGGGTGCGCAGCACCTCGTTGAGCTTGGACTTGTCGTGGCGCTCCCCGGGGTCGAGACGCTTGACCACGAGCACACAGGGCATGCCGAACTCCCCGCCCGGGAAGCTCCGGGGTCGGGTAGCCGCCACCGCCACACACCAGGACGGGACCACCCCCCGGGCGAGCTCCTCGCCCGTCTGCGCGTCGATCACGGGGATCGACCCGGTGAGGATGCACCCGGCTCCGAGCACCACCCCGTCCCCGACGCGAGCACCCTCGGCGACGATGCACCGGCTGCCGATCAGGCAGTCGTCGCCGATGATCACCGGCACCGCGTTCGGGGGTTCGAGCACCCCCCCGATGCCGACCCCGCCCGAGAGGTGCACGTTCGCGCCGATCTGCGCGCACGAGCCCACCGTCGCCCAGGTGTCGACCATGGTGTTGGCTCCCACCCGGGCACCGATGTTCACGTAGCTCGGCATCAGCACCACGCCCCGGTCAAGGAACGCGCCGAACCGGGCAGACGCCCCCGGCACCACCCGGACCCCAGCCTCCCGGAAGTTGTGCTTGAGCGGGATCTTGTCCGCGTACTCGAACGGGCCGAGCTCGATGGTGGCCATCTCTGACTGCTTGAAGTAGAGCAGGATCGCCTTCTTCAGCCACTCGTGCACGACGACCTCACCGGCCGCGTCGACCTCGGCCACCCGCGCCTCGCCAGCGTCGAGCATCGCGATGGCCTCGAAGATCGCCTGGTTGGCATCCACGTCGTCGGGGGCGAGCTCATCCCGGTGCTCCCAGAGCTCCTCGATGCGTACCTGCAGATCGGCCATGAGCGGCGAGGCTACTGGACAACCTGCGAACGGCCGTCACCCCCCGTCCCGCTCGCGCCGCCCCCCATCCCCTCTGGGGCCGACCCGTCGACCCCCCGGCGACCGGACGATCGCCCCTCGTCACGACGGCGCGCTGCGCCGGCGAGGATCCTGCCAGCCGCCGTGGCGAGCGCCGACGCTGGCAAGGTGTCCTCGTCGCGACGGCGTGCTGCGCCGACGAGGATCCACCCCATCGGCGCGCCTGGCTTCGACCGCGCTCAGGGCCGGTCACGCCTGCGTGCCCGCACGCTCCGGATGAGCACCCAGGTTCCGGCTGCGGCTGGAGCGACACCGCCGAGCAGCGGAACCGCGATCGATCCCACCCACGAGAGGCTCGTCCGCCGGCCGAGCGCGAGGCGCGCCGAGGGGTCCACCCGATAGCGCCCGGGCGGAGCGTCCTCGAGCGGCCGGAGATCCACCCGGAGCAGGTACCGCCCGCGCTCGGGCAGGTGGAACTGGGCGACAGCGCGTCCCTCGTGGAAGGGCACCCGGTAGCTGGCGGCAGCACCGGGGTCCGTGGGGTCGATGAGCGGGGTCACCTCGACAGGCAGCCCCTGCTCGTCGATGACCGACACCTCGAGGGGCAGCGTGGGATCGTCACCGGCTGCTCCGGGGAACTCCTCGAACACGACGTAGGTGCCGGCCCGCTGGACCGTGATGGTCCGGTCCGCATCAGCCAGCGAGAAGCG
>JBBFLY010000030.1:0-34294 GCA_037478855.1 Acidimicrobiales bacterium | reverse complement strand
GTGCCGTTCGCCGTGAACGTCAGCGCGGCTGAGGCCTCCGAGACGGTGCGGCCGTTCCTCCCCATCGCCGAGCGGCTGGGCGAGCTCTTCGCCTCGCTCTCGGGTCTCGCGGGCTCGCTCGAGATCGACTACCAGGGTCAGATCGCCGGCTATGACACCCGCATCCTCACCCTCGCCGTCTTGAAGGGCTTCTTCGGTCGGGTGAGCGACCAGCCGGTCTCGTACGTGAACGCCCCGGCCCTCGCCGCGGAGCGGGGCATCGAGGTGCGGGAGTCGTCCACGAGCACCGCCCACGACTACGTGAACCTCATCTCGCTGCGGGGTGGTGGTCATGCGCTGGCCGGCACACTCGTCGGCCTGAAGGGCGAGCCGCGCATCGTCATGGTCGATGATCACACGGTCGATGTGCCTCCGGCTCGGCACATGCTCGTGGTCCGCAACGAGGACCGGCCCGGGATGATCGGGGTGGTTGGTACCGTGCTCGGCCGCGCCGGCATCAACATCGCCGACATGGACGTCGGCCAGTCGGCTGCCGGGGTGCCAGCGCTGATGGTCCTCGCCACCTCCGAGGCCGTGCCGGCAGAGGTCCAAGAGGAGCTGCGGGCCGCGGACGGCATCGTCTCGGTGCACGCCATCGAGCTGTCGTAGGCCGGGCGCGCGACCCCCTGGCAGGCCAGGGGGTCGCCGGGCGATCAGCTGACCGTGATCGTCACCTGCCCCGCGGGATGCACGGTGCAGGTGCCCTGGTAGACGGCGGCTCGGTCGAAGCGGTAGGTGAGCACCTCACCGGCACGGACGGAGAACGGCCCCACCTCATGGGTGCGGTCGTCGTCGTTCTGGACGATGAAGGTCGTGCCCACGTCGAGGTGGAGGTTGGCCGGGATGAGCTCGACCGGCTCGCCCGCGTCGATCCGGAGCCCGGTCCCCGCTGGGATCACCACCCGGTACTCGCCGGCATCGTCGTTGACCAGGACCAGTGCCACCCCGACTGCGGCGGCGATCATGAGGAGCGCGCCGGCGAGCACGATCACCCGGGCCAGCAGCGCCGGCCGGTGATCGACGGGCCTCCCGTTCTCGGGGGCAGAGGGGGACGGCGACTCGCCCATATCGCTCAGCCTTTCACCCGTGCGAGCAGGAGGCGCAGGTCATGGGCCATGTCCTGCGCGGCGGTTCCGAAGGGCCATTCGACGAGGACGGTCCCGTGCTGGTCGATCACGTAGGTGGTCGCACTGTGGGCCACCTCGACGGTGCCGTCAGGGAGCTTGTCGACCCGCGATGACGCGCCGAAGGCCCGCTCGGCGTCTTCCAGGTCGGCCTGGTCGGCCGGTCGGAGCGCGTGGAACCGTTCGGCGAAGGAGCCGAGGTAGGCGGTGAGCACCTCCGGCGTGTCACGCTCGGGGTCGACCGTGACCATCGCCAGGTCGATCCTGCGGGCGTCCTCACCCAGCAGCTCACGGGCGGCCCGCAGATCGGCGAGCGTGGTGGGACACACGTCGGGGCAGCTCGTGTAGCCGAAGTAGGCGACGAGCAGCTCGCCCGGCGCCGCGCGGAACGTCAGCTCGCCGCCCGGTCCCCCCACCGTCTGGTCGGGCAGCGCCACCGAGCCGACCTGGAGCGGCGTCTCACGGGTCAGCCCCCTCAGCGCGGTCGGCGTCGGGCCGGATGCGGATTGCTCGTCGGCCCCGCAACCGGCGAGACCCACGAGCCAGAGGGCACCGAGGACCACGGCAGCCGCGACGGCGCGAAACGGTCCGGATGGTCGACGGGTGTGCACGAGCACATCTTCGTCGACGAATCGGGGTTCGCGGTGACTGCACCGGCGAGATGGGTCGCAGGTCCGGGTCGAGATGAGACGAAGGTCCCCGATGGGCAGGCTGAAGGTCACGATCATCGCGGAAGGTCGAGGCCGGCGCGGCGAGCTCTGCGATGCTTCCCCCGGCAGGGAGCCATCTGGGTGCCCCTCGTCTCCGGGCAGGCGACGTCTGACCGGAAGCGGAACGTGACGGAAGGAGTGCATCGGTGATCATGAGACGGTCTGTGAGCACGGCAGCCGCCGCGCTGGCCGTGATGGGCGCGCTGGTCGGGTGCGGCAACGGGAACGGGGAGGACAAGGCCGCGTCGAAGTCCACCATCACCTCGACGTCGCCGGCCGCGCCCGTCATCTCCGACGCTTGGTGCCGGACCTCACCAGCGATGGCGGACGCGGGTGCCTGCTACCTGGTGATCCGCAACGGTCGCGACGAGGCGATCCGGCTGGTCAGCGCGAGCGTGCCGCCCGAGATCGCTGGGGAGGCCCAGCTGCATGAGACCGCCATGGTCGGCAGTGGAGGCAGCGACACCACGACGGCTCGCATGGGCATGTCCGGCTCCGCCGGGACGATGGCTCCCGGTGGGATGCCCGCGCAGACCATGCCCGGCGCCGGGATGTCCACCGAGCAGGGAGATGGCGGCGGCATGGGCATGATGCAGATGCGTGAGGTTGAGGCCATCGAGGTCGCGGCGCGAAGCACCGTGCGGCTTGAGCCGGGTGGCTATCACGTCATGCTGCTCAAGCTCGTCAAGCCGCTGAGCGAGGGTGAGACGATCCCGATCACCCTCCGGTTCGAAGGCCTGGAGCCGATCGAGGTCGTGGCTGAGGTCCGGTCGAGCTGACCGGACCGATCAGTTGTTCGAGGGAGCGGCTTCTGCTTCCGCGACGGCGCTCGCGGCTTCGCCGTTGGAGCTCTCGACCGCTGCCTGCTCGGCCGACTCGGTGTTCGGCTGGTCGGCCGGGCTGGCGGTGGTCTCCGTCGACAGCGGCGGCCACGGCTCAAGCGAGGCCGGTGCCTCAGGTGGCGTGGTGAGCTTCTTGATCACCATGGCGATGCCCACGCCGACCGCGGCGATCAGCCCCAGCTTCAAGGTGATGCGGAACACTCGACGGAACATGGCGGCCTCCTGGCTTCGTAGGTGGCGATCGCGAAGCGGTGCGCGATCGAAGCGGTGTCGACGTTGGTGGAACGATGCCCGACCGGTACCGTATCCAACGTCGCTGGGGCGTGCCCGGGCGGTGACGTTCTTGACGGGTTCCCGGCAGTCCTGACACCATGAGTACCGACATGCAGATCCACGTCGTCGTCGAGGAGCTTCTTCTTCGGTAGGGCGGGCGCCCCACATAGGTGCTCGCCGAGCCTCCTGCGCCCACGGGCCAGGAGGTTTTTTGTTTCTCCGGTAGCCATCCGACCCTCACAGCTCCAGTGAGCCAGCGAGCGAAAGGCACAGAGCAATGAGCAACAGCGATCAGGTCGTCATCTTCGACACCACGCTGCGCGACGGTGAGCAGTCGCCGGGGATCTCCCTCGATCAGGGCGAGAAGCTCGAGATCGCGGAGCAGTTGGCTCGACTGGGTGTCGACGTCATCGAGGCCGGTTTCCCCGTGGCCTCCCAGGGGGACTTCGAGGCGGTGCAGGCGATCGCTCGGACGGTCCGGGGCCCGGTGATCTGCGGGTTGTCTCGCACCGCGCTGGCGGACATCGACCGGTGCTGGGAGGCGATCTGCGACGCCGAGCGGGCCCGGATCCACACCTTCATCGCCACCAGCGAGATCCACATGCGCAACAAGCTGCGGATGACACCGGAGCAGGTGAAGGCCGAGGCCGCCCGGGCGGTGGCCCACGCGCGCTCCTACACCGACGACGTCGAGTTCTCGCCGGAGGACGCCTCACGCTCTGATTTCGACTTCATGTGCGAGGTGCTCCAGATCGCGGTCGACAACGGGGCGACCACGCTGAACATCCCCGACACCGTCGGGTACGGGATCCCCGAGGAGTACGCGGCTCGGCTGCGGGCGATCCGGGAGCGGGTCTCGGGCGACTACGTGCTGTCGACCCACTGCCACGACGACCTCGGGCTCGCGGTGGCCAACTCGCTGGCTGGCGTGCGTGCCGGTGCCCGCCAGGTCGAGTGCACGATCAACGGCATCGGGGAGCGTGCCGGCAACGCGGCGATGGAGGAGATCGTGATGGCGCTGCGCACCCGGGCCGACTACTTCGGTGGGATCGACACGCGCATCCGCACCGAGGAGCTGGCTCGGACCAGCCGCCTGGTCAGCCGGCTCACCGGCTACCCGGTGCAGTACAACAAGGCGGTCGTCGGGCGGAACGCCTTCGCGCATGAGTCGGGCATCCACCAGGACGGCGTGCTCAAGGAGCGCACCACCTACGAGATCATCGACCCCCGCTCCGTCGGCGCCGGCGAAAGCCAGATCGTGCTCGGCAAGCACTCGGGTCGCCACGCCTTCGCGGACACGCTGAAGAAGATGGGGTACGACCTGCACGGTGACGCCTTGAATCAGGCGTTCGCCCGGTTCAAGGAGCTCGCCGACCGCAAGGTGCAGCTCACCGACGCCGACCTGGAAGCTCTCGTGGCCGAAGAGGTCGGCGACACCGTCCGCTACGCGTTCCAGCTGGTGTCGATCGAGTGCCACGGCGGGACGAACACCACCCCGACGGCAACGGTGGTGCTCGACCACGGGGGGGAGAAGCTGGAGGCGACGGCACACGGCGACGGCATGGTCGAGGCGGCGTGCACCGCGATCAAGCAGGCGACCGGGGTCGAGGGTCGGCTCACCGACTACTCGGTCACCTCGGTGACCGGCGGCGTGGACGCCCTGGCCGACGTGGCCCTGCGGTTCGAGGTCGATGGTGTGGCGATGCCGGGTCGCGGGCTGTCCACCGATGTGGTCGAAGCCTCGGCGCGGGCGTTCCTCAACGCCATCAACCGGATCGTGCGGGTGCGTGACACCGGCGAGGACCGCACCGCGGTCGACCGGCCTGGTTCGCTCCGAGGGGTCTGAGCGAACCCCGCTCGGGGCGATCAGGGGTAGGGCACCCAGACGAGATCGGCGAACGATCCGAGATCGCTCGCCTTCACACCTGCCTCGGAGAAGCTCAGCAGCGCGCCGTCGACCACGACCGCCCGCTCGATCGGCGTGCCGTCGACCCCCGGCGAGGGCGAGACGATGCCCGGATCGCTCGGCGCGGGCAGTGGGGTTGCGCAACCGGCACCCGGCTCGCAACCGGGCGCTGCGGGTACCCGCGCCCCCCACGCCGGGGCAGGGTGGGTCAGCCGACCCCGCTCGACGATGCCTCCGCGCTCGATGACGAACCCGATGGCGCCCACGAAGGGCGGGGCGAACGAGCCGTCGGGGCGCCCGAACCCGTAGTTGGTGACCGGGACCACCGCGAGCGACTCCGGCGGCCACCACAGGAAGGCATGGTGTTCGTGCTCCGCCTCCGACCACGACTCTGGCAGCGCGAGCTTCTGCAACTGCGTAGGTGCGGCCGGGTCGGAGACGTCGAACAGCGAGAGCTGCAGCCCGGTGGTGCGGCCCTCGGGCGTGGCGTCCTGGCCGATGCCGACCAGCAGACCGTCACCTATGGGGTGCAGGTAGGACGAGTAGCCGGGGATCTTGAGCTCACCGACGACCCGCGGGGCGGTCGGGTCGCGCAGATCGATCGTGTAGAGCGGGTCGGTCTGACGGAAGGTCACGACGTACCCCGTGTGACCGAGGAAGCGCACCGAGCGGATCTGCTCGCCGCGGCCGAGGCCATCGACCCTGCCGATCGGGCGCAGCTCGGCGCCGACCTGGCGCAGCACGGTCAGCGCGCTCTGCGTCGTCGCTGCCGGCGGGAACTGCTCCGAACGTGGTGCGTCGTCAGGTCTGGCGACGCCGACCGTCTCGGTGGCGGCCACCCGGAGGTCGCCGTTGAGCTCCGAGAGCGAGAACTGGTCGAGCAGCTGCCCGTCGACCTCACCGGACGCCACGTAGGCTGCTGGATCTCGTCCTGCGATGGTGAGCTTGTGGATGGCGGTGCGGCTCACCGTGCCGCTCTGTTCGTCGGGCCAGGTGGTCGTGGTCACGTAGAGCGCTGAGCTCGAGGCGTAGACGATCTCGCCAGCGCCGAGGATGCTCGTGTCGCCGGTGGGTTTGAGGGTGTCGGCCCGCAGGTCGACCGACGCCACGTTGACCATGCCGAGCCCCGCGGGCTCGGGGGGTGCTAGCACGGACGCGCAGTCGACCAGCGGACCCTGCTCCACCACCCCGCCGTCGCGGTCGCGCACCGCGTAGCGCGGCAGCCAGGCCTGAGCGTCGGTCCGACTGATCGCCTCGCGGGTGCGGCGTTGCAGCGACTCGCTGCTCCCTGCGGCGGCCCGGTCGACGTGGTCGAGCCGTGGCGGCGCGGATGAGGTCACCACCCGCACCATGCCATCGACCGCTCGGGCGTCGACGAGGGCGCCCTGCAGCTCTGCGGTGCCGGCGATCTCCATGGCCGCCGGGTCGGAGACGTCTACGAGCGTCAGGTGGGTGGTCACGTCAGCGGGAGCGATCATCCGTGTCGCGGGGTCGTCGGTCGGGACGGGCTGGTAGCTGGTGGTGAGCACGAGCGCCCGGTCGCCGTCGACGAGCAGCACGCCGCCGCCTTGGGGAAGCGTGATCGAGCCTGCGGGCGCCGGCAGGCCGGCGGAGAGCGCGAAGGACCAGAGCTTGCCCGCGGCGATCGTGAGGAGCCGACCGCCGTCGGTCTTCACCACATCGGGCTCGTCCACGCCTTCCTCTTGGAGGTTGGTCCCTCCCCAGGCTGGGCCGGCGTCCGCACTCCGGTCGGCTTCGGTCGGGGCGGCCCTGGTGGATCCGGGCGCGGCTTCAGGTACGCCTGAGGCGGCCCCGCTGGGCGACCCATCACGTTCGAGCACCCCGCTGGTCGTCCCGCCAAGTGCCGGCTCGATCGGCGCGGGGATGGTGAGGAGCCTGCTCGCGAGGTGTTGCACCTCGTCGAGGAAGGCGTCACAGCTGTCGTAGGCCACGAGTGCCACGGCCGGGCGGGTCTCTGGCGTCGTCGGGGAACCGGCGAAGCCGCCCGCTGATCGCCCGTCGCCGGTGCACGCCGCCAGGGTGAGGGTGGCCACCGCGGTGACGGCGAAGTCTCGGAACGTCTGTCGCATGCGGCTCCTCCCGGCGTCTCCCCTCCCTCGGAGGGGGTGTCGTCTCCCGCTGTTGCTTCGACGTCGCCGGGCCTGCCCCGGTTCCCGCCCGAGGTTCTCCGCCGGCGGCCGGTAGAAAGAGGTCATGTCGACAGAGGGGGCGGGCGGACCGCCGACCGGCTCGCGCCGCTCCGAGACCGACTTCCGATCGCTCACCGAAGCCGCACCGATCGGCATCCTGGTCGCCGACCGGTACGGGCGGACCGTCTACCGCAACCCCGCCGCCGGCGGGTTGCTCGATCAGCTGGTCGGGGAGGGCGACTGGCGGGACGGTGCGCTCGAGGAGTTCCGGCCGGTCCTCGACGCCATGGTGGACGCGGCTCGCAACCAGGGGTCGGTGGGGAGCGCCATCGTCGCGTTCGCTGCAGGCGACGACGTGACCCGATGGCTGCGGGTGATGGTCGCCCCGCGGAGCGGAACCCTTGAGCGACCCGGCGACGATCGGGGTGGGGTCATCGTCATCCTCGAGGACGTCACGGCCGAGGTCGAGGCCCGAGCGGAGAGCGAGCGGCTCACCCACATGCTCGACGCGACCTCCGACTACGTGGCGGTGTTCCGACCGTCGGGGAGGATCCTCTACGTCAACGCGGCCACCCGTGCCGCCATGGACCGATTGCGTGCCGCGGGCGGATCCGGTCAGCTCGTCGAGCTAGTCGCCGAGCTGCGGCGCGAGGAATGGGTTCGCGAGGTGCTGCGTGTGCTCGACGAAGCCCTGATCTGGCGGGGTGAGCTGATGCTCAACGTCGGGCCTGATGAGCAGGTGCCGGTCTCAGCCCTCGCGGTGGCCCGTCATGACCGGCACGGCCGGTTGGACTGGATCGCGGTGCTCGCTCGTGACATCAGCGATCTGAAGGCGGCGGAGGCTCGCCTGCGCGACCTCGCCACCCGTGACGCGCTCACCGGTCTCGCCAACCGGTCACTGGCCAGCGACCGGCTGCAGCAGGCGGTCGCCCGCCACCGGCGGTCGGGGCAGGGGCTTGCGGTGCTGTTCTGTGATCTCGACGGGTTCAAGGCGATCAACGACGCGAACGGACACGCCGCCGGTGACCTGGTGCTCCAGGAGGTTGCACGGCGACTGGTGTCGGTCACCCGGGCGACCGACACGGTGGCCCGGGTCGGTGGCGACGAGTTCGTGATCGTGTGCGAGGGGCTGGTGGATCAGGACGCGCTGGGCGACCTCGCCGAGCGGGTGGTCGAGGCGGTCTCGCAGCCGGTGCGCATCGCCGAGGGGGTGTCGGTGGTGGTCGGGATCTCGGTCGGGGTGGCGGTGGCACGTGACGTCGGCGAGGAGATCGACGCCGACCGTCTGCTCAGCCGGGCTGACAGCGCGATGTACCGCGCCAAGGCCCACGGGGGCCGGGGCTACCGCATCGACCTGGGCACTGGCTAGCCACCCCGAAGTCGCTGGCTCGGTGCCCCGCAGCCGCTGGCTCGGCGCCGTGGAGTCGGGCGCGCCTGGTCTCAGCCTCGGTGCAGCGATGGGAGCCAGGCTGGCCGAGAGGCCTCGAAGGCCGCGATCTCGGCTTCGTGCTGGAGGGTGATGCCGATGTCGTCGAGGCCCTGCAGGAAGCGCTCCCGGGTGGCGTCGTCGAGGGGGAACGTGGTTTCGATCCCGGCTTCGGGGGCGCTGAGCGTCCGAGTCGAGACGTCGATGGTGATCTCCAGCGCCGGGTTCTCCTGCACGGCACGCATCAACCGCTCGGCGACGTCGGCATCGACCTGCACCGGCACCAGGCCGTTCTTCGTGCAGTTGTTGCGGAAGATGTCGGCGAACCGGGGAGAGACGACCGCTCGGAAGCCGTAGTCCATGATCGCCCAGACCGCATGTTCCCGTGACGAGCCGGTCCCGAAGTTCGGACCGGCGAGCAGGATGGTGGCACCGGCGTGGTGGGGCTGGTTGAGGACGAAGTCCGGGTCGTCCCGCCACTCGGAGAACAGGCCGGCGCCGAAGCCCGTGCGCTCCACGCGCTTGAGCCAGTCGCTCGGGATGATCTGGTCGGTATCGACGTCGGAGCGGTCGAGCGGCACGGCGGTGCCGGTGACGACGGTGACGGGTTCCATCGGTGCGTTCCTCCCGGTCCGGTGGGTCAGTGCAGGTCCGCTGGGGTGGCGAAGGTGCCGGCGATGGCGGTGGCGGCGGCGACCGCGGGGGAGACCAGATGGGTGCGCCCACCCCGGCCTTGACGTCCCTCGAAGTTGCGGTTGCTGGTCGACGCGGCGCGCTCGCCGGGCGCGAGCTTGTCCGGGTTCATCGCCAGGCACATGGAGCAGCCGGGCTCGCGCCAGTCGAAGCCGGCGGCGCGGAACACCTCGTGCAACCCCTCCCGCTCGGCCTGCTGCTTCACCGCGAACGAGCCGGGTACGACCATGGCCCGCATGCCGTCACGGACCCTGCGGCCCTCGACGACCGCGGCCGCGGCCCGCAGGTCCTCGATGCGACTGTTGGTGCAGGAGCCGATGAACACGGTGTCGACGGGGATCTCGCGCATCGGGGTGCCCGCGGTGAGGCCCATGTACTCGAGCGCTCTGCGGGCGGCTTCCCGCTGGCTCGGCTCGGCGAAGCTGTCGGGATCGGGTACCACCCCGGTGATCTCGACCACCTGGGAGGGGTTGGTGCCCCACGACACGAACGGCACCAGCTTCGAGGCGTCGAGCTCCACCGCCTTGTCGAAGGTCGCACCCTCGTCGGTGGGGAGGGTGCGCCAGAAGTCGAGGGCGGCCTCCCATTCCTTGCCGCGGGGGGCGAACCGGCGCCCCTCGAGGTAGGCGAAGGTCGTGTCGTCGGGTGCGACGAGACCAGCCCTCGCGCCCGCCTCGATCGACATGTTGCACACGGTCATGCGGCCTTCCATCGACAGGCCCCGGATCGTCGAGCCCCGGTACTCGATGATCGAGCCGATGCCGCCGTGGGTGCCGATGCGGCCGATGATGGCGAGGATGATGTCCTTGGCGGTGACCCCGGGTGGCAGCTCGCCTTCGACGGTGACGCTCATGGTGCCCGGCCGGTGCTGGGGGAGCGTCTGGGTGGCGAGCACGTGCTCGACCTCACTGGTGCCGATGCCGAAGGCCAGCGCCCCGAACGCGCCGTGGGTCGAGGTGTGGCTGTCGCCGCAGACGATGGTCATGCCCGGCTGGGTGAGGCCCTGCTCGGGGCCGATGACGTGCACGATGCCCTGGCCCGGATCGCCCATCGGGTACTCGGTGATGCCGAACTCCGCGCAGTTCGCCCGGAGCACCTCCACCTGCTTGCGGGAGATGGGATCGGCGATGGGCTGGTCGATGTCGGCGGTCGGGACGTTGTGATCCTCGGTCGCCACGGTGAGGTCGGGTCGGCGGACCCTGCGACCCGCGAGACGCAGGCCGTCGAAGGCCTGAGGGGAGGTGACCTCGTGCACCAGGTGCAGATCGATGTAGAGGAGATCGGGCTCGCCCTCGGCGCGTCGGACCACGTGGTGATCCCAGATCTTCTCGCTCAGGGTGCGGGGTGTGGCCATGGGTTCCCCTCCGAGGTGTGGGTGTCGGCTGGTCGTCGCGGTGCCCGACGGTGCCTTCCACGCCGACTGGGCCTACCGTGCTGGCGTCTCAGATAGTGAGACAGTATTCTCGTGCTGTGGGACACAGTGTAAGCGGCGTGGGTGTCATCGACAAGGCTGTGCTCGTACTCGACGCGCTCGAAGCCGGCCCGATCCCACTCGCAGCCCTGGTGGAGCACACCGGCCTCTCTCGGGCCACCGCGCACCGGCTCGCGGTCGCGCTGGAGGTGCACGGGCTGGTCCGGCGTGACGAGGAGGGCCGCTTCGCACTCGGGGTGCGTCTCCTCTCGCTCGGCCGGGCGGCGGCCGAGGCGATCCCCCTGGCGCGGGCCGCGGGACCGGCGCTCGCGGAGCTGAGGGACCGCACCGGCGAGAGTGTGCAGCTCTATGTGCGCGAGGGTGATCGGCGGGTGTGCATCGCCGCGCTGGAGTCACCTCACGGTTTGCGCACCATCGTGCCGATGGGGGCGTCGCTGCCCCTCGGGGTGGGGTCGGCGGGTCGCCTGCTCGCGGACCACGGGGCGGAGGCTGGCAAGGACTGGGTGGAGAGCGTCGGCGAGCGTGAAGCCGGGGTGGCGTCGGTGAGCGCGCCCGTCCGGGATCCCGATGGGCGGATCGTTGCGGCGGTGAGCGTGTCGGGCCCGATCGAGCGGACCACCCGCCGGCCGGGTCGCCGGTACGGGGACGCGGTGACCGCCGCCGCCCGCCGCATCGAGCGGGCCGTGGGGTACGCGTAGCTAGCCTGGCGCACGGTGACCCAGCACCTCGCGGCGATCGACATCGGCACCAACTCCATCCACCTCGTCGTCGCCCGCTTCGGAGAGGGATCGCACTTCGAGGTGGTCGCCCGCGAGAAGGAGATGGTCCGCCTCGGATCCGCGTCGGGAGACATGAAGCGGCTCGATCCCGACTCGATCGAGCGAGGCATCCAGACCCTCCGCCGCTTCCGTCGGATCGCAGACATCTCTGGCGCCAAGGTGTACGCGGTCGCCACCAGCGCTGTGCGCGAAGCCGCCAATGCGCAGGAGTTCATCGACCGGGCCAGGCGGGATGCCGGCGTCGAGGTCGAGATCGTGTCCGGGGTCGAGGAGGCCAGACTGATCCACCTCGGCGTGCTCCAGGCCCTGGAGGTGTACCAGCGGCGGCTGCTCCTGATCGACATCGGTGGTGGGAGCACCGAGGTGCTGGTCGGCGAGCGTGGTGAGACGCTCAGCGCCGCGAGCCTCAAGCTGGGGGCCATCCGGTTGACCAGGCGCTTCTTCCGGACCGAGCGCCTGCATCCCAGTGCGGTGGACTCGTGCCGGCGCTTCGTGCGATCCAACCTGGTCACGGTGGCCCGGCAGGTCCGGCGTCTGGGCTTCGACATCGCCGTGGGCAGCTCGGGGACGATCCAGACCATGGCGTCGATGATCTGTGCAGCTCGCGGCGAGGTGCAGCCCCGTACGTTCAACGGCTTCGAGATGACCCGGGACGAGATCCGCTCCACGGTCGAGCTGCTCGTCGCGGCCGACACCGTCGAGCAGCGGCGACGCCTGCCGGGTATCGACCCCGCTCGCGCCGACATCCTGCTGGCCGGTGCCATCATCCTCGAGCAGGTGACCGGCGAGCTCGGCGTCGAGCGGTTGGTGGTCTCCGACTACGCGCTGCGTGAAGGGGTGCTGCTCGACGCGCTGGCACGTGAGCGCGGCGCCACGCTGCACCATCTCCAGGATCTGCGCCGGCGCAGCGTCCTCCACCTGGCCGAGCTGATGGACGAGGATCCGGCACATTCGAGGCGCGCCGCTGAGCTCGCCCTCGCACTGTTCGACCAGACCCGTCGCTGGCACGGGCTCGACGACGCGGCCAGGGAGCTGCTCGAGGCAGGCACGCTGCTCGCGAACGTCGGACTGTTCGTCTCGCACAGCGGCCACCACAAGCACAGCTACTACGTCATCCGGAACTCCGATCACCTCGCGGGCTTCAACGACCACGAGATCGAGCTGATCGCGCTGATCGCCCGCTACCACCGCAAGAGCGCACCGAAGGCCAAGCATCCCGAGTTCGCCTCCCTGCGGCCCGGGGACCAGCAACTGGTTCGCACGGCGGCGGCACTGAGCCGGATGGGCATCGCACTGGACCGGAGCCGTTCGGGTGCCGTGGCGTCGCTGCGCGTCCGGGAGGCCGGAGCCGAGGCGGTGCTCGAGCTCACGCCCGCCGGCGAGGACGATCTCTCCCTCGAGCTGTTCAGCGCCGAGGAGCGGAAGTCTCTGCTGGAGGAGGTGTTGGGTCGGCCGGTTCGGGTGGTCGCGGCGGAGCTCCGGCGTGTCGGTTCGCCGACATCCTGACGGTCACGCTGTCGAGCGCGTCGAGCAGCGCAGAGACGAACTGGTCGGGCGCGGTGGCGCACGCATCGTGGCCACCATCGAAAGGGTGCACGGTGGCGCCGGGGATCGCCTCGGCGAGCTTGCGTTGGCGGAGCGGTGGCACGACGAGGTCGTGCTCGGTGACCACCACGGCGGTCGGCACGTCGACCTCGCCGATCCAGTCGCGCGAGCTGAACTGCGAGATCGCCCGTCCGGCTTCGATGAGGTGACGGAGGCTGTTGCGTCGGGCCTCCCGGCGCGCCCACTGGCCGAGCTCGGAGTCGTCGTAGCGACTGACGAGCACCCGGTCAGCTACCCGGCGGTGCAGCCCCGGCGGCGTGGCACGGGCCGCGAACGCCAGCCCGGTCACCACCCCCCTGATCGCCCGGTCCCCGGCCCCGACGCCGACGAAGTTGCGTGCCGTCGCGCACAGCACCAAGCCCGACACCAGGCTGCGGTGACGCCGCCACAGCAGCTGGGCGATCGGTCCACCCATCGAGTAGCCGACGGCGATGACCGGCTCGACCCCGAGGAGGCTGACCAGGGCGGCCGCGTCGTCCGCACAGTCCTCGAGGGTGAACGGCTCCGGGCTGCGGATGCCGTGGCCGTGGCCGCGATGGTCGATCGCGATCACCTCGAAGCGCTCGGAGAGCGGACGGAACGACGAGTACCAGTTCAGCGCTGAGTTCGCGGTCCAGCCGTGCAGCAGCAGCACCCGGGGGGCTCCGGGCGGCCCGGCGACCCTGCGGTAGAAGGTCGTGCCGCGGTCATCGAGGTCGACGTACCGGCCGCCGGGGAGGTCCGCTGGGGGGAAGGGACTCATCGGCTGCTGGCGGTACCCGTCGATGGCATCAGCCCTCGATGTCCACGACCTCGACCTTGAGGAGTCCGCCAGGGGCTTCGAAGTCGACGACATCGCCCACGCTCGCACCCATCAGTGCCTGGCCGAGCGGCGAGCCTGGTGAGATGACGTGCTCGACCTCGTCGTGCTTCTCCTCGATCGAGCCGATGAGGTAGCGCTCGGGCTGCTCGTCCCCCTCGAAGCAGATCGACACGATCGAGCCCGCGCGCACAACGTCCGACGCACCCACCTCGACGATCTCCGCGTTCTCGAGGAGCACCTGCAGGTGTCGGATCCGGGCTTCCATCTTGCCCTGTTCCTCCTTGGCGGCGTGGTAGTCGCCGTTCTCGGAGAGGTCGCCGAGCTCGCGCGCGGCCTGGATCTTGCGGGCGATCTCCGTGCGGCCGTGGGTCATGAGCTCCTCGAGCTCGGCCTTGAGGCGGTCGAAGGTGGCTTGCGACAGGTGGTGGGTCTCCGGCACGGATCAGATGGTAGCGACCGGCCGAGTCGTCCGGGCGTGGCCGGGCCTCCCGGCAGCGGGCGTTCAGTGCTCGTGGTCGATCACCGCCATGTCGGTGGCGAAGGGACCGTCGGGGTGCTCACGCAGCCAGACGTGCAGCATCTCCGGGGTGCGGTCCGTCATCAGGTAGCCCTGGGGGCACACACCGTCGGGTGGGTAGTAGGGGAGCAGCCCGTTGGACTGCATGCACTGCATGCCCGTCTCAGGCCAGGGGTGGAAGTGCCAGACGGTGATCGGCCCGCCGATCTGCGGGCCCTTCGCGGTGTTGTCGGCTGCGAGGAACATCACCGCGGCGACCATGCCCTGCCGGTCGAGCATGAGCATCTCGGGCCTGGCTGGATCGAGCACCACGCCGTCTTCGACGTAGGCGAGGTTGACCAGATGACCGAGCCCCGGCCAGGCGACGTACCCCGCCGCGAGCGCATCCTGCTCGGTGACGAGGTGGGCGTTCGCAGCCCGCGTCTCGTCGACGAACGCCTCGGCGGCAGCCTTCTGCTCCGGTGTGGGGCTGGTGCCGAAGGGCCACTCCGACACCTCCGTGGCGAGCTCCCGGCCACCGATGAGCACCGTTCTCGCGTACCGGCCGTCCGGCGTGTGCCAGTCGCCGACGGTGAACAGGTCGCCCTGGGGTGTCGCGGTGGTGCTCGGCGACGCGGTGGTGCTCGGCGACGTGGTGGCGACGCTTCCGGAGCCGCCGCTGCAGCCGGCCAGGATCGTTGCGACCAGGAGGGCCGCGGCCACCACCGATGGGCGGCGGCGCTGGCCTGTGGGCGGCGAGCTGGGCCACCTGCTCGGTCGGGCGCCGGCTGGCCACGGAGTCATCGTGCGAGCGTACCAATGGGCGTTGCCCCGATCGGCCGCGGCCACCGGGTTGACGATGGACCGTCTCCCCACCACACTGGTGACCAGTGTCTGCCCGACCGAACGCCGTAATCATCATCGAATAGCGCACGCCGCCTCCGCGGTGTGCGCATCGACCGTCCACTTCGGTGGACGGTTTTCTCGTTCTAGGGGCAGCTTCGGACGACAGGAGCGGTCGTGAGCTACAGGATCGGAGTCATCGGAGGCGACGGGATCGGGCCCGAGGTCATCGCCGAGGCGCTCAAGGTGATCAAGGCGACGGGCGTCGAGATCGAGACCGTCGACTACTTCCTCGGGGGTGCGCGCTATCTCACCGACGGCGTCGTGCTGCCCGACGAGGTCATCGACGAGTGGCGCGACCTCGACGCGCTGCTCCTCGGCGCGGTGGGCACGCCCGACGTGCCGCCCGGTCTCATCGAACGGGGCCTGCTGCTGAAGATGCGCTTCGAGCTCGACCTGTACGTCAACCAGCGGCCCTTCGTCGCTCCGGACGGGTCTCACGACTTCGTCGTGATCCGTGAGAACACTGAGGGGACCTACGCCGGTGAGGGCGGCTTCCTGCGCCGTGGCACCCCGCACGAGATCGCGACCCAGGGCTCGGTCAACACCCGGTTCGGTGTGGAGCGCTGTGTGCGGTACGCCTTCGACCTGGCGGCCAAGCGCGACCGCAAGCACCTCACGCTCGTCCACAAGACCAACGTGCTGACCTTCGCCGGCGATCTGTGGGAGCGCACCTTCAACGAGGTCGCGGCCGAGTACCCGGAGGTCACCACCGCGTACAACCACGTGGACGCCGCGTGCATCTACTTCGTCGAGTCACCCGGGCGCTACGACGTCATCGTCACCGACAACCTCTTCGGGGACATCCTCACCGACCTCGGAGGGGCGGTGTCGGGCGGCATCGGCTTCGCCGCGTCGGGCAACCTCAACCCCGACCGCACAGGCCCGTCGATGTTCGAACCGGTACACGGCTCCGCGCCGGACATCGCCGGCCAGCAGAAGGCCAACCCCATCGCCGCCATCCTCTCGGCTGCGATGATGCTCGAGTTCCTGGGTGAGACCGATGCCGCCGCCCGCATCCGCAAGGCCTGCGCCGACGTGAAGGCGCTCGACGCGTCCACCTCGGAGATCGGCGACGCGGTCGCCAGCCGAGTCTGAACAGGAGACCACTCATGCCCATCACGCCCACCGAGAAGATCTGGTTCAACGGCGAGCTCGTCCCGTGGGACGAGGCGCGCATCCACGTGCTCACGCACTCGCTGCACTACGGCATGGGCGTGTTCGAGGGGATCCGCGCCTACGAGACCGACCAGGGCCCCGCGGTGTTCCGGCTGACCGAGCACCTGGAGCGGCTGCACGACTCGGCGAAGATCATGATGATGCAGCTCCCCTACACGGTGGAGGAGCTGGTGGAGGCGACCAAGCTCACCGTCCGCTCGTCGGGGTTGCCGTCGTGCTACATCCGCCCGATCGCCTTCTACGGCTACGGCGAGATGGGGCTGAACACCCTGCCGTGCTCGGTCGACGTGGCGATCGCCTGCTGGCCGTGGGGCGCCTACCTGGGTGACGACGCGGTGACCAAGGGCGTCCGCATGAAGGTGTCGTCGTGGGTCCGGCACGACCACAACTCGATGCCGCCGCTGGCGAAGACCACCGGCAACTACGTCAACTCGTCGCTCGCCAAGGTGGAGGCGCTCAAGGCCGGCTATGACGAGGCGATCATGCTCAACCCGCTCGGGTTCGTGAGCGAGTGCACGGGCGAGAACATCTTCGTGGCTCGCCGGGGGGTGCTGATCACGCCGCCGACCTCAGCCGGCGCGCTGCGCGGTATCACCCAGGACTCGGTGATGACAATCGCAGCCGACCTCGGCTTCGAGGTCCGGGTCGACGACCTCTCGCGCAGCGACCTCTACGTCGCCGAGGAGATGTTCGTGTGCGGCACCGCAGCTGAGGTGAGCGCGGTGAACTCCGTCGACGACCGCCCGCTGCCCTGTCCCGGCCCCATGACCACCGCCATCGCGCAGGAGTACGCACGTGCGGTGCGCGGCAAGGTCGACCGCTACAAGGACTGGCTCGAACATGTCTGAGGTGATCGACGGCGACGCACGGCGACCTCCCGGTACCCCGACGAAGGTCGAGATCTTCGACACCACCCTGCGGGACGGCGCGCAGTTCGAGGGCATCTCGCTCACCGTCGAGGACAAGCTGCGCATCGCTGAGCAGCTCGACTGGCTGGGTGTGCGCTGGATCGAGGGTGGCTATCCGCAGGCGAACCCCAAGGACGCCGAGTTCTTCCGCCGAGCCCCGACCGAGCTGCACCTCGAGGTGGCCGATCTGGTTGCCTTCGGGTCGACCCGGCGCCCGGCCGGCAAGGTCGATGAGGACCCGACCCTCGAGGCGCTCCTCGCCGCCGGTACCGAGACCGTCTGCATCGTCGGTAAGAGCTGGGACTTCCACGTCACCGAGGCGCTGCGCACCACCCTCGACGAGGGTGTGGCCATGGTGCGCGAGTCGGTGCAGTTCCTGAAGTCCGCCGGTCGGCGAGTGTTCTTCGACGCCGAGCACTTCTTCGACGGGTACCGCCGCAACCCGGAGTACGCGCTGCGGGTCCTGGAGGCCGCGGCGGAGAGCGGCGCTGACTGCTTGGTGCTCTGCGACACCAACGGTGGTTCGCTCCCGCACGAGGTGCAGCAGATGACGGCGGAGATCGTGTCGCACTTCGGTGACGTCCCCATCGGGATCCACACGCAGAACGACAGCGGGTGCGCGGTGGCGAACTCGATCGCCGCGGTGATCGGCGGTGCCGTCCAGGTCCAGGGGACGGTCAACGGCTACGGTGAGCGCACCGGCAACGCCAACCTGATGACCGTCATCCCCGACCTGACGCTGAAGCTCGGCATCGAGACCCTCCCTCCGGGACGGCTCAAGCGGCTCACGCTGGTCAGCCATCACGTGGCAGAGCTGGTGAACCTGCCGCCGCAGCCGGCCGATCCGTTCGTGGGGGCGTCGGCGTTCGCACACAAGGGCGGCCTGCACACCTCCGCGCTGGGCCGGGCTGGTGGAGCGACCTACGAGCACGTCGACCCCGAGCTGGTCGGCAACCACAGCCGGGTGCTGGTCTCCGACCTCGGTGGTCGTGCGGGCATGGCCATCAAGGCCAGAGAGCTCGGCGTCGACCTCGACGACGAGGCGGTGGCTCGGCTGAACGAGGAGCTCAAGCAGCTCGAGTCGCGCGGCTGGCTGTTCGAAGCGGCTGACGCGTCGCTGAAGTTGCTGATGCTGAAGGCGATCGGGTGGAAGCAGGACTTCTTCCGGGTCGAGGCCTACCGGGTGTCGAGCTATCACCGGGAAGGCCCGCTGCTCCCCGCCGGTGAGGTCGAGGTCTCTGTCGAGGCGACGATCAAGCTGTGGGTGGGCGAGGAGCGCATCGCCGCGGTGGGGGAGGGCAACGGTCCGGTGAACGCCCTCGACGTGGCACTGCGGCGCGCGCTGAACGGGCGCTACCCCGCGCTCGAGCGCATCCACCTGACCGACTTCAAGGTCCGGGTCCTCGATGGTGCCGCGGCCACCGGCTCGGTGGTGCGGGTGCTGATCGACTCCACCGACGGCGAGCAGACGTGGACGACGGTCGGGGTGTCGGAGAACATCATCGAGGCGTCGTGGCAGGCGCTCGTCGACTCGATCGTCTACGGCCTGCTGCACACCCAAGAGCACGACACCTGACCGCCACCGCAGGTGCGCGGTGAACCTCGTCGGCCACCTTGTCGTCGGTATGTGGGTCGCGGCGGTCGAGCCGACTGACGACGTGGCGCTGGGGGCGATGCTGCCCGACCTCGCTGCGATGGCGGGCCTTCGCGTCGAGCGGGCCAGGCTGCCATCGCAGGTGGCGGAGGGGGTGGGACTCCACCACCGGGCTGACGCCGTGTTCCACGCGCAGACCTGGTTCGTTGAGGCGGTCACGGCGGACAGCCGGGCGCTGCAGGACGCGGGCCTCCCCCGGGGCGCGGCGCGGGCCTGTGCGCACGTCGGCGTGGAGCTCCTGCTCGACGGGCTGCTGCTCGAGCGTGCCCCGGTCGCGGACTCGCTGCGGGTGGCGCTCGCTGGGTTGACGAGCGAGCGGCTGGGTGCGCTGACGGAAGCCGAGGCCGAGCGCTGGGAGGGGTTGTTCCGGCGTCTGCGCGACGGGGATCGGCTGACCGGTGCCTACGCGACCGCCGTGGGCGTCGCCGAGCGGCTGTCGTGGATCCTGGCTAGACGACCGCGGCTGCGGCTCGATCGGCGCCATACGGGTGTGCTCATCGAGCGACTCGAGACGCGCCGTGCCGAGCTCGAGGGGCGTGCCGAGGCCCGCGTCGCCGCGGTGGTGGGCGACCTCGCCGGGTTCGGGTCGGCCTGAGCGGGCGACGTAGGCTCGCGGCCATGGCCGCGCCGGAGTACGTGCCCAAGCCGAAGTACGAGCAGGTCCACAGCTACGAGTCCCCGCCGTGGCGTCCCGAGCACTGGTTCCCGCGCCGGCCGGGCGAGCTCGACGGTCCTCAGCCCAGAGGGCCTCGTCTCGGTCACCCCGGTCCTGACCAGGGCTATGCCCTCAAGCTTGCCCGGAGGTTCGAGGGCAGGCTCGTGCTGACCCCGGGGGAAGACGAGCAGGACGCGATCGCTGGCTGCGTCGCGGTGGCCAACAAGCGGGCGTCGCTGTTCGGTCGGGCCCCGGTGATCCACGACCTGACGGTGGCGTTCACGATCTGGGGCTTCCTCGAGGAGGCTGATCCGGATCTCGTGCAGCTCCGCAAGCGCTACTTCCAGGGTGTCGCCCACCCACACCACTACTCCGAGCGGCTCCGCATCGCCGATCTGGTGCCGGTGAGCACGCTGAAGCTGCCGCCGGATCAGCTGCGTCGCCTCGCGGAGAGCGATCCCAAGCGTGAGAAGCTGCTGGGTCGATCCGAGCCGACGGCCGTCGCCGGTTGACGGTCGTGAGGGGTCGGCTCCCGGGGTGGCCGTCCTGCGGGCTCCGGCGGAGCTCAGACCCGGACGGGGGATGGGTCGCGCACCCGCCGGTGTCGCCGGAGCTGGCCGGGCACGGCTGCTCATGACACCGAGGGGGTGCCCGGTAGCATCATCGAGGTGACCCCAGCTCGCGTTCGTGTCCGCTTCGCGCCCGCCCCCACCGGGTATCTGCACATCGGCGGGGCGCGTACCGCGCTGTTCAACTGGCTCTTCGCGCGCCAGCAGGGTGGCGAGCTGAAGCTGCGGATCGAAGACACCGACGTCGAGCGCTCGAGGCGCGAGCTGATCGAGGTCATCTACCGGGCTCTCGAGTGGCTGGGCATCGACTGGGACGGCGAACCGGTCCACCAGTCCGATCGGGGCGAGCTGTACCGCGAGGCGGCCGAGAAGCTGTTGGCGTCGGGCGACGCGTACTGGTGCAGCTGCACGCCCGATGAGGTCCGGGCTCGGGCGGAGGCGCGTGGCGGCAAGCCAGGCTATGACGGCTACTGCCGTGACCGGGGTCTGGGCCCCGGGCCGGGGCATGTGGTGCGCTTCCGGACGCCTGACGAGGGCACGACCGCGTTCGACGACGTGATCCGCGGGCACATCTCGTTCGAGAACGCGGACCTCGAGGACTTCGTGATCGTGCGCTCGAACGGCGTGCCGATGTTCCACGTCGCCAACGCGGTCGACGACGCGGACATGGGCATCACCCACGTCATCCGTGGGGAGGACCTGATCAACGTGACCCCGAAGGTCCTGTTGCTGAGGCGGGCGCTCGGGATCACCGAGGTGCCCGTGTTCGCCCACCTGCCGTTGATCGTGAACGAGCGCCGCCAGAAGCTCTCCAAGCGCCGGGACGACGTCTCGGTCGGTGACTACATCGAGCGGGGCTACCTCCCTGAGGCGATGGCCAACTACCTCGCCACCCTCGGTTGGGGGCCGCCGGACGGCATCGAGATCCGGCCGATGGTCGAGATCATCGAGCTGTTCGACCTGGCCAGCGTCAACAAGGCCAGCGCCTTCTTCGACCTCAAGAAGCTCGACCACTTCAACGGTGAGTACATCCGGGCGCTGCCCGTCACCGAGTTCGTCAATCGCTCGACCCACTGGGTCACCGGCGCGCGTGCGACGTGGCCGGCGGAGCGCTTCGACGCGGGGGTGTTCGAGCGGCTGGCCCCCGAGGTGCAGACCCGGGTCACCCGGCTCGATCAGGTGCCGTCGTACATCGAGTTCGCGTTCGTGGACGAACCACGGATCGAGGAGGAGTCCTGGCGGAAGGCCATGGCAAAGGACCCGCACGCCGCGGCCGCCATGCTCGACGCAGTGATCGCCGCGTATGCGGAGCTGCCCTGGGAGAGCGATGCCCTGTTGGGGGCGATCGCTGAAGAGGGTGCCAGGCTGGGGTTGCCGAAGAAGCAGTGGCAGGCGCCGGTGCGGGTGGCGCTGACCGGGCGCACGGTGGGCCTTCCGCTGGGGGCGATCCTCGAGGTGCTGGGGCGCGACGAGACGCTCCGTCGACTCCGAGCGGCCCGCGACCAGCTCTGAGCCGGTGCGCGAGGTGCTGCGCTGGCTGGTCCGCATCGGGCTCGGGCTGTTGGCGCTGCTCGTCGTGTACCTGGGCGTCACCTTCGGCCAGGTGTGGTGGGCGTCGCGCCAGGATCAGGTCCGCCCGTCGAGCGCCATCATCGTGATGGGCGCCGCGCAGTGGGACGGACGCCCCTCACCGGTGCTGCGGGCCCGGCTCGACCACGCGGCTGAGCTGTGGGAGGCGGGGCTGGCCGACCACATCGTCGTCACCGGCGGCAAGCAGGAGGGTGATCGTGTCACGCAGGGCTTCGCCGGCTACGACTACCTGCGCGACAAGGGCGTGCCCGAGGACGTCCTGAAGGTGGAGGTCGAGGGGCGCAACAGCTACCAGGAGCTGTCGGCCTCGGCGGCGATCATCCGCGCCGGAGGGCTCGAACCGAAGGTGCTGGTGGTCACCGATCCGTACCACGCTCTGCGTGTCAGACAGATCGCCGCGGAGGTGGGTCTGGATGCCGTGGTGTCACCCACCCGGTCGCGGGTGGCGATCTCGGCGTTGGCTCGGGAGACCGTCGCAGTGTCGATCGGACGGGTCATCGGCTACCGGCGGCTCTCCAACCTGGGCTGATCATCGTCGGCGAGGATTCGGCCCCCGGGTGCGGAACCGATACGATGTCGCCTCGCCCTTCGGGGGTGGTGTAATCGGCAACACAACAGGTTCTGGCCCTGTCGTTGGGGGTTCGAGTCCTCCCCCCCGAGCAAGCTGGTAGGAGCGAAGCCCCGGGTCGTCGACCTGGGGCTTCTGCGCGAGATGCCACAGGTGCCGCCAGCGCGATCGCCGGCCGGTTGGCCGTCGCTGCGAGAATGGCGACGAGGCGAGGGCGGGGAGATGACGCAGATGACTCGGCGCTCGCCGGTCTCCCACGTGCGCGTGCAGTCGCAGCGCGTGCACGACGCCATCTCACGGCTTGGGGTGGCGCGCGGTGACCGCTAAACTGCGCCAGCCCACCAGCCCCGTTCGTCTAGCGGCCTAGGACACCGGCCTCTCACGCCGGCAACACGGGTTCGAATCCCGTACGGGGTGCTCCGCTCTCGGTTCCCCTTTCTGCATCGCGGGCGCACCGTTCCCGCTCGGCTCTCCTCGCGTCGACGGTCTGCCGCGATCTCCGAGCGGTTCCTCCGCTGAGCGGACGCGGCCGGGCCCGTGGGCGGGCGTCGCAGAAGATGCCCAGTCGTGTGTGACCTCCGCAGTACCGTCATGAGGATGCATCGACGTCGGAGCACCGCAGGCCTGCTGTCTGCTGCTGCTTCCGTCGTCGTGTGGCTGGGGTTCGCGGGGCCGGTCGTGCACGCCGAGGAGCCCGAGCCCGCCACGACGACCATCGCGCCGCCGACCACCGAGCCGCCGCCCACCACAGCTCCGACCACAGAACCACCCACCACGAGCACCGTCTCGCCGCCGACCACCGAGGCGCCTAGCCCGTCGCCGGAGGCGCCATCGCCGACCGAGCCGTCGACGACGCGCTCGACCGGTGGCATCACACCGTCGACGCTCGTCTCGCTCCCACCGGAGAGCAGCTCGACCACGACGTCGTCCACCACGACCTCCTCAGCGGACCCGGTGACATCGAGCACACGGCCGGCCACGCCGAGCACGAGCACGCAGGGGTCGATGGTCGACGACCGCAACGAGACGCCCGGTCGGGGAGCGGGTCTACTGCTCCCCGTCGGTGTGGCAGGCGTCACTGCTATGGTCGCTGGGATGGGCGTTGCGATCTGGCGTATCCGACGACGTGGCCGGCGCGTGACGCCGATCGCGCCCGACGAGGGTTTCCTGGCCCCACCACGCCCGTCGACGGAGCCGATCGTGCCGCTCGAGCCGCTCGTGTTCTCCACGCCGATCGGCGACCGATCCCCTGTCGAGCCGTCGCCCACACCCCCAGCGATGTCGGCGGCCGCCACGCTCGAGCGGAGGGTGAACCTGCGCGATGGGCTCGAGGAGCACGACAGCCACCTCGAGACCGATGCGGAGGCCGGTTCGACGCGTGCACACCACGGTCATCGTGCGCACGACGAGCGAGCCGGCACCCCAGGGACCTTGGATCTCGGCGACCTCTCTGGCATGTGGCCCGACCCCGAGCCCAGCTCGGCGGCAGGGAACCTCATCGACAGCGAGGAGCTCTCACGCCTGCTCTTCCCCGATCACCCCGTGACGGATCGGACCGGGCGGGGCTGATCCGGGCGGCGGATGCCGTCACGCGGACTGGGCGGTGATGGGCCGGCCGGGACGCACGTCTTTGCGCATCTCCGCCCGGTCCTTCACCACCTGCCCGGCCACCACGACGTACTCGATGCCGACCGACTGCCTCGCCGGATCGTCGATGGTCGCCCGGTCGGCGACGGTGGCCGGATCGAACACGGTGATGTCCGCGTCCGCGCCGATCTGCAGCCGTCCCTTGCGGCGCATGGCCGGCACCCTCGCTTCGAGCCGCCGAGCAGGCAGGATCGTCATCTTGGCCAGCGCGTCGGTGAGGGTCAGCACTGCCTCGTCCCGGGCGTAACGACCGAGGGTGCGGCAGAACGCGCCCGAGCAACGAGGGTGGTTGTTGTTGCCCTCCTCGAGGATCGCGTCGCTGCCGATCATCACCCAGGGGGTGGAGAGCGCGAGTCGGAGGTCCGACTCGGGGATGGCGTGCGCGGCGACGAGCTTGTTCTCCGCCTGGTAGCGGCGGAAGCTGCTCTCGGTGAGGCGCTCCCCGGTGCCGGGGACCTCGAGATCGCCGTAGTCGATGCGGAACCGCTCCTGCCAGCCGTCAGCGAACCGGGCTGAGGCGAGCGTGGTGGCCCAGAAGTCGTAGGGGTACACGCACGCAGTCACGTCGATCCCCCGGGAGCGGGCGTCGTCGAGACGGGCCAGGGCTTCCTCCATGACGTGCGTCGTCATCGAGGTGATGTGGTCGACGTGCACCGCTACGCCGGTCCGTTCGGCCACCGTCAGCAGCTCGTCGATCGCCGCCAGGCTGCCCTCCTCGGGTGTGCCGGGCCACGAGTAGCGGATGTGCGAGAACACCGGCATGCCGTACTCGGCCGCTACCTGCGCGAGGGCGGTGATCTCCTCCGTGGTGACCCACGGTGTGTACTCGGGCTCGACGTCGAGCCCGATCCAGCCCTCTGCGAAGCCTTCCGCTAGCTCTCGCCGCAGCAGCTCGATCTGCGCGGGTGTCGCGGGCCGGGTGGGCAGTCGCGCCTCGACGGAGCGCATGTGCGGGTTGTCGAAGGCGCCGCCGTAGTGCACGGGAGGTCGGTGGCTGTCGCTGCTGTACAGCTCGAAGAAGCTCGCGGCCGTGCTGTTGATGCCGTGCATGCCGAGGTTGGTGGTGACCCCGTCGGCCACCTTGTTCCACACGCCGTAGGGGTTCGGCTCATAGCTGAGGATGTCGATGAAGCCGGGGGCCACCACGAGCCCCGCGACGTCGAGCACCGTGGTAGCGGCGAGCGGCGTGGCGGAGATGGCGCGGATCCGGTCGCCGTCGATGCCGACGTGGGCGATGCCGTCGAACCCGCTCGCGGGGTCGATGACCCGACCACCGGAGAGCACCAGCGCGAAGGTGTGGCCCGGTGGCGGTGGCGGTTCTGCACCCTCGACAGCGGGTGGACCAGGCGGGGTCCGCTCACCGACGACCCGCACACGCACGGAGTCCGCGCTGTCGCGGCCCGTGGCTCGGGGCGCCAGCCCTCGCAGCAGCGCGACGCTTGCCGCGGTGAAGCCACCGGCGAGCAACAGCTTGCGTCGGACAGGGTCGGGTGCCGGAACCGGGTCGGGCGGCTGAACGGGGTTGGGTGGCTGCTCGGGGCTCACCGGCTGGTCGGCCACCCGAGCGAATCTAGCGGGGGACCCCGGCTTGCGGGCTCGCATGGCGAAGCGGCGCGACGGCACCGCCCTTCACCTCGACACTGCGGCGCTGCTCGGCGGGACGCGGGCTGCACGCCCCGGGATCGGTCCGCTCAGAAGTCGGTCTCGTTGTAGCGGGCGATCGCGGCGTCGACCTCCCGCTGCGCCTGATCGAGGGCTTCCTCGGGGGAGCGTCCGCTGAAGATCAGTGCGTCCTGGCTCTTGCGGACCGCCTCCCGGAACTCGTAGTACGGCCCGATCAGTGGCCCGGGGAAGGTCGGGTCGATGGCGGCGATCTGGTCGTTGGCGATCTTCAGCCAGCGTCCCGCCAAGCTACCCGTGTAGAAGGCCCGGACCTCCGGTCGGTCGTTCGCGGCCTTCACATACGGCAGGTAGGAGCCACCCGTGAGCATCACGGCTTGAGCCTGCGGGGTGTTCATGAACTTCATGAAGTCCCACGCCGCAGCCTGCACCGGCTCCGGCACGGTGTTGATCAGATACCAGGCGGCGCCTCCCATCTGGGTCTTGCCGATCGCCTGCTCGCCGAGCGCGGGGAACGGACCAGCGCCGATGTCGAGTCCGCTGAGGCGGGTCGGATCGAAGCCCTCCGCGCCGATCTGGGAGGGATCGAGGTTGCCGCCGAGAAACGCCTCCACGGAGGTGGCTGCGGACGACGACTCGACCATCATCGACGCCTGGCGGTTCGCCATCGCCAGGTACTGGTCGATCTGGCCGGGGACCGAAGGCACCGGGGTGAGCAAGCCGTCGGCGTTCATCTGCTGGAACCAGGAGTAGAGCTGCAGCGCCTCCCGGTTGCCGGTGAGGGTGGCGGCCGTGGTCTCGCCGGCACCGCGCCCGTTGCGGTTGTCGACCACTGCCGAACCTGCGCCGGTCAGCCAGAACTCCGTCTTCCAACTCGCGAGCTCGTGGACCAGCGGTCGGTCGACCACGCTGGCCGCCTTGATCCTCTCGGCGTACTCGCGCACCTCGGCGAGCGTGGAGGGGGAGCGGTCGGGGTCGAGCCCCGCAGCCCGGAAGTGGGCGCGGTTGTAGAACAGCAGCACGCTGCCCAGGTTCGCCGAGGCTGGCCAGAGCACCCCGTCGATCGTGTAGTAGCTCTTCGCGGTCTCGACGAAGCCGCTGGTGTCGTAGCCCTCGGCGTCGATGCACGACTGGGCAGGGAGCACGACGCCGCTGTCAGCCATCGACTTGGTGAAGGTGTCGTCGACCATGATCAGCGCCGGGAGCTGGCGGGAAGGCACCGCCGTTGCGAACTTCCGTTGGAGCTCGTCGTAGCTCGTGCCCTGGTTCTCGAGCCGGACCCGCACCCTGTTCTGCGAGGCGTTGTAGTGGTTGACGAGCTGCTGGAGCGCTTCGAGAGGTTTGGCCTGCTGGGTGTGCCAGACCACCACCTCGACCGGACCTGTGGCGGTGTCCAGCGCGTCGACCGGACAGGCGGGCAGGTCGCTGCCCGTCGGTGCTTGGCCTGTGGTGCCGCCACCGCCACAGCTCGCCACGAACAACACCATGCATGCGACCGCCCAGAGCCGACGTCGTGGTCTGCTCATCTCAGAAGTTCTCCTGTTCGTAGCGCTCGATCGCCGCGGTGGTCGCCGCTGCGGCCTCACGGACCGCGACGTCCGGCTCGACGCCGGCGAAGACCACCGAGTCGACGGACCTGCGGATCGCGGCCCGGAACTCGTCATAGGGGCCGATCAGCGGGCCCGGGAAGTTCGGGTCGACTCCGTCGAGCAGCTCGTCATAGGCAAGCGCCAGCCACCGACCCGACAGGGTGGTGGACCACTGCTCGACCACCGCCGGGTCCCGGGTGGCAGCCACGTTGAACGGCAGGTAGCCGCCTTCGAGGTTCCACCGCACCTGGCTCGGCACCGAGTTCACGAACCTGATGAAGTCCCAGGCTGCTGCCTGCACCTCCGGTGGGGCGGTGTTGGTGAGGTACCACGCGCCTCCGCCCATCTGCAGCCGGCCTGGTTCCCGCAGACCCGGCACCGCGGCTGCGCCGATGTCGAGCGCACCGAGGTCGACGTCCGCGGCGTCGGCACCACCGGGGACGCGCAGATCACCGCTCAGGAACGCCTCGATAGAGGTGGCAGCGGTAGAGGTCTCGATGGTCATGGACGCGTTCTGCTGTGCCATGGCCAGGTAGTGGTCGATCTGCCCCGGTGTGTTGGGGACCACCCGCAGCAGACCGTCGCGGACCATGTCACGCACCCACGTGTACAGCTCGACCGTCGTCGGGGTGTCGAACGCTGCTCTGGTCGTGGTGCCCTCCCCACGCCCGTTGTCGTTGTCGACGATCGGCACGCCGGCGCCGGTCAGCCACATCTCGATCAACGGCGGCCCGAGGTTGAGCACGACCGGTGTGTCCACCACCCCGGCGTCCCTGATGCGCTGTGCGGTCTCGCGCAGCTCGGCGAGCGTCCGTGGTGTGTCGTTCACGTCGAGCCCGGCTCGCCGGAAGTGGTTGCGGTTGTAGTAGAGCAGCGCGCTCGAGAGGTTGAGCGACGCGGGGTACAGCGCACCGTTGATGGTGTAGTAGTCGATGCCCGCCTGGAGGAAGTCGCTCAGGTCGTAGCCGGTGGCGTCGATGCAGGACTGGGCCGGCAGCACGGTGCCGCTGTCGGCGAGAGCCACGGTCACTGTGTCGTCGAGGATGGCGATGGCGGGGAGGTCACCGCTGCTGATGCCGGCCTGGTACTTGCGCCACACCTCGTCGTTGATGGTGCCCTGGCTCTCGATGCGCACCCGGACCTTGCTCTGTGAGGCGTTGTACTGCTCAGCCAGGGCCCGCAGGGTCTCACCGGTCCGGGCCTGCAGGAAGGTCCACACCACCACCTCGACCGGCCCATCCACCTGATCGAGCGCCTCGACCGGGCACGCCGGTAGCTCGGCGGCACGACCGCCACTCGCACGCCCTGCGTCACCGGCTCCTGTGCCCCCACCGCCACCGCTGCAGGACACGGCCACGAGCACCGCGAGCGCAAGGAGTGTGTGGCGTGTGGTGCGTCGCATGGCTCAGAAGTTCACGTCGTTGTACTGCTCGAGCGCCGCGTTGACCTCCGCCTCGGCAGCATCGAGCGCCGCCTGCGGATCGGTTCCGGCGAGCACCATCGAATCGAGGGCCTTGCGCATCGCGGCCCGGAACTTGTCGTACGGGCCGATCAGCGCGCCGGGGAAGTCGGGGTTGATGCCGTTGAGCATCTGGTCGTAGGCGATGGCCAGCCAGCGTCCGGCTAGGTCGTCACGCCAGAAGGTCTGGATCCGGGGATCGGACGCGGCGGCCGTGAGCCAGGGGAGGTAAGACCCCTCGAGGTGCCAGACCACCTGCTGGTCGAGCTGGTTCCACCACTTCATGAACTCCCAGGCGCCGGCCTGCTCAGCGGGCGGTGACGTGTTCAACATGAAGAAGGCGTTGCCTCCGATCTGCGCCTTCCCAGGCTCGTCGATGCCGTAGACGGGACCGGCACCGATGTCGAGAGCGGCGAGGTCGACGCTGCCGGCATCGATCCCTCCAGCGACGCTGGTGTCGCCACCGAGGAAGGCCTTGACCGAGGTGGCTGCGGTGGAGGTCTCAATCAGGATCGACCCGTTCTGCTGCGCCATGGCCAGGTAGTGGTCGATCTGGCCAGGCGTGGCGGGAATGCCCTGGAGCAGGCCGGCATCGGTCATCTCCCTCACCCAACGGAACAGCGCAAGCGCTTCCGGCCCGTTGAACGTGGCCCGGGTGGTCTCGCCGTCACCGCGACCGTTGTCGTTGTCGACCAGCGGGATGCCCTTGCCGGTGAGCTGGGTCTCGATGAACCAGGAGTCGAGCTTCAGGACCACCGGCCGGTCGACCACGCCCGCGGCCTTGATCTTCTCCGCGTACTCGCGGACCTGGTCGAGTGTGGCCGGCGGCATCTCTGGGTCGAGCCCGGCACGGCGGAAGTGGTTCTTGTTGTAGTAGGTGAGGATGTTCGAGATGCTCGCCGAGGCGGGGTAGAGCACACCGTCGACCGAGTAGAACCTGACCGCCGGCTGTACGAAGCCCTCGGTGCTGAGACCTTCGGCATCGAGGCACGTCTGGGCGGGGAGCACCGTGCCGCTGTCGATCATGAAGCGGGTGGTGGTGTCCTCGCTGACGAGGATGTCCGGCAGCTGACCCGGGGTCGGAAGGGTGGCTTCGAACTTCCGGAGCAGCTCCTCGTAGGACGGGCCCTGGTTCTCAGCTCGGACCCGGACCTTGCTCTGCGAACGGTTGAAGGCCTCGACCTGGGAGCGGAGCGTGGCCTCGGTCTTCGCGCTGAGCGCGTACCAGACGACGACCTCGACGGGTTGGGTCGCGCCGTCGAGCGCCCCGATCGGGCATTCCGGGAGCTTGCGCTCGGCTTGTCTCTCGGTGGCCGTCGGGTCCCCACCGCCTGACGAGCCACCGCTGCAGGCCGCGGCGAGCAGGGCCAGGGATGCGACGAACGCCGGGAGCCACCGTGTGACGCGGGCTCGGTGCATGGATGACATGGACGCTCCTCTCTGGTCAGCCTTTGATCGCTCCGGCTGTCAGGCCTCTGATGAGCTGGCGTTGGAGGAAGATGAGCAGGGCGAGCACGGGTAGCGACGCCAGGATGGCGGCCGCGAGTCCGATGTTGCCCTGCTCGACGGTGCTCGCCGACAGCGACTTCAGGCCGATCTGGATCGTCTCCCACCGGCCCTCGGTGACCACGGCGCGCGGCCATGTGTACTGGTTCCACGCGGCGAGGAACGAGATCACGGCGAAGGACGCGATCACTGGACGGGTGACCGGGATGGCAACCCGCCAGAGGAAGGCGAGGTGGCCGTAGCCATCGAGCTGCGCCGCGTCGCGCAGGTCGCGTGGGATGCCGAGGAACCCTTGGCGGATGAGGAAGGTGCCGAACGCTGTGGCGAGGAACGGTGCCACGAGGCCCTGGTAGGAGTTGAGCCAGCCGAGCCCTCGGATGGTCTGCACGTTGGGGATGAGCGTCACCTCGATCGGCAGCATCAGGGTGGCCATGAAGACGAGGAACAGCACCCGGCGGAACGGGAACCGCAGGAACGAGAAGGCGTAGGCGGCCAGCACCGAGGTGACCAGCTGCGCCGACACGATGATGGCGGTGACGACCGCGCTGATGCGGATCTTCGCCCCGAGGTCGCCGAGGTTCCACGCGCGCGAGAAGACGTCCCACTGGATCGCCACCGGGTAGAGCGGCTGGCCCTCACGCACGTAGACCGCCGGTGTGGACAGTGCCCGCACCAGGGTCATCCACACCGGGAACAGCACCACCACCGACAGCGCGGTCAGCACGACGTACCACAGGACCTTCTTCCAGGTGGCCTGGTTGGCTTCAGCTCCCATAGTGCACCCGCTTCTCGAGGATCAGGAACTGCGCCAGCGATACGAACAAGGTGACCACGAACAGGCCGATGGCCATCACCGCGCCCTCACCTTGGCTGAGTGGCTGCTGGCTGTTGAAGATCTTGAACACCAGGGTCTCCGTGGACCCTGCGGGGCCCCCGGCGGTGAGGATGTCGATCTGCGCGAAGGCCTGGAAGGCGAAGATCACCAGCACCACCACGAGGAACATCAGGGTGGGGGAGATCAACGGCAGGGTCACCCGGAAGAAGCGGCGGACCGGCCCGTAGCCGTCGAGTGTGGCGGCCTCGTACATCTCTTCGGGCACGGCCTGCAGACCGGCGAGCACGATGATGAAGGTCAGGCCCAGGTTCTGCCACACCGACGACAGCGCGACGCCCCGCAACGCGGTGTCGGGGTCGGAAAGGCTGAGGAACTCGACGTTGCGGAAGTACCCCGCCTGCGGGTTGATGAGGACGAAGAACACCACCGATGCGACCGCCACCGAGCTGGCCACGGTCGAGGCGAAGATCGTCTGGAAGATCTTGATGCCGCGCAGCCGTCGGTTGGCGGCCACCGCGAGGAGGATGCCCAGCACCAGCCCCAGCGGCACGGTGTAGAGCACGTACGTCGCGCTGACCTTGAGTCCGGAGCGGAAGTTCTCACCGCCGAGGACCTCGGTGAACTGCGACCATCCGACGTAGCGCTCGGCGGTGCCGAAGCGGTTCTGCTGGTGCAACCCGAGGTAGACGAGCCGGTAGAGGGGGTAGAAGAAGAACCACCCGAAGATCACCGCTGATGGAACCAGGAACGCCACGGCCAGCAGGGTTTCGCGCACCCTGCTCGAGAGGTGCCGCACCTCGTCGGGTGGCGCCGTCTCGATCGTGCCCTTGACCGGGCGGGTGACAGGCCTGGCTTCGACGGTCAATTGAGGCGCTCCGTCGTGTCGGGGTCGAACAGGTGGACCGCGTTGGCGCCGACGGCACCGATGCGCACCCGTTCACCAGCTTTCGGACCCGCGCCCTCCGACGGCTCGCGGATGATGACCTGCGCCCCGGCCACCTCGCAGACCACGTGGCGCTCATGCCCCAGCCACTCCACGGCGACCACCGTTCCCTCGACGCTCCCCGCAGCGTCTCCGAGCACCAGGTGCTCGGGGCGCACCCCGACCACCACCCGGGTGCCGGGCGCGACCGGCTCACCGCCCACGTCCCGCACCCGGAAGCGACCCGCTCCCCCGAGGTCGACGAACGCTTCGCCCGCCTCGACCACGAAGGTCCCCTCCACGGTGTTCATCGGCGGGCTTCCGATGAACCGAGCCACGAACAGGTTGTGAGGGCGCTCGTACACCGCCTGCGGCGGGCCGACCTGTTGGAGCCGACCGTCGTTGAGGATGGCGATGCGGGTGGCCATGGTCATCGCCTCGATCTGATCGTGCGTGACGTACAGGAAGGTGGTCGCCAGTCGCTCGTGCAGGTCGACCAGCTCGAGCCGGGTCTGGGCTCGGAGCTTGGCGTCGAGGTTGGAGAGCGGCTCGTCCATGAGGAAGGCGGCCGGTCGGCTGACGATCGCCCGTGCCAGCGCCACGCGCTGGCGCTGCCCGCCCGACAGCGCCGCCGGCTTGCGGTCGAGCAGCTCAGTGAGACCGAGCGTGCGGGCCGCCTCCTCGACTCGGGCCCGACGTTCGGCCTTGTGGAGCTTTCGCGGTGGCCCACCGTCGACGGCGAACTTCCTCGCGATCAACGGCGACTCGATGTTCTTGGCCACGGTCATGTGGGGGTACAGCGCGTAGCTCTGGAACACCATCGAGACGTTGCGGTCCTTCGCCTCCACGTCGTTGACCACCCGACCGCCGATCCGCAGGGTGCCCTCGGTGATGGTCTCGAGGCCGGCCACCATGCGCAGGGCCGTCGTCTTGCCGCAGCCGGAGGGGCCGAGCAGGACCATGAACTCCTCGTTGCAGACCTCGAGGCTGAGCTGGTCGACGGCGGTCACGTCGCCGAACCGCTTCGTGATCCCCTCGAAGACGACCTCACTCATGGTGGTCTCATCCTCCGGGTCGGTCGAGGTCGGCCCTAGGGGCGAACGTCCCGAGACGCGACCCCATCCTGCCGTCGACGACGCTGTGCTGGCGCGACAACCGTACCGTGGCCCTGACCGGACACACCGTGATCTGCGGCTGTCGATGACCGCCCGGTGTCGCCCGGCCGTGGGCTCCAGCCGGATCGGCACCGTCACCCTCCGGCCCGGCCCCGAATGACCGGCAGGAGGGCGGAGCCGGGTCACAGCAGATCCCACGCGGCGAGCGTGTCGCGGATCCTTCGCATCTCGGACGGTGCCAGCAGCGCGTCGAGCGTGGCGAGGAGATCGGGAAGCTCCGGATACCGCTCGAGCAGCATGCGGGCGAAGCTGCCCTCGTCCGCCCATGCGGCGGTGACCGGATCGATCTCGGCGATGGGCAGCGAGCCGCCGGCACACGTTGCCCACAGTCGGCTCCAGGGCCAGGCCTGTGCGAAGGCCCGGCCGAGCGCCGGGAGCCGATCATCGGCGGGACCGAGGATCTCGTCGCCTTGCAGCATCGCCGTGAGCGGGTGCAGCGCCGCCACGTCGGACCAGCTGAGCCGTCGGCCGGGTGCGACCTGCACCGTCGCGGCGACCTCGTCGAGCCACGCCAGCGCGAACAGCAGCCGGGTGTCCGCGGGTGGGGCCGGGGTCGGCAGGGCGAGCACCCGTCGGCAGGCGTCGGACAGGCGACCGTGCGCGTCGTCACCTCCGATGCGCACCGGGCACAGGTCACCAGTGTCGATGAGGTTGACCGACTCGCCGGAGCGCGAAACGAGATGGATGAACGGGCGGTGCTCGCTGAGCACCGCGCCGAAGTCGAGCGAGCGGACGCGGACCCAGGCGAGGACGCCGAACGCCCACCAGTCTCGCGGTGCACGGAAGCCGCGCAGCTCCGCGGCGGGATCGCCGCCGAGCAGCTCGCGCAGGTGCAAGGCCACGTCGCCGCCCGAGGAGGAGACCCCGACCGCCGCTGGTGGGTCGTCGGCGGTGATCGAGGCGAGGAGGACGTGAGCGAGGGTGTCGAGACGGTGCGCGTCGGTGAGGGTGGAGGTCATGGCGCGATCCCTTCGGTGATTCGGTTCGGGCGACCCGTCGCGCCGGGGGACTGGAACGGCGTCGTGGGGGATCGCGAGCCCACAACAGTTTGTCCGCGAGGTGTGACTGAACCGCCCCGGGATCCATGGAGGCTCCGTTCCTTGAGTGACGGATGGAGCGATGCCACGACATGGGAAGTGCCCGAACGAACTGCGTGAGCGGGGGCCACGTCCGCTGACGTGGTGTAGGAGGACCACCGCGTCAACCTCTTGGTTGTTGTTCTAGCCGGCTGCTTCGAG
>JBBFLY010000029.1:0-34382 GCA_037478855.1 Acidimicrobiales bacterium | reverse complement strand
TACCCCCCACCGAGACGATGGGCAGGCGGCCTTGTAGCTGTGCGTGCAAGTATTTGAGCACCTCGAGCGAGCGCGCCCGCAAGGGCCTGCCCGAGAGGCCGCCGGCTTCGTCTATGGGGGTTTGCAGGCCGGTGCGGGCGGTGGTGGTGGCGGCGGCAACGCCGGCGGTGGCCCGGGCCTCGGCGGCGGCCCCGGCGGCGGCTCGTTCGGGCTGTACGTCCACAACTCCACCGTGACCCTCGACGCCGACTCCCGGGTCGAGGCCGGCGCCGGTGGCAAGGGTGGCACCGGCGGCACCGGAGGCACCGGCGGCACCGGCGGCAAGGGTGGCAACGGTGGCAACCACTACAACAACGCCGGTCCCGGCGGCGGCGGCGGTGGCGGCGGCGGTGGCGGCGGCGGCGCCGGCGGCGGCGGCGGCGCCGGTGGCCCGAGCATCGCAGTGGTCGCTGCTGGCAGCGCCACCGTGAACCTGAACGGTGCGGTCACCGTCAAGGGTGCCGGCGGCGTGGGAGGCGACGGCGGTGCCGGTGGCGCCGGCGGGGCCGGCGGGGCTGGTGGTCTCGGCGGCAGCAGCACCATCGCCAGCAACGGTGCAAACGGGTACACGGGCCAGGTCGGTATCACCGGTTCGACCGGTGCGGTCGGCATGGCCTGCAAGACCCTGATCGGGACGACCTGCACGCCGTAGCCGTCTGGCTTTCGTGTGCGCAGCTGGCCCGGCTCTTCGAGCCGGGCCAGCGCCGTTCCGGGCTGGGCGCGACCGGTCGCTTCCAGCGGAGGGTGTGCACGTGATGATCCGATCTCTGCGGGGCGCTGCGAACCCGTGGTGCTGCCTCGTGACGGTGGGTGCGCTCATCCTGGTGTCGTGTTCCTCGTCAGGATCTGGAGGCGATGGCGGCACGAGCGCGGTGGCCACGCCCGCCCCTATCCGCTTCGTCGAGGTCGCCGAGTCGAGCGGCGTCACGCACGTCCAGCAGCCGCTCGCGCCCAGACCGGATGCGTGCCTCTACGAGGCGCCACCCGAGGTGGGCTACGGCAACTGCGTCGAGGAGCGGATGAGTGGTGGGGTGGCAGCCGGTGACTACGACGGTGATGGCGACGTCGACCTCTACTTCACCCGGCTGCGCGCTCCCGGCGTGCTGTATCGCAACGACGGCACCGGCCGCTTCGAGGACGTCACCGCCCAGGCGGGGCTCGACCGTGAGCCGCGCAACGGGAACGGCGCGGCGTGGGCGGACATCGACAACGACGGTCACCTCGACCTGTACGTGACCACCCTCGCCGAGTCCCGCTTCTATCTGTTCCACAACAACGGGGACGGCACCTTCCGCGAACAGGCCGTGGAGCGGGGCGCCGCCCTGGCGGACGACGCGCCGAGAGGGGGCACCAGCGTCGCCGTGGGGGACTTCGACAACGACGGGTGGGTCGACCTGCACATCTGCGAGTGGCTCAACAGCTTCCGGATGCCGCCGGGGCCGAGCACGCACGCCCGGCTGCTGCGGAACCTCGGCGCCGCGAACCCAGGGCACTTCGAGGACGTGACCGAGCGGGCCGGCGTGGCACTCGGCGAACCGGGGGTGATCCGGCCACTGTCGATCATCCCGCCGCGGATGCAGGGCCGATGGCTCACCCTCGCGTTCGGCTCCGCGTTCGTGGACCTCGACAACGACGGCTGGCAGGACCTGGTCGTGACGTCGGACTTCCGCACCTCGCAGCTGTTCTGGAACAACGGGGACGGCACCTTCACCGAAGGCACCCAGGCGGCGGCGGTGGCCACGGAGGGCAACGCGATGGGCTCGACGTTCGGTGACATCGACGGGGACGGCGATCTCGACTGGTTCGTCACCGCGATCCAGGAGCAGGTGCCCGTCTCAGCCGATCGACCGGCCATGCCCGTCGAGGGCTACGACGGCAACCGCCTCTACCGCAACGACGGCAACCGCCGGTTCACAGACGTCACCGACGAGTACGGCGTACGGGACGGCGCGTGGGGCTGGGGAGCAGCCTTTGCCGACTTCGACGACGACGGACTGCTCGACCTGGTGATGGAGAACGGCATGGATCTCGGCTACTACGACAACTTGAACAAGGTCGAGTTCCGTCAGACCCCGATGCGTCTGTGGCACGGAAGCCACCAGCTCCCGTGGGTCGAGATCGCCGCACAGGCAGGTCTCGTCGCGCTGGCCGAGGGCAAGGGTCTAGCTGTGGCGGACCTCGACGGCGACGGGGATCTCGATGTCGTGGTGGCCAACACCGGTGAGCGCCCGTCGATCCTGCGCAACGAGTCGCCCGGCGCGGGTCGGGCGGTGCGCATCGATGTGCGGGGTACGACCTCGGCACGGGACGCTCCCGGCGCGGTGGTGACCGTGGCGCTCCCGGGGGGCGCCACCCAGACCTACCAGGTCGGCGTCGGCACCCACTTCCTCGGTCAGAGCGAGCACACGGTGCACGCGGGGGTTGGCGGGGCCCCGTCGGTCGAGGTGACGGTGCGCTGGCCGGTGACAGGCCGGACGGTGACCTTGTCCGGTGTGGCGGTTGGCTCCCGGGTCGAGGTCGTCGAACCCCCGGCGTAGCCGCTCGGGCTCCTCGAGTCTCTTTGAGCAGGGGCGTGGCCTGGCTAAGCTGTCCCCTCCACGGGCCGTTAGCTCAGTTGGCTAGAGCACTTGCATGACGCGCAAGGGGTCGGGGGTTCGAATCCCTCACGGCCCACCCGTGTGGCCGACCCGTGCTGTCAGGCGCGGTGCTCGGCGAGCCAGCTGTCGCCCGCGGCGAACTCCCGGTCGAGCTGGTCGCGCACCATCCCCTTCGCCCAGTCGGCGAGCTTGCCGCCGATCACCGGCACCTTCACCTGGACGTGGACGTCCACCGCGTAGGTGGTCTGCTCGCCGTGCGGGGTGAGGCGGGTGGTGGCGGTGATCTCCACCGGCGCGCCGGAGGTGTCGACGTGCTGGCTTCCCTGGCACGTACCGTCTTCGAGTCGGCGCCACTCGTCGGTGCTGGTCACGGTGTTCGTGGGTTTGAGCACCCGTCTGGCGAAGCCGGGCAGTTCGACGTCGACCACTCGCCGGATCACGATGCGAGCCGAGTCGTCGGTGATGGTCGACTCGAGCACCTCGATGTCGCGGTGGCCCATCCCCTCGAACTTGCGGACGTGGGATGCCGGATCGCAGAACATGGCCCAGACCTGCTCGATCGGGGCGTCGAAGGTGTGCTCGTCGTGGAAGTCCATCCGGTCACCCTAGGTCGAGGCTCGGACCGGCGACCCGTCTCGGTCCGATCCGTCTCGGTCCGATCCGTCTCCGTCTGATCCGTCTCCGTCTGATCCGTCTCCGTCTGATCCGTCTCCGTCTGATCCGTCTCCGTCCGAGCGCTCTCCGAACCTGTCAGCCAGCGTGTCGGAAGCCGTCAGTCTGGCTGACAGGAACGGAAGAAGTCGGGTGAGCTCAGGGCGCGGAGCAGGGCACGGGGGAGAGAGATCCGGCGGAAGGAGTCCCGGGGTAGGGGCGCGGGGATCAGTCGGAGCGGAGTCCCGGGGGCAGGGGACGTGACACCACCGGCAGGGCGTGCTTCACTAGAACGCGTTCTCATTCCTCTGGGACTCGCCGTTGCCGACTGGAGGTCGCATGTACATCGGCTTCACCCCCGAGCACCAGCGGCTCCGCGACGAGCTACGGGCCTACTACGACCGGCTCCTGACCCCGGAGATCCAGGAGGAGATCGCCCGCAGCGAGGGCGTCGGACCGGTGGCGCGCCGGATCGTGAAGCAGATGGGTGCCGACGGATGGCTCGGCATCGGCTGGCCGAAGGAGTACGGCGGGCAGGGGCGTGGTCCCATCGAGCAGTTCATCTTCTTCGACGAGTCGATGCGTGCCGGTGCCCCCGTGCCGATGCTGACCATCAACTCGGTGGCTCCGACGATCATGCAGTACGGCAGTCAGGAGCAGAAGGACTTCTACCTTCCGAAGATCCTGGCCGGCGAGATCCACTTCTGCATCGGTTACACCGAGCCCGATGCGGGCACCGATCTGGCTTCACTCAAGACTCGGGCGGTCCGGGACGGCGACGAGTACGTCATCAACGGGCAGAAGATCTTCACCAGCCTCGCCACCGACGCCGACTACGTGTGGCTCGCCGTCCGCACGGATCCCGAGGCGAAGAAGCACAAGGGCATCTCGATCATCATCGTCCCGACGGACACCCCCGGGTTCAAGGTCACACCCATCGAGAACATGGGCGAGTTCAACACGAACCTGACCTTCTACGAGGACGTGCGCGTGCCGGTCTCGAACCGGGTCGGGGAGGAGAACCAGGGCTGGCAGCTCATCACCAACCAGCTGAACCACGAGCGGGTGACGATCTGCAGCTCCGGCATCGTCGAGCGCCAGCTCGAGGACGTGACCCGATGGGCGAAGCAGACCGTCCGCCCGGGGGGCGGGCGGGTGATCGACGAGCCCCGGGTTCGGCAGCTGCTTGCCCGGGTGCACGCACGACTCGAGTTCCTGCGCCTCGTGAACTTCAAGGTCGCCTGGGCTGCCGAGCAGGGCCAGCCACTCGATCCCGCCATGGCCTCCACCGTCAAGGTGTTCGGCACCGAGTTCTACATGGAGGCCGTGCGGCTTCTCATGGAGGTCGTGGGGCCGGGCTCGAGCCTGCGTAGCAGCTCACCCGACGCCGTGCTGCGGGGCAGGCTCAACAGCCTGTTGCGAGGCCTGCACGTGCTGACCTTCGGCGGTGGCACCAACGAGATGCAACGTGACCTCATCGCCCTGTTCGGGCTCGGCATGCCACCGTCGCCCCGTTGATCGGCGGGCCGGCTTCGCTGCCCGACGATCGCCCCATGCCCGACCGGTTCGAGAAGGTTCGAGACAAGGAACGCTCCCGATGGACTTCGCCCTCACCGATGAGCAGACGGCCCTGGTCCAGCTCGCCGATCAGATCCTCGGCGACCGCTGCACGCTCGAGCGGCTGAAGGAGATCGGCGCCGGGCAGCGGCGCACCGACTTCGAGCTCTGGCGGGAGCTGGCTCGTGCCGATCTGGTGGGTGCCGCCCTGCCGGAGGCGGTCGGGGGAGGTGGCTTCGGCTTCCTCGAAGCCTGCCTGCTGCTCGAGCAGGTCGGCCGTCACGTCGCTCCAGTGCCGTACTGGGCGACTGTCGTGCTGGGTGGGCTCACCATCGCCGAGCTCGGCTCGGACGCGCTCCGCCGGGACCTGCTCCCCGGGGTCGTGGCCGGTGAGACCCTGCTCTCGGCGGCGTTGCAGGAGGAGCTGGCCAACCCGCGCTCGCCTGCCACGGTGGCCCGACTGGACGCAGCGGGCTGGCGGCTCACGGGCGTGAAGATCTTGGTGCCCTCCGCGCCGGATGCCACGGCCATCGTGGTGCCGGCGTGCGCAGACGAAGGTGTCGGGCTCTTCCTGGTCGATCCTCGCTCCGCCGGGGTGGAGGTGATCGCCGAGGAGACCATGGCCCAGTGGCCGCTGTACCGCCTGGTGCTCGACGGGGTGCCTGTGGAGCCGGAGCGGGTGCTGGTGGCGCCGGGTGACGACGGTCGTCGGGCACTGGACTGGCTGGTCGACCGGGCGACCGTCGGCCTGTGTGCCATCTCGGCGGGTGTCTGCGAGCGGGGCCTGCGCATCACCGCCGGGTACGCGAGCGAGCGCAGGCAGTTCGACCGCCCGATCGCCACGTTCCAGGCGGTGGGTCAGCGGCTCGCGGACGCGTTCATCGACACGGAGGCGGTTCGGCTCACGATGCTGAACGCCGCCTCGCTGCTCGACGCGGGTCTGCCCGCCGACAAGGAGGTCGCCACCGCCAAGTTCTGGGCGAGCGAGGGGGCCAGCCGGGTGGTGCACGCGGCGCTGCACGTTCACGGCGGCATCAGCATCGATGTGGACTACCCGATCCACCGGTATTTCCTCTGGGCGAAGCAGATCGAGACCGACCTCGGAGCATCGACCGCGCAGCTCGAGCGTCTCGGCGATCTCATCGCGGCGGAGCCCTGATCGCGGTCGTCGGCCAGCCGGCGAGGTCGAGCCACCCTGCGGCTCAGGCCACCCGGGAACCCGGCTGACCCGGGGGTCCGGTCGTCGCGTTCAGCTGCCGGCCGTGTCGTCCGCGGAGCGTCTCCGCTCGGCGAACGCTTCGAGCACCTCGGGCAACGAGGCGAACAGCATGTCCTCGCCGATGCGGTCCAGCAGCCCGGAAGGCGTCAGCTCGTCGCGCAGGTCGCGCTTCAGTCGGGCCAGGCCCATCCGGATGCCACGGCGCGCCAGCTCGGCCCGGAGCGACTCGAGCGCGTCGGCACCGGTGATGTCGACCTCCACGATGGCCTCGACGTTCAGGACGAACCACTCGACCGGCGTCGGGCTGGCGTCGATGGTGGTCAGCGCTCGCTGGCGGAAGTCCTCCGCGTTGACGAAGCACAGTGGTGCGTCGTAGCGGTAGATCAGCAGTCCGGGCACCGTCTCAGCCTCCGGGTAGTCGTCGATGTCGTGGAGGCTGCCGAGCCCCGGGACCCGGCCGAGCACCGCGTCGTGGGGATGGGCCACCCGCCGGAGGAGGTCGAGCACCGACAGGGCGATGGCCACCAGCACGCCGTAGAGGATGTCCACGAGGAGCACCCCCACCGTGGTGGTCAGCGCGAGCAGCAGCTCGCTGCGCCGGAAGCGCCAGAGGCGACGGAGCTCGGAGAGCTCGATCAGCCGGGTCGCGGCGTACACGACGATCGCGCCGAGGGCGGCGGTCGGGAAGTTCGCGAGCAGCGGTCGTAGGAAGAGCAGCACCAGCACGACGGTCACCAGCGAGACGATCCCGGCCAGCTGGGTGCGAGCACCGACCGCGTCGGCGAGCACGGTGCGGCTCCCGCTGCTGCTGACCGGGAAGCCCCGGAAGAGGCCCACGCCGAGGTTCGCGGCACCGAGTGCCAGCAGCTCCTGGTTCGCGTCGATGAGCTCTCCCCGGCGGGACGCGAAGGCCCGGCCGGTGAGGACGTTGTCGGTGTAGGCAACCAGCGCGATGCCGAGCGCCGGTCCGATCAGGGTTCGCAGGTCGTCGACGCTGAGGTTCGGCAGCTGCGGGGTCGGCACCCCGGTCGCGACGGTGCCGACCACGGCGATGCCGTCGTCGGTCAGGCCGGTCAATCCAACGACCAGCGCGGATCCGAGCACTGCGAGGAGCGGACCGGGAAGACGGGGCGTGACCCGCTGCACCACGAGCAGGAAGATCAGCACCGCCGCGGCGAGCGCGGTGGTCGGCCAGTCGATCGCGTCGAGGTTGGAGAGGAACGAGCCGACCTGCGCCACGAACGCGGTGCCGGTGACCGGCACACCGGTCACCTTCCGCAGCTGGCCCGCGATCATGATCATCGCCATGCCGGCGAGGTAGCCCACGAGGATCGGCTTTGAGAGCAGATCGGCCAGGAAGCCCAGACGGAAGAGGAACGCGACCAGGCAGATCGCACCGACGAGCAGCGCGAGCACCGCGGCCATCGTGGCGTAGCGGGACGGATCGGTGAGCGCGAGGGGGGCCAGCGCGGTCGCGGTCATCACCGCGGTGGTGGACTCGGGTCCCACGGAGAGCTGGCGCGACGAGCCGAACAGCGCGTACAGCGCGAGCGCTGGCATGATGGCCCACAGACCCGTCACCGCGGGCAGCCCGGCCAGCTCGCCGTAGGCCATGCACTGGGGGATGAGGTACGCGGCGACCGTGATCCCCGCGAGGACGTCAGCGCGCAGCCAGCGCCGCTCGTAGCAGCGCAGCACACCGATGCCCGGAACGAAGCGCTCCACGGTGCTCTGCCTAGCACCGCTCGCCAGCTCGCGGTGAGGAACGGCGCCGCCGACGGATGTCGCCGGGACGGCGTCGACGGGCGGCTCAGCCCAGGCTCAACCCGGCGAGAGCTCAGTCGGTGGAGGGCAGCGGTGTCACGGTGACGGGGATGCCGTTGAGCACCGCGTTGCCCGACAGCGGGTCGAGCACCTCGCCGTCGGTCAGCACGTTCGAGTTCACCCCCGCGTGCTCGGCCGCGACCGACAGGCCGATGCCCGGCACGTCGTGGCCCCAGCCGTGGGGCAGGCTGACCACCCCGGGTCGGATGGCGTCGGTGACCTCCACCGGTGCCACCACCGAGCCGACCCGCGACCGGACCTCCGCCGGGTCGCCATCGCGCAGCCCGAGCCGGGTCGCGTCCTGCGGGTGCACCTGCAGGGTGCACCGGGGCTTGCCCTTCACCAGTGGCCGGATGTTGTGCATCCAGGAGTTGTTCGAGCGCAGATGACGGCGTCCGACGAGCACGAGGCCGTTCCCGCCGCCGTCGGCCGCCACAACGGTCGCCTGTTCGCAGGACGCGAGCAGGCGTGGGAGGTCCGCGACGATGGCGTCGGGGAGCAGCTCGATGGTCCCCGACGGGGTGCGCAGCAGCTCCGGAAGGCGGGGCTCGAGAGGACCCAGGTCGATGCCGTGCCCACGGTCGCGCAGCGTGGCCAGCGACAGCCCGCCGGGCTTCGCGCCGAACCAGTCGCCGTAGGGTCCGGTGCGGATCATGGCGTCGACGATGCGGTCCGGGGCGCTCGGCCCCTCGAGCAGGGCGGCCAGCTCCTCGACCGAGCGCTGCGCGAGCGGCGAGCCTGGCGCGCTGATCGCCCCCCGGAGGATGCCGTCGATGAGCAGCCCGTCGACCAGTGCCGGATCGGCCCCCGCCCCCTGCCCGGAGGCGATCAGGGCCAGCTTGGCGATGATCTCGTGCTCGCCCGGGCCGGCAGGCTCGAACAGCGGTGGGGCCCACTGCACGAAGTTGCGCACGGCCAGTCCGAAGAAGGCGAGGTGGCACTCGCTGCGCTCGAGGGCGGAGGGTGGAGGCAGGATGACGTGCGCGTGGCGCGTGGTCTCGTTGCGGTAGATGTCGACGCTGACCATCAGCTCGAGGCTGGCGAGCGCACGGTCGAGGCGGGCGGCGTCGGGGGTGGAGACGACCGGGTTGCCGGCCACCGTGATCAGCGCCCGCACCTGGCCCTCGCCGGTGGTCTCGATCTCGTCGGCGAGCGTGGCGACCGGCAGCTCCCCGTTGACCTCGGGAAGGCCCTTCACCCGGCTGCGATGCCGGCCAGTGCGGTAGCCGCGGCCGGGTCCCGCGGGTCGGGGTCGCTCGTGCGCTGGGGTCGCGAACATCGCACCACCCGGCCGGTCGAGGTTGCCGGTGAGGATGTTGAGCACGTCGACCGCCCACGCGGCGAGCGTTCCGAAGGCGGCCGTGTGGGTGCCGATCCGGCCGTACACCGCGGCGGTGGGAGCGGCGGCCAGCTCCCGCGCCAGTCGCCGGATGGTGGTTGGGTCCACGCCGCACACCGCGGTGACGGTCTCGGGGGTGATCGGGGCGACCAGCTCGCCGATCCGGTCGAGGCCGGTGGTGAACGCCTGCAGCCGGCCCGGGTCCGCGAGACCCTCGGTGAGCAGCACGTTCGCCATCGCGAGCAGGAGGTGGGCGTCGGCACCGGGGCGGATCGGCACGTGCTCGTCGGCCTCCTCCGCGGTGCGGGACCGCCGTGGATCGACGACCACCACCTTGCCGCCGCGCCGGCGGATGCGTGCCAGACGCCCCGGGAAGTCGGGTGCGGTGCAGAGACTGCCATTCGACTCCAGGGGGTTCGCGCCCAGCATGAGGAGGTGGTCGGTGCGGTCGAGATCGGGTACCGGGATCAGCAACGGACCGCCGAAGAGCAGCCCGCTCGACACGTGCTTGGGCATCTGGTCGACGGTGCTCGCCGAGAAGATGTTGCGGCTGCCGAGCGCCTTGACCAGGGGACGGTTGTAGAGCACACCGGCGAGGGTGTGGGCTGACGGGTTCCCCAGGTACAGCGCGACCGCGTCGCGCCCGTGTCGTTCGATGATGGGCACCAGCCGGCGTTCCACCTCGGCGAAGGCCTCGTCCCAGTCGACCTGCTCGTACACCGCGGTCGCCGGATCGTCGCCGCGGCGCAGCAGGGGTCGTCGCAGGCGGTCGGGATCTTCATGGAGGTGCTGGAGCACGGAGCCCTTCGGGCAGATGAAGCCCTGACTGAACGGGTTCTCCCGGTCGCCTCTGATGCGGTGGACCCTCCCGTCGCGAACGGTGATCTCCAGCCCGCAGGTCGCCTCGCACAGTGGGCACGTGCGATGGTGGGTCGTCTCGGTCGTCATGGACAGCACCCCCTCGACGATCGATGCTACGACAGTCGGCCGGCGTGCGACCGGCCCGGTTACGCTGCCGCTGATGGCCGACCGCCAGGCCGACGCCGACTCCGTGGCCGAACCCGTGGGTGATCCGCAGGTCGCGGCCGGCGAGGTGGTACCGCCGTCCTATCCCAGCCGGTGGGAGGCCGACGTCGTGCTCGCCGACGGGTCCGTCGTGCACGTCCGTCCCGTTCGACCCGACGACGCGTCGCGCATCGAGGCGTTCCACGCCCGCCAGTCCCGCGAGAGCATCTACTTCCGCTACTTCACGCCGATGCCGAAGCTGTCCGCGCGTGAGCTCCAGCGGCTCACGAACGTCGACTACCTGACCCGGATGGCGTTCGTGGCCCTCGAGGGCGACGAGGTGGTGGCGCTGGCGAGCTACGACGTCTGGCGGGCCGCCGACGAAGCCGACGTGGCGTTCATCGTCGATGACGAGCACCAGGGTCGTGGCCTGGCGACCGTCCTGCTCGAGTACCTGATCGTCGCAGCCCGTGAGAACGGGTTGCGCGCGCTCACCGCGGAGGTGCTGCCGAGCAACCGGCGCATGCTGTCGGTCCTCCACCACGCGGGGTTCGAGGTGTCGAGCGAGTTCGACGACGGCGTCATCACCGTGCGCCTCGGTCTCGAGCCCACCGAGCGGGCCAACGCCCTGATCGAGGAGCGAGAGCGCCTCTCTGAGGCCCGTTCCATCGAACGGCTGCTGTTTCCGAGCTCTGTGGCGGTGATCGGCGCGGGACGCGAACCCGGTGGCATCGGACATGAGGTGTTCCGCAACCTGCTGACCCGTGGGTTCGAGGGTCCGGTGTACCCGGTCAACCCGAGCGGCGGTCACGTCTCGAGCGTGCGCAGCTACCCGAGCGTGCTCGACATCCCCGACGAGGTGGACCTGGCGGTGGTGTGCGTCCCTGCCCCGGCGGTGGCCACCGTGGTCGAGGAGTGTGCGCGCAAGCGGGTGCGCGGGCTGGTCATCGTCTCCGCGGGCTTCGAGGGGCTCGAGATCGACGGCAGACCTGCGGAGCGGGTGATCGCCGAGCGGGCGCTGCGTGCCGGCATGCGGGTCATCGGCCCGGAGTCGATGGGCATCATCAACACCGCGCCCTCGACCCGACTCGTCGCGACCATCGCCGACGTGCAGGTCGACCCGGGCCCGGTGGGCGTGCTCACCCAGTCCGGAACCCTCGGCATCGCCACGCTGCAGCGGGCGCACCGTCTGGGCATCGGCATCTCCGCGTTCGTCGACATCGGAAGCCGCCCGGACGTCAGCGGCAACGACCTGCTCCAGTTCTGGAGCGTGGACGAGCGCACCCGGGTGGTGGTGCTGTACCTGGAGTCGTTCGGGAACCCGCGCAAGTTCACTCGCATCGCCCGGCGGATGGCGAGGGAGAAGCCGATCGTGGCGGTCAAGACCGGGCGTGCGCTGCCACCGGAGCCGGGCGCCGACCGGGAGGGGCTCGGCCCGCTCTGGCCCACCGATGCCACGGTCGACGCGCTGCTCGCGCAGTCGGGGGTGATCCGGGTCGACACGCCCGCCCAGATGTTCGACGTGGCCCGGGTGCTGGTGAACCAGCCGGTACCACGGGGCCGGCGGGTAGCGGTCGTGAGCAACTCGCACGGCGCCACGGTCCTGACGGTCGATGCCTGCATCCACGTGGGTCTGGAGCTGGCCCCGATCGACCCGGCGACCCGGGAGGAGCTCGCGGCGCAGCTGCCGCCCGGTGCCAGCACCGCCAACCCGATCGAGCTGACCTGGCAGGCGGAGGCCGACCACTACGAGACCGCCGTGCGCGCGGTGCTGCAGGACGACGGGGTCGATGCGGTGCTGGTCGTGTACGCGCCCGCGGTAGGGGAGAACCGGGCCAGGGTGGCCCGAGCCCTGGGGCTCGCGACCCGGGCGACGTCGGGCAAGCCGGTCCTGGCCACCTTCCTGAGCTCCGAGGTCGGTCTGCCGCTGATCGGCGGGGAGCACGCCATCCCGTTGTTCGAGTTCCCCGACGAGGCGGCCGCGGTGCTGGGCACCATGGCGAGATACGGCGCCTGGCTGGCCGAGGATCCCGGCTCGGTGCCCGAGTTCGCTGATCTCGACGTCGACGCGCTGCGCGTCCGCACCACCGAGCTGCTCGGTGACCGCGAGGGCCGATGGCTCGACCGCGACGAGGTCGTGGAGCTGTTCGCCCTGGCGGGGCTGCCCGTGGCCAGGCAGCGGTCGGTGACGACGGCCGACGAAGCGGTCGCTGCGGCCACCGAGATCGGGTTCCCGGTGGCGTTGAAGGCGTCCGGGTTGGCCAGCTACCAACCCGGTGAGGCGGGTGGCGTGGCCCTCGACCTGTACGACGAACAGGCGCTTCGCGCCGCCTTCCAGCGCATGTGCGAGCACCTCGGTGACGCGATGCGACCAGCGTTCGTGCAGCAACAGGTGCCTCCCGGCGTCGCGGTGCTGGTGGGTGGGCACCAGCACGTCTCCTTCGGTGCGGTGATCGCGCTCGGCCTCGGCGGCGCCATGTCCGCAGTCGACACCAGGATGCCGGTCCGGGTGCTCCCGCTCACCGACACCGACGCTGAACGCCTCATCGCCGCTTCGGCGGTGGCTGCGCTGCTTGACGCGGCAGCCTCGGACGGCAGGGGGGGATCGCCCCGCGAGGCGCTCCGGAGCTTCCTGCTTCGGTTGGCTGCGGTGATCGAGGCGGTGCCTGAGATCGCCGACCTGGTGGTGAACCCCCTCATCGTGGGTCCGGATCAGGCGTGGGTGGTCGACGCGTGGGTGCGGGTGGCTCCCTACCGTTGGGACCCGGCCCCGGCGGTGCGCCGGGTTACCTGACCCAGCGGCCGTGGGCACCGCTGCCGTCCGCGGTGGGGCGGTCGGACGCGCCGAGCCGGTGCCTCAGCGGGCCTGTTGGAGGAGCTTCCGGGCGTTGCAGACCAGGCGGAACTGCTCAGCGTGGAACGCCTGGACGTCCTCGGGCTCGTGACGGTGCCGGTCCGGGTGGTGGAGCTTCGCCAGCTGCCGGTATCTGGCCTCGATCTGCTCGGGCGTCGCGTCCGTCGACAACCCCAGCGCGGCGTACGCGTTCCGCAGGGCGGAGGTGCACGGGCTGGTCAGAGCGAGCTCCTCCTCGATGCGCTCGCTCTCGCGATACACGTGCGCAGGATCCCAGTACGAGGGGGCCGCACGGCGATCATCGCCGCCTGTCGCAGTGATCCGTTTCGCCTGCTCGCGCTTGGACCGCAGCCGCTCCACCCACGCGGCGTAGCGTTCGGCGGGGTCGTCCGCGGCACAACCGAGCAGCGCATCGAGGTCACCGAGCAGGTCGTCGCAACCGTCGTCGAGCTCGCCGACCCCCGAGCGCGCCGCGACCGCGCCTGGAGCGTCCGTGTCGCCTCTCCCTCGCCGCCACGACAGTCTGGCCATGGCGTCGTCTCCCTCCCCGGTCGCCACCCCCAGGTGGCATCGCCCTACCGGTGTCGGAACCAGGTTAGGCCACAGGCGGGCGAGCGGCCCGCTTCTTCGGGCACGGGTTCGTTGGGCTCGCTTCTTTGGGCTGGATTCTTCGGACAGCCCGCGCTCAGCTGCGACTTCAGCTGCGACCCGGGGCGGGCTACCGCGGAAGCCCGAGGAGGCGCTCGGCGAGGATGTTGCGCAGGATCTGCGTGGTGCCACCCATGATCGTGTACGCCGGCGCGTAGCAGATGTTGCGGGCGACCCGTCCCCACCGGGTCGCATCCGCGCCGGCCACTCGCGCGCAGAAGCTCGCCACGCGCTGCTCGAGCTCGGTGCAGAAGGTCTTGGTCGCTGCCGAGAACCCGGGAGGAGCCTGGCCGAGCACCTCTCGGAGCACGAGCTGTCGCCCAATCAGGTAGCCGGACTCGATCGCCGCCACCTCCTGGCGGAGCACCGGATCGGTGAGATCGGCTCGGGCTCGCAGGTCCTCGAAGAGCAACCGGTTGCTGACCAGCCGGTCGATGCCGCCCCGCTCGTGCTCCATCTGGCGCATCACCTGGCGGAAGCTGCCGTTCTCACGGCCGACGAGCAGGTCGGCAGGCACCCGTACGCCGTCGAACACCACCTCGCAGAAGTGGCGGCTCCCGGTCATGTCCGTGATGGGGGTGATCGTCACCCCCGGCTGGTGGAGGTCGACGATCAGCTCGGAGAGCCCAGCGTGCGCGGGTGCGTCGGGATCGGTGCGGGCCACCAGATAGCACCAGTCCGCGTCGGCGGCACCGCTCGTCCAGATCTTCCTGCCATCGACGATCCAGTGGTCGCCGTCGCGTCGGGCGCGGGTGCGGATCGCCGCCACGTCAGAGCCGGCGTCGGGCTCGCTCATCCCGATGCACCAGGCGGACCGTCCGGCGACGATGTCGGGGAGGAAGCGCCGGCGCTGCTCGGGGGTGCCGAACTGCAGCAGCGTCGGCCCGATCTGGCGGTCGGCGAACCACGAGGTGGCGATCGGCGCGCCGCCAGCGATCAGCGCTTCGAAGACCACGAACCGCTCGAGCGCGCTGCGCCCATGCCCGCCCTCCTCGACCGGCCAGGTCATACCGAGCCAGCCCCGTGCTCCGAGCTCCAGGGAGAGCTCGCGGGAGCAGCCCACGATCCAGGAGTCCTCCGGGATCTCCACCCGTGCCCGCCACGCAGCCGCGACCTGTCTCGCCTCGGCCTGCAGCGCGGCGACGTGGGGTGGGAGGGTGAAGTCCACGCTGGCATGGTCTCATGTCGCGATGGGGTCGCGGTGCCTGGCGCTGGGGCGAGGTCCCGGAGGCGCCGCGTGGTGTGCCCCGTCCCCGATCCCCGTCCCGAATGCGTGTTCCGGATGGCCGGCCCGGCGAGCCGCTCTCGATGTCGGGGTGGCCGGGGCTGCGAAGCTAACGTCCCCGGCGATGCTCGCCGTCGTGCTCGACTCCTACGGAGGGCCGGAGGTCCTCACCGTCCGCGAGGTGCCCGATCCGGTGCCCGGCCCCGAGGAGGTGGTCGTCGACGTCGTCGCCACCGCCTTGAACCGGGCTGACCTGCTCCAGCGCCGTGGCCTGTACCCCGGGCCACCGATGCCGCAGGAGATCCCCGGCATGGAGCTGAGCGGACGGGTCTCGGCCCGCGGTGATCGGGTCACCGCCTGGGAGCTCGGTGACGAGGTGATGGGCATCGTCGGCGGGGGCGCCCACGCACAGCGCATCGCGGTGCACGAGCGCCAGCTCATGCGGGTCCCCGAGACGGTGGCTGTCGCCGACGCGGCGGCGATCCCGGAGGTCTGGATCACCGCCTACGACGCGCTCGTGCTGCAGGGTGGGCTCACCTCGGGGCGCACTGCTTTGGTGCATGCGGGCGGTTCCGGGGTCGGGACCGCCGCCATCCAGATCGCCAAGGCCATCGGGGCTCGGGTGATCGTGACGGCTTCAGCGGGCAAGCTGGCCAGGTGCGTCGAGCTGGGAGCTGACGTGGCGGTCGACTACCGCGTCGAGGACTTCGTCGACTCCGTCCGCGAGGCGACCGGTGGGCACGGCGTCGACGTCGTCCTCGATGTCGTTGGGGGTGACTACGTGGACCGCAACATCGAGGCCCTACGCACCGGTGGGCGCATCGTGCAGGTGGGGGTCATGGGCGGCGGGGTCGCGCACGTCAACGTCGGCAGGCTGCTGCCGAAGCGGGCGAGCATCATCGGCACGGTGCTGCGCTCGCGGCCGATCGAGGAGAAGATCGCGCTGACTCAGCGGTTCGCGGCGGAGATCCTCCCGCTGTTCGATGAGGGCCGGTGCCGTCCGGTGATCGACTCGCGGTTCTCGCTCGCCGACATCGCCGCCGCGCACGAGCGCATGGAGTCGAACGCGAACGTGGGCAAGATCCTCATCGACGTCGCTCCCTGAGCGTCCAGGCCTGGCGCGACGGAGGTCTCACGGGGAGGCGGGGTCGTCGGGAGCACCCCGGCTGCGCCGCGTGGTCGACCGCCTGTGGGGTGGCAGCGAGACGTCGGCTAGGCGGGCCTTGAACACGGTCACCGCCTGGCCGGCGAGGGTCACCCGCTCACCGCGCAGCACCACCCGCAGCTCACCGCCGCGGGCTGAGACCTGTCGAGCCAGCAGCTCGGTCTTGCCGAGACGGGGGGCCCAGTAGGCAGCGAGGGTGCAGTGGGCGGAGCCGGTGACCGGATCCTCAGGGATGCCCAAGCGGGGGGCGAAGAAGCGGGACACGAGGTCGTAGAGCCCTTCACCCACCGAGGTCACGATCACGCCCGCCGCGTCTGTCTGGCCCAGTGCGGTCATGTCCGGTTCGACCGCACGGACCTGCTCGGGTGAGGCCAGCTCGAGGACCAGGTTCTGCGCGCCGGCCGCCACGTCGACGACCTGTCCGCTGATGCCGAGCGCGTCGATCACCCCGTGAGGGGGGTCGGCCGGACGGGTCGGATCGGCCGGGAGGTCGAGCTCGATCCAGCCATCGGAGCCGCGGCTGGCGGTGAGCTCACCGGAGCGGGTGAGGAACCGCAGGACCGGCGCCGTGATGCCTCGGTGCTCGAACAGGTAGTGTGCTGCGGCGAGGGTGGCGTGGCCGGAGAGGTCGACCTCGACCCGGGGGGTGAACCAACGCAGGCTCCAGATCGCGACACCCCTGGGCGGTTCCCCGTCGGTCGGGCCGACCGGGACGAGGAAGGCGGTCTCGGAGAGGTTCATCTCCCTCGCCAGCTCCTGCATCCACTCCTCGGTGGGAGCCCGGTCCAGCGCACAGACCGCTGCCGGGTTGCCGCGGAACGGGCGATCGGTGAAGGCGTCGATCTGGACCAGCTCGGGCCTCAAGCGGTGCCCTTGCGCTGATCCATCGGGACGTAGTCGCGCACCGGCTCCCCGTCGTAGAGCTGGCGGGGCCGGGCGATGCGCTCGTTGCGGTCGAGAAGCTCGATCCAGTGCGCCAACCAGCCCGAGACGCGGGGGATGGCGAACAGCACGGTGAACATCTCGATCGGGAAGCCCATCGCCTGGTAGATGAGCCCGGAGTAGAAGTCGACGTTCGGGTAGAGGTGGCGGCTGATGAAGTACTCGTCGGAGAGCGCCACCTCCTCGAGCTTGAGTGCGATGTCGAGCAGTGGGTTCTTGCCGGTGACCTCGAAGACCCGGTCGGCGGTCTCCTTGATGATCTTGGCTCGCGGGTCGTAGCTCTTGTAGACGCGGTGCCCGAAGCCCTGCAGGCGGACCTTGCCCGACTTCACCTCCTGGATGAAGGGCATCACGTTGTCGAGCGAACCGATGCGCTCGAGCATCCGGATCACCGCTTCGTTGGCGCCACCATGGCGGGGGCCGTAGAGCGCAGCGGCCGCAGCCGCGGCGCAGCTGTAGGGGTCGGCGTGCGCGCTGCCTGCGACGCGCATGGCGGTGGTCCCGCAGTTCTGCTCGTGGTCGGCGTGCAGGATGAACAGCACGTCGAGGGCTCTGGCCAGCACCGGGTCGGCCTCGTAGCGGGGCTCGGCCACCTTCCACATCATCGAGAGGAAGTTCGAGGTGAAGTCGAGGCTGTTGTCGGGGTACACGAAGGGCATGCCCACGCTGTGGCGATGGGCCCCCGCGGCGAGGGTGGGCATCTTGGCGATGAGCCGGATCACCTGCTTGTAGCGGGCCTGCGGATTGAAGATGTCCTTCGCGTCGGGGTAGAAGGTCGAGAGCGCGGCGAGGGTCGACACCAGGATGCCCATGGGGTGTGCGTCATGGTGGAAGCCCTCCATGAACCGCTTGCGCACGTTCTCGTGGATGAAGGTGTGGTAGGTGATGTCGTGCTTCCAGACCTCGAACTGCTCGGCGGTGGGCAGCTCGCCGTGGATGAGCAGGTAGGCGACCTCGAGGTAGGTGGACTGCTCGGCCAGCTGCTCGATCGGGTACCCCCGGTAGCGGAGGATGCCGGCCTCACCGTCGAGTTCGGTGATGGCGCTGGCGGCGGCGGCGGTGGTGCTGAAGGACGGGTCGTAGAACCAGATCCCGGGAAGCAGCTTGGACCACTCCCTGGCGTCCACGCCGCCGTTGACGATCGGGATCTCGATCGACTCGCCGGTGCGGTTGTCGATGATGGTCACGCTGTCGGCCACGGCGCTTCCTGAGCTCCTTCGATCGGGTTGTCGGTGATGCGTTCGGTCTGGGCGGTGACAGGGTGCTCCTGTGTTGCTCCTCCCCGGCAGCCTACCGGTACCGCTCAGAGGGGGCTGTTGTCGTGGGCGCGGGGGACGATCCGCTCCCGCTTGCTGGCGAGCAGCTCGAGCGCCGCGGCGAGCTCCCGCCGGGTCTCCGCGGGGTCGATCACCGCGTCGATGAGCCCCCGCTCGGCCGCCACGTAGGGGTTCAGCAGCCGGGCCTCGTAGTCGGCTTCGAGCTCGGCCCGGCGCCGGAGGTCGGTCTCGCGTCGGTGGAGGATCTCGACCGCTCCCTTAGCCCCCATCACCGCGATCTGCGCGCTGGGCCAGGCCAGCGCGAGGTCGTTGCCCATGCGCTTGGAGTCCATGACGATGTAGGCCCCGCCGTAGGACTTGCGCAGGGTGATCGAGACCCGGGGCACGGTGGCCCGGGCGTAGGCGAAGGCGAGCTGCGCGCCTTTGCGGATCATGCCCCGCCACTCGAGGTCCTTGCCCGGGTAGAAGCCGGGGGTGTCGACGAGGGTGACGATCGGCAGGTTGAAGGCGTCGCAGAACGCCACGAACCGGGCGCCCTTCTGCGAGGCCGGGATGTCGAGGGTGCCGGCGATCCTCGACGGCTGGTTGGCCACGATCCCCACCGGCTGCCCGCCGACCGATGCCAGCGCGGTGACCAGATTGTCCGCCCAGCCCGACCGCAGCTCGAGTAGCTCGCCGTCGTCGACGAGGATCCGGGTCAGCTCCCGCACGTCGTAGCTGCCGGTCGGGGACGGCGGGATGAGCTCCGCCGCCTCGGGTACCGCCCGGTCTGTCGGGTCATCGGTGGCCCGGCGCGCCGGCAGCTCGTCGGTGCTGGATGGCAGGTACCACAGCAGGTCCTCGATGGCTTCGAGCGCGGCGGCCCGGTCGGGGACCACCAGTGAGGCCACTCCGCTCGATCGGGCGTGGGTCGCCGCGCCGCCCAGCGCGTCGTTGGTGATCGGCACACCGGTGAACTCGCGCACCATGCGCGGCCCGCTCACGAAGGCGTAGGCGTCCTCGGTCATCACGACCTGGTCGGCGAGCCCGAGCAGCAGCGCGGGACCCGATACCGCCGGGCCGACCACCGCGGCGAGCAGCGGGACGACCCCCGAGCAGGCCACGAGAGCCCGAGCGGCCCGCCCCCACCCGGCGAGCGCGGCCAGCCCCTCGTGCACGTCCGCGCCGCTCGAGGCCACGATCAGCGCGAGGGGGAGGCGCTGGTCGAGCGCCATGCGGGCCGCAGCCGCGATGGTCTCACCGTCAGCTTCGGACAGGGCGCCGTGGCGGCGGGTGCCGTCGAGCTCGCAGACGATCACCGCCCGTCCCCCGAGGGTCTCCTGCCTGACGCTCGCTGCTCCGGGCACGCGGGCGCGAAGGGGGAGGGGGGTTGCGGTGGTGGGCACGGCAGAGTGGACCTCGCGCCCGGGGGAGCGGTTACCCCTACCCGTCGGTAAGGTTGGTGTGGATCCCGGGCTGCTTCGGGCCCTCGGTGCGGATCACGTCGAGCAGCACCTCCCGCAGCGCCCTGGCCGGGGCGGAGAGCATGCCCCGCCGGCGGGAGGCCAGACCGACGGAGCGGCCCTCGAGGCCGTCGACTGGCACCCGCTTCCACTCGCCTCCCACCCAGCTCGGGGCTGCGCTCGCCGGGAGCAGGGCGGCGCCGAAGCCTTGGAAGGCGAGTGAGGCGAGCAGGCGCATGCCGTCGACCTCCGCCTGCGGCTCGAGCTCGATGCCCGCCTGCCGGCACTGCTCGTCGAGGTGGTCGCGGAAGGCGGTGCCCTTCGGTTCGAGCAGGAGGGGCTCGCCGTCGAGGTCGGCCAGGGTGAGCCGATCCCGCTCGAAGAGCGGGTGGTCCGCCGGCACGACGAGGAGCCGGTCCTCGTCGAAGAGGTGGTCGGTGCGGATCTCGGGGTCGTTGAGGGGCAGGTTCACCACCGCGAGGTCGAGCAGGCCGGAGCTCAGCTGCAGGGCGAGCGAGGTGGTGGTGGCGTCGACGATCACCACCCGGACCTTGGGGTAGCGGGCCTGCATGGCATCGACCAGGCGGGGCACCAGCCAGCGAGCGGTCGTGCCGATCACCCCGATGCGGGCGGTGCCGGCCACCTCGTCGTGCAGGCTCGCCAGGTCGGCGAGCAGCGCGTCGAGCTCGGCTCGGATCCGCCGGGCGCGCGCCGCGACCACCTCGCCCTCCTCGGTGAGGCTGCCGGTCGACCGATCGATGAGCGTCGCCCGGAGCTCCTTCTCCAGCCGGGCCACGTGGGTGCTGACGTTCGACTGCACGGTGTGCAGGACCCGAGCGGCTGCGGAGAACGAGCCGGTGTCCGCCACCGCGAGCAGGGCGTTGAGCTGCCGGAGGTCCATCGCTTGCAATGATGTCACATATCGCTAAGAACTGTTGGACAGATCACGTGCGGGCGTTCACAATGAGGGAGCCACAATCGCCGAGGACGAGCTCGTTCCCCCCGCGAGCCGCCTCGAGCCGGTTTTGAGAGCCGATCCCCCCTCGGCCTCGAAACCAGTCAGCCGGAGCCGGCCTGCCCCCCCAGGCCGGCTCCGATCGTTTTCCGCCTCCCTCCCCGGATCGCCTTGCCCAGCTCCGCGCCCGCGCTCGGCGCTCCGCTCCGGCGACGGGGCAGGGGAGCGCGTTCGGGCCGGTCTCGGGCGGTCCCGCAGCGGCGGTGACCTCGCCGGTGGCCCCGGCAGCGGGGGAGCTACCGTGCGGTCATGGGGAACGAGGCAGCCATCTTCGACCTCGACCGCACCCTGCTCGCCGGAGCGAGTGGGCCGGTCATCTCGGGCGCGTTGCGCAAGGTCGGCCTGCTCCCGGAGCGCAGCATCCCCGGTGAGGGGCTCGTCTTCCGGCTGTTCGACGCGGTCGGCGAGAACTGGCCCTCGATGCTGCTCACCCGGCAGGGGGCACGCCTCGCCGCGGGTTGGGACCGCGAGACGGCACGAACCGCGGGGGAGATCGCCGCGGACGCACTGGTCGAACAGGTCCAGCCCTACGCCCGCGTGCTGATCGGGGAGCATCGGGCGGCGGGACGCCTCGTGGTGCTCGCCACGACCACCCCCCGAGACATGGTGGAGCCCTTCGCGCAGCGCCTCGGGCTCGACGCGGTGATCGCCACCACCTACGAGTGCCGTGACGGCGTCTACACCGGTCGGATCGACGGCGAGTTCGTCTGGGGGAAGGGCAAGCTGCGTGCGGTGCGGCAGTGGGCCAGCGGGAACGACGTGGACCTCGCCGCCAGCTATGCCTACTCCGACAGCTGGTACGACGTGCCACTGCTCTCCGCCGTCGGTCACCCCTTCGCGGTGAACCCCGACCCCCGCCTGCGGGCCTACGCCACCCTCCGGCGCTGGCCGGTGTTGTTCCTCGACGTGCCGCCCGGGGTTCCCAAGTTCCTCGGGCTCGAGCCGCAGACTGCGATCTTCCCCTTCATCCGCCCAGAGCTGGTGCCCTACGCCCGCATCCGGGTCGAGGGCGCCGAGCAGATCCCGAACGCGGGGCCGGCGATCATCTGCGCCAACCACCGCAGCTACTTCGATCCCCTCGCCGTGGGCTACGCGATCGCGAAGCGGGGCCGCCCGGTGCGTTTCCTCGGCAAGAAGGAGGTCTTCGACGCGCCGATCATCGGTGACCTGGCCAGGGCCATGGGAGGCATCAGGGTCGACCGGGGCACCGGCTCGGACGAGCCGCTGAAGGAGGCGGCCGCCGCGCTCGAAGCGGGAGAGCTGGTGGCGATCATGCCCCAGGGGACGATCCCGCGTGGCCGGGCGTTCTTCGACCCGGTTCTCAAGGGTCGTTGGGGAGCCGCCCGGCTCGCTGCGATGACCCGGGCGCCGGTGATCCCGCTCGGGTTGTGGGGCACCGAGAAGGTGTGGCCGCGCAACGCCCGGTTGCCGAACGTGACGAACGTCCTGCACCCACCTGAGGTGCTGGTGCGAGTCGGTGAGCCGGTCGAGCTGACCTACGACGACCTCGAGGCTGACACGGAGCGGATCATGTCAGCCATCGTGGAGCTGCTCCCACCCGAGGCCCGCGAGCCGCACGAACCGACGCCGGAGGAGCTGGCGCGAACCTTCCCGCCCGGGTACCAGGGTGATCCCACCGACGAGCGCGAGCTCGAGCGGCGGCCGGGCACCGACTGAGGTCGGCGGTCAGCGCCCCAGCTGGCGCTGGCGGATGATGTTCAACGCTCCGCCGGCCTTGAACCACTCGATCTGCTCTTCGTTCATCGAGTGCAGGCACTCGAACTCCACGCTCGTGCCGTCGGGCTTCTCGATGCGGCACCGCACCGGCTGATCGGGTGCGAGGTCGGCCAGCCCGAGGATCGAGATGCGGTCGTCCTCTTCGATCTGGTCGTAGGTGGAGGGATCGGCGAAGGTGAGCGGCAGCACACCCTGCTTCTTCAGGTTGGTCTCATGGATGCGGGCGAAGCTGCGGGTGATGATCGCCTTGCCGTTGCGATAGCGCGGCTCCATGGCCGCGTGCTCCCGGGACGAGCCCTCGCCGTAGTTCTCGTCGCCGATCGCCACCCAGCCGACACCGGCCTCGTGATAGTGCTTGGCGATCTCGGGGAACGGCTTGGTCTGGCCGTCGAGCTGGTCCTTGCCCCTGCCGACCTCACCGGTGAAGGCGTTCACCGCTCCGAGGAACAGGTTGCCGCTGATGTTCTCGAGATGACCGCGGTACTTCAGCCACGGCCCGGCTGCCGAGATGTGGTCGGTCGTGCACTTGCCCTTGGCCTTGACGAGGATCGGCAGGGCGATGAAGTCGTTCCCGTCCCACGGGGGGAACGGCTCGAGCAGCTGGAGTCGGTCGGAGGACGGGTCGACCTTCACCTCGACCCGGGAGGGGTCTTCGGGAGGGGCGACGAAGCCGCTCTCGCCGGACTCGAAGCCTCGGGCCGGCAGCTCCTCACCGGGGGGCACCTCGAGGCGCACCTGCTCGCCGTCCTCGTTGAGGAGGGTGTCGGTCCGGGGATCGAAGTCGAGGCGACCCGCCAGAGCGAGCGCCACGACGGTCTCGGGTGAGGTCACGAAAGCGAGGGTCGACGCCAGACCGTCGTTGCGCTTGGGGAAGTTGCGGTTGTACGAGGTGACGATGACGTTGGTGTCGCCTTCCTGCACGTCGGATCGGGCCCACTGGCCGATGCAGGGCCCACACGCGTTGGCGAGCACGGTGGCACCGATCGCTTCGAGGTCACCGAGCAGTCCGTCACGCTCGATGGTGGCGCGCACCCGCTCGGAACCGGGGGTGATCATGAGGGCCGTGCGCGCCTTGAGGCCCCGTGCCGCCGCGGCGCGGGCGATGCCTGCCGCCCGGCTGATGTCCTCGTAGCTCGAGTTGGTGCACGACCCGACGAGCGCCGCGCTGATCTCCAGCGGCCAACCCTCGCGCTCGGCCTCCGCTCCGAGCTTGCTCACGGGGCGGGCACGGTCGGGGGTGTGGGGCCCGTTGATCAGCGGCTCGAGCTCGGTCAGGTCGATCTCGATGACCTGGTCGAAGAACGCACCGGGGTCGTCGTACACCTCCGGATCGGCCCGCAGCTCATGGGCGACCCCGTCGGCCGCGTCGGCGATCTCCTCCCGGCCGGTGGCCTTCAGGTAGCGGGCCATCGCGGCGTCGTAGGCGAACAGGGAGGTGGTGGCGCCGATCTCGGCGCCCATGTTGCAGATCGTGGCCTTGCCGGTGCAGCTCAACGACTCCGCTCCCGGCCCGAAGTACTCGACGATCGCCCCGGTGCCACCCTTCACCGTGAGGATCTCCGCCACCTTGAGGATCACGTCCTTGGGGGCGGACCAGCCGTCGAGCTCACCGGTGAGGTGCACGCCGATCAGCTTCGGCCAGCGGACGTTGAACGGGTAGCCGGTCATCACGTCGACCGCGTCGGCGCCGCCCACGCCGATCGCCACCATGCCGAGCCCGCCGGCGTTGGGGGTGTGGCTGTCGGTGCCGATCATCATCCCGCCGGGGAACGCGTACTGCTCGAGCACGACCTGGTGGATGATCCCGGAGCCCGGCTTCCAGAAGCCGATGCCGTACTTGGCGGAGACCGACTCGAGGAAGTCGTAGACCTCCGTGTTGGCTTCCAGGGCGGCGAGCAGGTCGCGCTTGCCGTCCTCGCGGGCCTGGATGAGGTGGTCGCAGTGGACGGTGGTGGGCACCGCGACCCGCGGGAGACCCGCGGTCATGAACTGGAGCAGGGCCATCTGGGCGGTGGCGTCCTGCATCGCGACCCGATCAGGGTCGAGATCGGCGTAGGAGCGACCGCGCACCAGCTCCTGGTGCTCGGGGTCGCGCAGGTGGTTGGCGAGGACCTTCTCGGCGAACGTGAGGGGCCGCCCCAGGCGCTCGCGCACCATCGCGACCCGTTCGGGCAGACGGCTGTAGACCGCCCGGACCAGCTCGATCGGGGTGCTCGCGGTGACGGCCATGTCGGTCCTCCTGCCTTGGGCTCAGCCCCGCCGACCAGGGGTGTCGGTGCCCGACGGGTGCTGCCTTGCCTACGGCACGAATGTAGACAAGTATCATACAAGTGCGCAAGACCCGGTACCAGACGATCGCCGACGATCTGCGGCGACGCATCGAGACCGGAGAGTACGGCAGCGGCCGGCTGCTGCCGAGCGAAGCCGAGCTCTCCGGCACCTACGACGCGAGCCGGGTGACCGTCCGACGGGCGCTCGAGCTGCTGCGCGAGGAGGGGCTCGTCGACTCCCGGCAGGGCTTCGGATGGTTCGTGGCCACCGATCCGGTGCGCCAGAGCCTCGCCCGGCTGGGCACCATCGAGAGCCAGCTCGCTGAGGAGGGCATCGAGTCGACCCGACGGATCCTCGACTTCCGGTTCACCAGGGCCCCAGCCCGGGCCCGCGAGGTGCTCGGCGTCGAGACCGTCCTGCGGGTGCGACGCCTCAACCTGGCCGACGGCACCCCGTTCGCGCTGGTCACCGTCTGGTGTCCCGAGCAGCTCGGCGCCGAGCTCTCGCGCGCCGACGTGGAGCGCTCACCGTTCTACGAGCTGATCCCGGTGCCGCTCGGGGGGGCGGTGCAGACCATCGCTGCGGCGGCGGCGTCGACGATGGAGGCCGAGCAGCTCCACGTGCCGGCCGGCTCCCCGGTGCTTCGCTGCGAGCGGATCACCTGCGCGGCCGACGGTGGTCCGGTGCTGGTGAGCGAGCACGTGTTCCCTGCGCATCTCACCGAGTTCGTCGTCGATCTCCCGCACGCCGAGGCGTCGATCGCCCCCACGGGGCTGCGGCTCGTGGAGTGACGGCGCCAGGTGCCCGGCACCGGCGTCGTCGCCCCCCACCGCAGCGGCCGGTGGGGTGGGACGGCTCAGGGCGTGGTGGTCGTGGTGGTGAGCTGGTCCTGGAGCTCGCGGATGAAGTCGGGGTTCGTGGTGATGAACACCACCCAACCGATGGAGAGCACGGTGCCGATGATCCCGCACACCAGACCCGCGGTGGCCAGGCCCGCCCCGTCGAGCATGCCGGCGCTCTCTCCGATCCTGCGGCGGGCGATGATCCCGAACGCGATCGCGAGCGGTCCGAACACGATCCCGAGACACCCTGCCAGGCCGCACAGCAGGCCCAGGATGCCCAGCACGAGCGACGACACCGCCGTCGATTCGGTGCGGGTCGGCACCCAGCGACCCGGACCGTACGGGCCGGGACCCGGCGGCATCGACGGTGCTGGCGCCGGCCAGCCGGGTGGCGTCGCCTCCCGCTGGCCGTAGTCGGGGACCCACGGTTCTGAGCCGCGGCCGGCTCGAGGGCCCGTCGGCAACGCCCAGCCGGGCTGGTCGGGCCCGACCGGGGGAGGCTCGACCCATCCGCTCGGAGGCCCGGGTGGCAGCTGCGCGGGTGTCGAGGGGGGTGGCTCCGGCTCGCGGTCGGGATCTCGGGGCCACCAGGCGTCGGACCGGGGCGTGTCGGGCATGCGAGACGCCAGGCTAGCGGTGCGGCTCGGCCGGGGAGCTACCGGGGGCGCTCGCCGGCGGCCCGGCGCGGCTCGCGGAGCGCTCGCCGGCGAGCATGACCACGGCCAGCGACAGGGCGGTCGTCCCCACCACCGCGGCCAGCTCGGCCCACGACGGGCGGACCGGGTGGTTCGCGAGCAGCGCCAGTGCGGCGAGCGCCATGAACAGGACGTTGCGCACCACGGCGAGCCAGGACAGCGGCCGGGCCGCCACGTCGCCGAAGCAGTTGCACGGTGCGGCGACGCCCGCACGGAGTCGACGTACGAGGAAGGTGGTGAAGAAGGCCAGCAGCACCAGCGCAGCCAGCCCTCCCACCGGCGGCACCACGAGCAGCAGCACGACCGTCGCCAGCTCGGGCAGCGGCAGCAGCCGGCCGGTGGCCTGCGGGTTCGGAACCCCGAGCGCGTCGAAGGACTCGATCGTGGAGTCAGGGTCGCGCAGCTTGGCCACCGCCGCGACCGCGAAGAGCACGGCGAGGGTCACTGCCGCGGTGTAGCCGACGCCAGCTGGAGTCATCGGTCCCATGATGGCAGGCGCCCCCCGGTGGCTGGTTCGCCGGTGCGGCCGTCGGTGCTGGGGTCGTCGGTCGGGGTCGTCGGTCGGGGGCCCGTGCAGCGGGGAGGCGGATGGCTCAGGCGGTGGCCACCCGGTGGGCGGCACCGGCGGTGATGCGCTCGACCCGTCCCCGCGGCACGACGTGCCAGAGCTGCTCGACCACAGCGTCCCAGTGCTCGAGCAGGTCCGCCCCGCGGTGTGATCCGGTGAGCGCGGTGTGGCGCTCCACCAGCCACCGCAGCTCTTCGACGTGGTCGTGGTCGGGTCGCACCACCTCGACCAGATCCTGGTTGACCCGGGTCATGATCCGCTCCGGCATCGGGTCCCACACGAAGGCCTCGCCACCGGTCATGCCAGCTCCGAGGTTGTAGCCGATGCGGCCGAGCACCACGACGGTGCCCCCGGTCATGTACTCGCAGCAGTGGTCACCCACCGCCTCCACGACGGCGAGCGCACCCGAGTTGCGCACCGCGAAGCGTTCGCCGACCGCCCCCGCAACGAACAGCTCGCCGCCCGTCGCACCGTACAGACAGGTGTTGCCGGCGAGGACGGTGGACGAGCCGGTCTGGCGGCGTTCGACGACCAGCGAGTCGTTGGCCGGCGGGCGGATGACGATGCGACCGCCCGCCATGCCCTTGCCCACGTAGTCGTTGGCGGCGCCGACCAGCTCGAGCTCCACCCCGTGGCTGAGGAACGCACCGAAGCTCTGACCCGCTGTGCCCTCGAACTGCACGTGCGCGGTGCCCCTTGGCGGCATCGAGCCGAACTCGAGCGCGATGGCTCCCGACAGCGCAGCGCCGACGGCCCGGTCGGCGTTGGTGATGGTGTAGGCGAGCGAGACCTCGTCGCCGTCCCAGATGCCGCGGAACGCGTCAGCGAGCAGGCGATCGCCGAGCTCCGAGCGGGGGTTCTGCAGCTCGACCCGCTCGACGAACCGCCGCGGCGCATCGGTGTGGGAGGGTGGTGTGAGCAACGGGCTCAGATCGAACGCGTCCGCGCGCGGGTCACCCGTGCTGCGCTGGCGGAGCAGCTCGACCCGACCGATCACCTCCTCGAGGGATCGGACACCGAGGCGGGCCAGGTGCCGTCGCACGTCCTCGGCCACGAAGAGCAGGTACGCCGCGACCCCCTCGGGTGTGCCGGTGAAGTTGGCCCGCAGATGCGGTCGCTGGGTGGCCACCCCGGGCTTGCAGGTGTCCCGGTGGCAGGCCCGCAGCATGATGCACCCTTCGGCGATCATCACCGCGGTGCCGAACGAGTACTCGTCGGCACCCAGCAGCGCGGCGAGCACCACCTGACGGCCGGTCATGAACCCACCGTCCACCCGGATCCGTGCCCGGGACCGCAACCCGTTGTCGACCAGAGCACGCTGGGTCTCGGCCAGCCCGAGCTCCCACGGCATGCCCGCGTGCTTGATGGACGAGAGCGGGCTGGCGCCGGTGCCACCGTTGGCGCCGGAGATCTGCACGATGTCAGCCAGCGCCTTCACCACACCCGCGGCGACGGTGCCAACGCCGTCCTCGGCGACGAGCTTCACCGACACCTCGGCCGCGTTCACCTGCTTGAGGTCGTAGATGAGCTGGGCGAGATCCTCGATCGAGTAGATGTCGTGGTGCGGGGGTGGCGAGATCAGGCCTACGCCCGGCTGGGTGTAGCGCAGGCGGGCGATCTCCGGCGTCACCTTGTGGCCGGGCAGCTGACCGCCCTCACCGGGCTTGGAGCCTTGGGCGATCTTGATCTGCAGCTCGTCGGCGAACGCCAGGTACTCGGGTGTGACCCCGAAGCGCCCGGATGCCACCTGCTTGATGCGCGAGTTCCGGTCCAGGCGCCCCAGACCTCGGGTGCGGAAGCGCTCGGGGTCCTCGCCGCCCTCACCGCAGTTGGAGCGCGCCCCGATGAGGTTCATCGCTTGGGCGAGGGTCTCGTGGGCTTCCTTCGAGAGCGCGCCGTGCGACATCGCCCCCGTCGAGAACCGACGGACGATCTCCGAGGCGGGTTCGACCTCCTCGAGGGGCACCGGCTCACCGGCGGGGACCACCTCCAGCAGGTCGTGCAGCTCGAGCGGTCGGCGTTCGTCGACCAGGCGGGCGAAGCGCTCGTAGAGGTCGTAGTCCTCCCCCCGGATGGCTCGCTGGAGCAGGTGCGCCGCGGCCATGTCCGCCACGAGGGGGTCGGACTGGGCGATCGGCGGTGTCTCCTGCACGAGCGTCAGGTCGTTGAGGGCCTGCACCACCTCCTTGGAGTGGGCGTGCGGCTCGCCGCCCTTGCGGACCCGGAAGAAGCCGGGGGAGTCGAGCTCGACGTGCTCGGTCCCGTACCCGGCGGCGTGCATCGCCAGCACGTCGCGCCCCAGCTCCGCCCAGCCGATCCCCCCGACGACCGACGGGGTGCCCCGCATGCACAGGTCGACCACCTCCGGGCCGAGCCCGAGCACCTCGAAGATCTGCGCGCCCCGGTAGGACTCGACCGTGCTGATGCCCATCTTCGAGAGGATCTTCAGCACTCCGGCCTCCAGGGAGGCGCGAAGGCGCTCCTGGGCCTCGGAGCTGACCAGTGACCCGCTCTCGTCGGCGTCGGCCTCGGCGGCCACGGTGGCGAGAGCGAGACGAGGGCAGACCGCGTCCGCCCCGTAGCCGAGCAGGGTGGCGACGGCGTGCACGTCGCGTGCGTCGTCGGCGATGACCACGATGCTGGTGTCGGCGCGCCGACGCTCAGCAGTCAGGCGGTGCTGCACCGCGCCGCAGGCGAGCAGTGACGGGATCGGCGCCCGATCGGGGCCGACGCGGTCCTGATCGATGATCAGGACGCCCGCCCCCTCCCCGACCGCCTCCGCGGCGCGGTCGGCCAGACGACGCACGCCGGCCTCGAGACCCGCAGGTCCGTCGGCCACGGGGAAGGTCGCGTCGAGCACCGCGGTGGTGAAGGGGTTCCGCTCGGGGTCGTGAAGCCACTCGATCGCTGACGGGAACAGGAAGAACGAGTCGAGGGCGAGCAGACGTGCCGCCTCCGGGCGCTCCTCGAGCAGTGGGCTGCGGGGGCCGAGCAGCACCCGCAGGCTCATCACCAGCCGCTCGCGCAGCGGGTCGATCGGAGGGTTCGTCACCTGGGCGAAACGCTGCCTGAGGTAGTGGTGGATGGGGCGGGGTCGGCCCGCGATCGGAGGCAGCGGCGAGTCGTCGCCCATGGCGAAGGTGGGTTCGTGCCCCTCCTGCGCCATCGGCTTGAGCACCATCGCCAGCTCCTCCTTGGTGTATCCGTGCGCCGCCTGTCGCCGGGTGAGGTCGGGGAGCGGTTCGACCAACGGTCCACCGGCGCGGAGGGGACGGAAGCCCTCCGCCGCCCACTGCGCGTAGGGGGCGTTGCGGGCGATGGCGTGCTTGAGTGCCCGGTTGCGCACCACTCCGTGCTCGGGGGTGACGAACAGCATGTGCCCGGGTCCCAGTCGCCCGCGCTCCACCGCACCCCGGCCGCTGAGGTCGACCGCGCCGACCTCCGACGCGCAGACCACGAGGCCGTCTTCGCTGACCTCATAGCGCAGGGGTCGCAGGCCGTTGCGGTCGAGCAGCGCTCCGACGCCGATGCCGTCGGTGAAGATCACCCCTGCTGGGCCGTCCCACGGCTCGATCAGCGCTGAGTGGTACTCGTAGAAGCCGCGCACCTCCGGGTCGAGGTCGCGGGTCTCCTCCCACGCCTCGGGCACCAGCATCGCCATGGCGTGGCAGATGTGGCGACCGCCACGCACGAGCAGCTCCGCCGCCTCGTCGAGCTTCGCGGAGTCCGAGCCGGACTCGTCGAGGACCGGCAGGAACAGCTCCTCGTCGCCCAGCCCCACCGCTTCGGTGCCGAGGCGTCCCCGACCCCGCATGCGCAGCTCGTTGCCCTGGATCGTGTTGATCTCACCGTTGTGGCAGAGCAGGCGGAACGGCTGAGCCCGCTCCCAGGTTGGGAGCGTGTTGGTCGAGAACCGTTGGTGGAAGATGACGAACGGCGAGCTGAACCGGTCGTCGTGCAGGTCGAGGTAGAAGTCGGACAGCCGGTCGCCGGCGATGAGCCCCTTGTAGACGATGGTGCGGAACGAGCACGACACGACGTAGACGTCGGGCACGATGCGCTCGATGCGCCGCCGGAACCGGAAGGCCGCTCGTTCGAGGCTCGCCACGTCCCTCGCGGTCTCGGAGCCGGGTGCAGGCTCGAACATCGCGTGGAGGATCTCGGGGCGGGTGGCGCGTGCCGTCTCGCCCAGCACCGAGTCGTCCGTCGGCGGGACGCGCCAGCCGACGACGGCGAGTCCCTCCTCGCGGGCGGCCTGCTCCACCGCCCGGTGCGGCTCGTCGCCGCGGCAGAACAGCACCAGCACGCCCCGGTCGTCGCCGAACAGCGCCGGTGGAATGGCCGCGAGCACACCGGTTCCGTCCGAGGTGCGCGCGTCCGCGGCCACTGCGCCGCGATGTCGCATCCGGGCCAGTCCGGAGAGGCCGGCCTCGACGATGGAACGGTCGGATCGGCCCCGGGCATCGGCGACGAATCCGATGCCGCAGGCATCGAGCTCTCGCATGGTTCACATCCTTCGCGCGCGACGGGGTGCTGGGGGTGCGGCCGGACGATCGGGGTGGCTCCGTCGCAGCGTCCGTCGGCCCCGATGCCGTCTGCTCGGCTGCGGCGCAGTGCTTCGCTGCACTGGGCCTCGCTGCGCGGGAGGAGGTGGCGCCGTTGCCCGTGTGCCCCGACGTGGCTGATCAGAATGTACCGCTCGCCATGCCATCGGCGGTGGGGGGTTCCACTCGTGGCTGCCCGAGGTGTCATCGCTGGCCGTGTCGGCGGGAGCGGCGGTGCGGCCCCTCCGATGCCGGCCTGGCTGCCGACGCTCGGGGGTTAGCCTGTGTCGCTCGTACGGAGGAGGAGGGGGATCATGCGAGGCTTGAGGTCATGGCGCGGTCTGGCCGTGCTCGTCGCGCTCGGCGTGCTGAGCGCATGCGGGTCGTCATCGAAGAGCGGGCCGAACCGAGACGAGATCGTGCAGGAGCTCCAGAACGCGGGTCTGAGCAGATCGCTCGCAGAGTGCGTGTACGACGAAGCGAACGACCGGCTCGACTTCGCGAAGCTCGAGCGAGAGGGCCCCGACGCGCTGCAGGGCGACGAGCAGCGGATCTTCGCTGACGTGGCCGCCAAGTGCCTCGGTGCGACCGACGCCGGCGGCTGATAGACGGGGCGCAGTTCGCGGCGCTCAGCCCAGGTCGGGCCAGCTCAGCCGCTGCCGGCGTCGGGGGCCGCGATCGCCGAGGGCCCACGCACGGCGCCACGCGCCGACCGCTGGGCCCTGCAGCGACGGCGTGGCTCCCGCGTGGGCGCGGCGGCGAGCCTGCCACCAGTCCGTCGCGGCCTCGTCGGCCAGCTCCGCGACGGCCTGCTCGATGCGGACCGCGAAGGCGCGTGAGTCCTCATCCTCAGCGGGCCACAGGGGCCAGCCGAAGGTGACCTTGGTGGGTGAGGGGCGCAGCACCGTCGAGCCCTTCCGCAGGATGCGCCCGGTGCCCTCCACGTGCACCGGCACCACCGGCACACCGCAGCGCAGCGACAGGTAGGCGGCGCCACCCCGGAAGGCCTGTCCCCAACCGTCGGGGCTGCGCCCACCCTCGGGGAAGATCAGCATGCTCCAACCGTCGTTGATCAGCTCGGCCGCCTGCTGCGCGGAGGTCCGGCTCACCTTCGTGCGCTCGATCGGGATGGCCCCGATGACCAGCGCGGAGAGAGCGCTCGTGATCCGGTTGGTGAAGAAGTAGTCAGCCGCGGCGCCGATGAACAGGTGGTGACGCCACGGTTCGGGGATGACCGCCAGCAGCAGCGGCGTGTCGACGTGGCTGTGGTGGTTGGCGGCGAACACCGCCGGGCCATCAAGGGAGCCGAGGCGATCGAGTCCCCGGACCTGCGGTCGGGCCAGGACCTCCATCGCCGGTCGCACGAGCCCCTCGACCAACAGCACCCGAGCGGCGCGGGCGGGATACGACCGCGCCCAGTCGGTGTCGTAGTTGGCGCCGACCCGGCTGGGCACCTTCGGTGGCTCCACGCTGGCTGGCACGCTCGGGGGTGCGAGCGGGAAGGGGAGCTTGCGGAGCAGCGCCGACGAACCGGGACGGGCCAGCTTGGCCACCGCACCCGCGTTCACCGGCAGGCGCTTGGCCAGCTTGTCCCTGGTGACCGGCATCGACGCGGGCCTCGGACGTTGGGCGTCGGCCATCTCAGGTCACGTCCGCCATGAGGATCGGCGGGTTGTGGATGTGGGTGATGGTGGCGTCGCGACCGACCACGTCGCTGGCCATCTCGAGCGCGTCCTGCATGGTCGACGCGGGACGGAAGCCGAGACGGCGCACCGCCCTCGGATCGCCCCCGACGATGATCACCTGCCCGAGGTGCTGGAGGGCGTGGCTGCCCCAGTACCACATGTAGAAGGGGTGCACCCCGTGGTAGGCGTACGACGTGCGGTACAGGTGCCGGTACCACTCGTCCTCGGCGTACTGCTTCTCGTAGCGCGCCTCGATCTCCACCGGATCGGTGGTCTCAGCCAGCACCTGCTCGAAGAAGTCGATGTAGCTCGGGTGGTGCACCGGATGAAACTCCCAGGGTGTGGGGTGGCTCATGATCAGCACCCCGCCCTCACGCACCAGTGGACGACCCCGGTAGAGGTTGAAGAAGTACCCGAGCCCCAGGCACATGACCAGGATCGGGTTCATGATGGAGTTCACGTTGTAGGGGCAGATGTAGGGCAGACCCATCGTGAGGATGTCGGTCTGGCCCTCGACGGGGACCAGGTGCTGCCGGTAGACGTGCTCGGTGGTGACCTCGTGCACCGCCTCCACCTCACCCGCCTGCACGGAGGTCATGGCGTGCGGGGCCTTCCAGGACTGGAAGATCTGGCGCCGGGTGCGGGACGGCAGCCGCTCGAGGCCCTTCTGCATGGCGAGGAAGGTGAAGCGGTCTCGCGCCGTCCACTCCCACTCCCGCTTCTGGAGCACACTCATCGGACCTTCCGTGCCGAAGACGTCGTTGTTGATCGTCGTCTCGATCTGGAAGATCTTCACGCCGGCGTCCCGGATCACCTTCCCCATCCGCCAGTTCGACGAGTGCAGCTCGCTGCGGTGCCGATCCATGAACGAGCGGCTGTGCTGCAGGGTGCGGACGTTGTGGTGGTGGCGGAGGCTGCGATAGCTCGCCAGCCCGGTCGCGGTGCTCTTCCAGCCGCCGTCCATTGAGACGATGTTGATGTTCACGTACACCAGCAGGTCGCTCTCCGCGGCCCGCTTGTTGATCTCGACCTCCTCGCCCTTGTCGGTGGTCCCGAGGTAGGCGAGGTTCTCCGGATCCTCCGCATCGTGGTTGTAGAGCAGCCCGTGGGGGGCGAAGGCGTCGTAGACCCGGTCACCCACCGCGTGGCGCAGCTCCGATTCGGTCATTCGCCGGTGCAGGGCCAGCGCAGCGATCAGGTGCACGTCGTCGACCCCCGCGGCGGCGGCCATGTCGAGCACC